>NZ_JBLWIH010000002.1:0-129697 GCF_051364985.1 Microbacterium sp. I2
GTGCCGGGCGCCCGGCACACGACCGCCCTGGTCGTCGTCGCGGAGGAGCGAGCGGGGGCGGCGCTGTCGGCCACGCTGGTCGTCGTGCTCATGGACTGCCTTTCGCTGAGGACTGCGCTGTCAGCCGCCGGCGACGACGCCGGCTGCGGTCTTCCTCTACCGTGTCGCCCGCGCGCCGCGTGTGACCAGCAGGCTTTCGCCGCATGGAAGGAAAGCGGAAAGTGCCCGCGCCGTGTCGTTGACTGGGCCCACCAGAGCACGAAGGAGAGCGCATGTTGAAGGATGTCGCAGGCAAGGTCGCCGTCGTGACCGGCGGGTCGAGCGGAATCGGACGGGGCATCGCGTTGGCCCTCGCCCGGGCTGGGATGACGGTCGTCGTGACCGGGCGCACCGGCGCACATCTGGACGAGACCGCGTCGATCTTCGCCGAGCGCGGCCTCGCGGTCGAGACGATGCAGGTGGACGTCACCGACCTGTCGGCGATGCGGGCAGCGGCCGACGAGGTGGAGCGGCGCTTCGGTCGGATCGACGTGCTCGTCAACAATGCCGGGATCGGCCTGACCGGGCCGGTCATGAACGCCACGCCCAGCGATTGGGACTGGGTGATCGACGTCAACATCAAGGGCGTCGGCAACGGCATCCAGGCTTTCGTGCCGAAGATCCGCGCGCACGGCGAGGGCGGCGCCGTCGTGAACACCTCCTCGATGGCGGGTCTCATGCCGATCGTCGCCGGGCTGTACTCGATGACGAAGGCGGCCGTGATCGGGCTGTCGGAGGCGCTGCACATCGAACTGCTCCCCGAGGGCATCTCGGTGGCGGCGTACTGCCCTGGACCGACACACAGCAACATCGCGACCGCTGTCGCGAACCGTCCTGAGCAGTACGGGCAGTCGGGGTACACCCCGCCGCCCCGGGAGTTCACCGAGGCCGCGCGGCACCAGCCGTACATGAGCGCCGAAGAGGCGGGCGAGCGCGTGCTGGCCGGCATCCGTCGGGGCGACATGTTCATCCTCACGCACCCCGAGTTCCGTGAGGGCGTGGCCGACCGTCACGCGACGATCGAGGCCGCGTTCCCGCAAGAGCCGATCGACGAGCCGCGCCGTGCCGCGATCCCGTTCCTGCTGTCGTCTCCGGTGTACTCGGCCGAGAACCGGCTCCCCGCGCCGACGACGCCCGCCCCGGTGGTGTGACGCCGCAGATCAGACTCCCGAGGTGTGCACCTCGACCGGATACGTGATCTCGATGCGGTCCGCGCCCACGCCGAGCATCGGCGAGAGCATCTGACGCATGAAGTCCTTGGGGACCAGGCATTCCGCGCACGCCGCGGGACCCGCTTCGATGCGGGCGAGCGCCCGGTCGTCGACGAGCTCGACCGACAGGTGGTAGTCGTCGGCCTCGAGGGTCTTGCGGAACTCGTCGAGCTGTCCTCGGTCGATGGTCATGTCGAGATCGTAGACATCGTTTCCGCGAGCACCGAAATGTCATCCCACCTGGCGGAAGGTGACGACGGATGCCGGAGCCGGGTCACCACGAGCGGTCGCCGTCGTTCCGCCTGGCGGAATGGCATGACTATCGTCATAGGGAAATGCTCCATGATGAGGGGCACTTCCCCACCCTGAGCGACGACGACGTTTCCGGAGGTTGGTCGACGATGACCATTAATCCCATTCAGTCCGCACCCTCAGCCCGCTCGCGCCGCTCGGCGCACAGCGGCCAGATGACCGCCGCCCAACGCGTGCTGGCGATCCTCGAGGCGTTCGACGAGGACCACCTCGTCCTCACGCTGAGCGAGATCAGCAGACGCGCGGGGCTCAGTCTGAGCACCGCGCATCGACTCGTGGGCGAGCTCCGCGAGTGGGGCGCGCTCGAGCGCTCCGTCGAGGGCCGCTATGCGATCGGCATGCGCGTGCTCGAACTGGGCTGCCTCGAACCGCAGGGCATGCATCTGCGCGAGGTCGCACTCCCGCATCTGGGCGACCTGCAGGCGGCGATGAACGCCAACGTGCACCTGGCGGTGCGCGACGGCCACGACACCGTTTACGTGGAGTCGCTGCGGGCGCGCGGCGGCGCGCGGGTCCTCAGCCGCCTCGGCGGCCGGTGGCCGCTGCACGCCACCGGTACGGGCCAGGTGCTGCTGGCGCACGCCGCGCCGCAGTTCCAGGAGGAAGTGCTCGCGCTTCCGCTGCAGAAGTACACGAAGAAGACCGTCACCGACCCTTATGAACTGCGCCGCGTGCTCTCCGATGTGCGCCGCACCGGGGTTGCCGTGGCCGACGAGTCGATCACGCACAACGCCATCGCCGTGGCCGTCGCCATCCGTGGGCCGCGCGACCGCGTCATCGCCGCGGTAGGCGTGACGCTGCACCGCGAGAACTGGACGCCGGGCGCCGCGCTGCCCGCGCTCACGACGACGGCCCGCGCCATCTCTCGCGCGCTGGGTGCGCCGTCGGCGCGACGGACCCCGAGCGGGGCGAGCGCCGCAGGCTGAGGCGGGCCGTCCCGGCTGCGCCAAGGGCTAACGGAAGTACGCGACCGTGCGGTATTCGACGCTGTGCCGCGGCGTCACCGCCTGCGCTTCGGCGTCGAGGAAGGCCGAGTGCATGACGCGCCACGGCCGCGAGTGGTCGGAGTCGTGCAGCACGAACAGCAGCAGCTCGTCTCGCGTCATGTCGGGGTAGAAGTACCAGCGGTGCGACGCCCGGTAGTGGAACTCCGACCCGCTGAGCGTACGAGGCGACCCGGCGATCGGGCCGAACGGGTCGGGTGGGATCGTATCGACGAAGTACAGCGTGTTGGGCCGTCCTTCGTCATCGCCGAGACTGCGGAAGTCGCACACCGCGAGAGGCCAGTCCTGGGGCGGCGGGCTGAACACGCGCCAGCAGCTCGTGCTGACCGCACGCGAATACCCCGGCCCGTCCGGGAAGTGCCGCGCATAGGTCTCGGCGGCATGGGCGGCAGCTCCCTCCGGCGAGAAGTCGATGTGCACGAGGCCGGCCGCGGGCTGCGAGTCGTGGCCTGCAGGGTCGGCCGCCCGGCGAAGCGTGGCGCCCAGCAGCGCGACTCGATCGGCGCCGAGGCGCAGGCGCACGAACTCCTCGATCTCGGCGTCGTACACCCGGGCGAGCTCGTCGCGGTCGGTGAAGTCCCGCACGCGACTTGGCCGGTGGACCAGTTCGAAGCCGTTGCGCTCGAGGGTGAAGGGACGGTGCACGGCGCGGGCGTCGTACACCTGGACCGCGTACGAGTCGTAGAGTCCGGTGTTGATGCTCGCACCCGGCGCCGTGAACCGGCGCAGGACCGTCGACTCCTCCGACAGGTAGTTCATGACGCCCCACACGGCGGGCACGGTGCCGAGCTCGTCGATCGCCACGCTCGTCCTCCCCGGTCGCCGCGGCGCGCGGGCGGTCCGTGCGGCGGGCGATCCTCAATTCACGCGGCCAGCGTATTGACGCCGCGCACCGGTGCGAGCCTCGATTCCGCCCGGCGGAACCCCGGTTCCGCTCACTCCGAGGCGATCAGCTCGGCGATGCGTTCGCCGATGAGCACCGCGGCCAGCGCGGTGCCCCGCGACGGCACCGCCGGCAGCAGTGACGCGTCGGCGACGCGCAGGCCGGTCGCACCGTGCACGCGGCCATGCGCGTCGGTCACGGCATCCGGGGCGTCCTCGTCGCCCATGCGGGCGGTGCCGCACGAATGCAGCGCCGTGCCGAGCGCGCCGCGGATCCACTCCTCCGCGGCTTCTTCGGACGCGGGCGCGTCGACCCACGCGGGGACGGCGGCGGATGCCACCACCTGGCGCATCGGCTCCGACCGCAGCAGAATCGCCGCCAGCCGGGTCGCGGACCGCAGTGCGGCGAGGTCTTCGGGGCGTGCGAGATAGTCGTACCGGATCATCCCGGCAGTGACGGCCCCGCGCGAATGCGGCGTGGCCAGCGTGATCCGCAGGTCGAGCGGCCCGGCCGCGGCGGCCCGGCCGCTCAGTATCGCGGCGGTCGGCTTGGCTGCCAGCAGCAGTTCGACGGCGGCGTCGGCCACCTCTCCTGCCGGCGCATTCCATGCCGCGGTCCAGGCCGCATCCAGATCGCGCGACAGCACGCCAGGACGCGGCTCCCACGCGATGTCGAGGGCGGGGTGGTCCGACAGACCGCGGCCGACGCCGGGCCGCTCGGCGACGAGCTTCGTGTCCGCAGGCAGGGCGGAGGCATCCCCGATCCCCGATCTCTGCAGCAGCCGTGGCGTCTCGATCGCGCCGGCGCTGACGATCACCTCGTCGGCAGCGAGGAACGACGTCTCCCCCGCGCGTGTGACCTCGACACCGATCGCAGCGCTGCCCCGGAACACGATTCGCTCGACGGCCACGCCGGCGTGGACCTCGACGGATGCGGCGGCCAGCAGCCCCGCGTACGCCCGTGCGACGCCCCAGCGGGCCGCTCCGACCGCGTTGCGGGGCAGCAGCCCCGCGCCCGACGGTCCGCCGCCGTTCTTGTCGGCTTCTGGGTGGGCCCCCGCCTCCGCCGCGGCGGCCAGGAACGCCCGCGTCACCCGGTCGGAGGCTCCGGCGCGTGCCACCGGCACCGGGCCTCCGGCGCCGTGCACGGGGTCATCGCCGAAGTCGCGATCGTTCTCGAGCCTGCGCAGCGCCGGGAGGCAGGCGTCGTAGCTCCACTCCGCGCCGGCGACGGCCGCCCACCCCGCGAAGTCGTCGGGGTGCGGGCGCTGGAAGTACGCGCCGTTGACCGAAGTGCTGCCGCCGAGAAGGCGCCCGCGCGCGATGCGCCATGGCCTGCCGGCGAAGAGCTCGGCATCGTACGTCCACGTCAGCGCCCCGTCGGGAAGACCCTCGCTGACGGTCCAGGCGTGCTCCAGTCCGTGCGCAGCGGCGAGGTCGCCGGATGCCGCGCCGGGTGGACCCGCCTCGAGGAGGACCACCTCGTGCCCCTGCTCCGCCAGGCGCGCCGCGAGCGGGATGCCGGAGCCTCCGGCCCCGGCCACGACGATGCGACGCGGCGTCATGCGGCCGGCGAGCCGCCGGTGAGCGCGACGTCCGAGAACACGTCGCGCAGCCCGGCGAAAGAGACGTCGATGAGGTCGAGCAGGTCCTCGTCCGAGGAGAGCCACTGTTCGTATGCCGCGAGCGAGATGCCCAGGCATGCCCACGAGACCGCCTGCGGCAGCGCCGAATGCGGCGGCACATCGCGCCGCCGTGCGATGAAATCGGCGATGACCGCTCGCCACTCCGCGTAGCGCACGGTCGAGTGGGCGATCAGTTCCGGGGTGCCGAGCAGGATGCGCATGCGATGCCGGTGGCGCTCGACCTCGTCGCCGGGCACATCGTTGAATCGGCGCACGGCAGTGCGGATCGCCTCGATCGGCGGCACGTCTGCGGGGGTCTCTGCCAGCGCGCCGCGGAACCCCTCGAGCAGCCGTTCGAAGTCCCCCCAGGCGACGTCGTTCTTCGACGGGAAGTAGCGGAAGAACGTGCGGCGCCCGATACCCGCGGCCGCCGCGATGTCGTCGACGGTGACGGCGTCGAAGCCGTTCTGGATGAACAGATCGAGGCCGATGCGGCCGAGCTCGTCCTTCGACGTCGACCGCGCGCGACCACGCGAACGCGGTGCGGCGGGCGCCGGAACGACCACGGGCATCCTTTCTCTATGGCACTCGATGCCAGTAAACTCCTCGCACACCGGAAACGCGCGGCGACTCTCAAGGAGGACAGTAGCCCATGCATTCCTCCCCGGCGTCGACGCCGTTTCTCGCCGACGCGCCGTGGCCGGCCATCCCCGAGAGGCTGACGCTCCTCATCCCGGTCGGCTCGACCGAGCAGCACGGTCCGCACCTGCCGCTCGACACCGACACCGTCATCGCCGTCGCGGTCGCCGAGGGTGTTGCGCGTCGATCGGGCAGCGATGTGCGGGTCGCGCCGGCCATCGCGTACGGCTCCAGCGGCGAGCATCAGGCCTTCGCCGGCACCGTGTCGATCGGAACCGAGGCGCTCACCCAGGTGCTGATCGAGGTGGGACGCTCGGCGCGGCAATGGGCGGCGCGACTCGTCTTCCTCAACGGCCACGGCGGCAACGTCGACGCGCTGACCACAGCGGTTCACGTGTTGCGCGAGGAGGGGACGGATGCCTCGTGGCAGCCGTGCCGCCACGGCGACGCCCACGCGGGCCGAGGCGAGACGAGCCTTCTGCTGCACCTCGCCCCCCACCGCGTGGCGATGGAGAGGGCCGAGCCCGGCAACGTCGAACCGGTCGGCGACCTGCTGCCGCGACTGCGCGAGCACGGCCTGCGTCCGCTCGCGCCCAACGGGGTGCTGGGCGATCCGCGAGGGGCGTCGGCGGCAGAAGGCGCCACGCTGCTGGACCGCATGGCAGACGAGCTCGCCGCCGCTCTCCGTGCGCCGGCCCCGGGGCACCCGTGACCGCCGCCCAGCCGGAACTGCCGAGCCCCCCGGCCGAGGAGCTCCCCGTCGGGACGGTGGCGATCGTGGGCGCGGATGTCTGGCGCTATGACCGCGGCCGAGTCCTGGTGGGCGGGGCGCCGACGCGGGTCATGCGACTGAGCCGGCAGGCGGCCGAGTTGATCAGGGACGGCCGGGTCGAGGCATCCGATCCTGCGTCGATGCGGCTGGCGGCGCGACTGGTCGACGCGGGCATCGCGCACCCGGATCCGGCGTCGTTGCCGGCGATCGGCCGCGACCTCGTGACCGTCGTCGTCCCCGTGTACGGCCGGCCCGCCGAACTCGCTCGGCTGCTCGACGGGCTCGCAGGCCTGCGTGTCGTGGTCGTGGACGACGGCACTCCGGCGCGCGACGCGCGAGCGCTGCACGAGGTCGTCGCGCGAGGCGGAGCGCAGCTGCTGCGCCTGGACGAGAACGCCGGACCGGCGACCGCGCGCAATCGCGGCCTGGCCGTCGTCACCACACCGTTCGTCGCGTTCGTCGACTCGGACGTCACCCTCGCCCCCGACGACGTGGAGCGGATGCTGCGGCACTTCGGCGATCCCGCGCTGGCCGTCGTCGGCCCGCGCATCGCCGGGATCCCCCGCCGCGGCACCTGGATCGAGCAGTATGAGAACGCGCGGTCCTCGGTGGATCTCGGGCGACGGCCGGCGCTCGTGCGGCCCCGTTCGCCGGTGTCGTGGCTCTCGAGCACGTGCCTCGTGGCCCGTACGGACGCGCTGGCCGGAGGTTTCACCGACGGCATGCGCGTCGCCGAGGACGTCGACCTGGTGTGGCGACTCACCGAAGCGGGCTGGCGCGTGCGCTACGACCCGGCCGTCACGGTCGCGCACGAACATCGCGCTCATGTGCGGCCGTGGTTCGCCCGCAAGCTGTTCTACGGCACCGGCGCGGCTCGCCTCGCTGCGCGTCACCCCGAAGCCATCCCGCCTGCCATCCTGCGCCCGTGGTCGGCCGGCGTCGTGGCGCTGCTGCTGTGTGCACGATGGTGGTCGGTCCCCGCCGCACTCGCGGTCACCCTCGCCACCGCGTGGCGGCTTTCGCGTCGGCTGCGCACCGGTGAAGGCTCGCGCACCCTGCCGCTGCGCCTGGCGGGCGGCGGTGTGCTGGCCGCACTCACGCAGACCTCTGCGCTCGCACTCCGTCACTGGTGGCCGGTGGCCGCCGTAGCCGCTGTGGTCTCACGCCGTGCGCGGTGGATCATCGGCACCATGGCGGTGGTCGACGCCGTCGTCGAGCATCGCCGGCTGCGCGCTGACCTCGACCTCGTGCGCTTCGCTGTGGCCCGGCGCCTGGACGACCTGGCCTATGGGACCGGCGTCTGGTGGGGTTGCCTTCGCCGGGGCGACTTCCGCGCCCTGCGGATCGAACTGACCCCGGCTCCGCATCCCCGCACGGCTCGGCCTGGCGTGCGTGACGGCGCCGAGCCCCCACCGCCCGCCCCGCGCTGAGAAACCACCCGCAGGTTCAAAAACCACACGGAGGTTCACAAACCCCGGCTTTCACGGTGTCTCAACCTCTCCGTGGTTTCTCAACCTCGACAACGACGACGGCGAGGGCACGACGCGCGGCACCGCGATGGCCGGCACCCCGCCGCGGCCCGCGGGCTGAGAAACCACGCGCAGGTTGAGACACCACGCGCAGGTTGAGACACCACGCTGGGCGTGGTTTCTCAACCTCTGCGTGGTTTCTCAACATCTTTCGGCAGATCGTCGATCTGCTGCACGCCCGTTCGTCGCCCAGGTGAGGACGAACGAAGGGAGACCTCATGGGACGGCAATGGGATGTCATGGCCGAGCTGGCCGCGGCACTGGCGAACCTGGCGCCCGCACACCGCGAACGCTTGCTCGAGAGCGAAGACGAGGGCGGCGACCGCGACGCCGAGTGGCGGTTGCGGGACTAGAGCTCGACGTTCACCAGCACGGGCTCGGGCTGCAGGATCAGGCCGAACTCGGACTGCACGCGCCCCTGGATGAACCGGGCGAGCTCCGCCAGCTCGGCGGCGGTCGCGTCACCGCGGTTGGTGAGGGCCAGCGCGTGCTTGCTCGACAGCGCGGCGCGCGAGCGCGGGAGCTTGAAGCCCTTGCGCAGGCCGGAGTGCTCGATCAGCCACGCCGCACTGACCTTGACGTCGGACTCGACGGAGGACGGCGGCGGGACGTACCCGTCGAACGCCGCCAGCGGGATCACCAGCACCGGGTCGAGATCGGGGGCGACCGGCCACCGCGGGCATTCGTCCGGCAGGGTGCGGGCGAAGGATGCCGACACCACGGCGTTCTGGAAGAACGAGCCCGCGCTGTACGTGTCGGGATCGTCGGGATCGAGCACCATGCCCTTGCTGCGGCGCGTCTCGAGGATGCGCTCGCGCACCCACGCGAGCGTCACCTCGTCGTCGGGGGCGAGGCGCAGCGCCGTGCGCAGCTGGTCGCCCGCGATGCGGCGACCGCCGGGGCCGACCTCCGCGAGATCGAGCGTCACCGAGAGGATCACTGCGCGGCGCGCCGGCACCGACCCGTAATGGTGCTTGAGCACCGACGTGCGAAAGCCCAGGCCGAGCTCGGCCGCCGGCACGGTCGAAACGTCACCGGTGGACTCGTCGATGAGCTCGACCTCGGCGAGCGTCTGCACGATCTCCTGGCCGTATGCCCCGATGTTCTGAACCGGCGCAGCGCCGACGGTGCCCGGTATGCCCGACATCGCCTCGATGCCGCCGAGGCCCTCGCCGACCGCATACGCCACGAGGGAATCCCAGTCGTGCCCCGCCTGCACCCGCAGCCTGACGCGGCCCGGCACGGGCGACGGCATCCGTTCGATGCCCTGTGTGAGCACCCGGACGACGCTGCCGTCGAACGGCTCGTCGCCCACGAACAGGTTCGATCCCCCGCCCAGGGCGAACCACGGGTCGCCGGTGGACCAGACGTCGCGCAGCGCCTCGACGAGCTCTTCGGTCGTCGAGGCATCGATCATGCGCGAGGGAGCACCACCGGTGCGCAGCGTGGTCAGCTGCGCCAGCGGAAGGGTCCCCACGGCCCCTCCACTCGCCGCTGACGCGTCGTGTGGAGCCTCCGGCCGCGTGGGCCCAGTAACGTCAGGCATCCGTCAGATAGTCCGCACGCGCACCTGCGCCTTGACGAGCACCGTCGTGCCGTCGTGCGAGACGGTCAGGTCGATGCGCGCGGACTCCTCGTCGACGGCGCCGACCTTGGCGACGACGGTGACGTCGGCTCCCGTCTCCGGGTCGACGACGACCGGCTTGGTGAAGCGCACGCCGTACTCGAGGATGCGGCCGGTGTCCTGAAGCCCACTGTCGCCGAGCCAGGACTGGATCGTTCCGACGGCGAGGCCCATCGTGAGCATGCCGTGCGCGAGCACTCCGGGCAGGCCGACGGCCGCGGCGATGTCGTCGCGGTAGTGGATGGGATTGAAATCGCCGGATGCCCCGGCGTAGCGCACGAGGGACTCCCGGGTCAGATGCACCGTGCGTTCCGCGACGACGTCGCCGACGGCGAGCCCGGTCAGTGCGCTCACTTGTCGCCCTCCCCGACGAGCAGGATGGATGTCGCGGTCACGACGTGCGCGCCGGCGGCATCCGTGATCTCGGCGTCGCTCGTGACCATCGCGTTGCCGCCCATCGTGCGGATGCCCGTGACCGACAGCGTCGCGGTGAGCTCGTCGCCGGCGACGATCGGCCGCGTGTAGCGGAAGCGCTGCTCGGCGTGCAGCACCCGCGAGAGTTCGATGCCGGAGTCCGGTTCGGCCAGCAGCTGCTGCAGCGTCTGATCCTGCACCACCATGGCGAAGGTGGGCGGCGCGACGACGTCGGCATAGCCGAGAGCCTGCGCGGCCTGCGGGTCGAGGTGCTGCGGGTCGTCGGCGAAGACGGCGCGCGCGAACTCGCGCACCTTTTCGCGACCCACGAGGTAGGGGGCCGTCGGGGGGAACGCGCGTCCGACGAGCTCGGGGTTCACTGGCACCCGGCCATCCTACCGGCGCCCCTTCTGCCTCCTGTCAGGAAGAGCGGCGCCCGCGCGCGGCGCGCAGCCCCATCTGCACCGCGATCACGACGAGGTAGGCGGCGAACAGCATGTTGCCGACGAACGGGTCGACGAGGGTCGCGATCCATGCGCCCAGCGCCGTCGTCGTGCACGCCGCGACGCCCACCAGGGCCGCGGCTCCCAGGTCGACGTTGTGACGCCGCAGATTGCCGATCGTGCCCGACACGGCGGTCGGGATCATCATGAGGAGCGACGTGCCCTTGGCCACGAGGTCGCTGGTTCCGAACAGCAGCATGAGCACGGGCACGACGACGATTCCGCCGCCCACACCGATGAGACCCGACAGGATGCCGGTGGCCACGCCGACCACGACCAGCGCGATGCCCGACAACCAGGTGAGGGCGAGATCGGCCTCGCGCGACGGGATGACGACGAACAGGCTCACGATCACTGCGACGAGGAAGCCCACGAAGCCCCAGCGCAGCACGGTGAGCGACAGCCGCGGCAGCATCCACGTGCCGATCTGGGCGCCCACGACCGCACCCGCCGCGAGGAGCAGTGCGGGGATCCAGGCGACGGAGCCGTGCACGGCGTACGAGATCACGCCGATCGCGGCGGTCGGCACGATCGCGGCGAGAGACGTTCCGGCGGCCAGTCGCTGGTCGAAGCTGAGGATCAGCACGAGAAGCGGCACGATCACCGTCCCGCCGCCGACGCCGAACAGTCCCGACAGCAGGCCGGCGAGCAGCCCTACTCCGACGCAGGTGAGGATGAAGCGCGCGTCCCGCGGACGGCGCACGACGTCGGGCACGGGTCTACTCGTCGGACACGCCGTCGATCGCCCAGCCACCGCCGTCCGGGACCAGCGTGTAGAAGTAGACGATCTCGCCGGGCGTCGGATCGGTGGGGTTTCCCTCGGTGTCGACGACGACGACATACGACTCGGTCGTCGTCACCGTGATCTCGCCGTCGGAGGCCACGACCTCGTCGATCGAGATCTCGTACTCGTCGAAGTTGTCGTCGAACAGCTCCGCCTCGGCGACGAATGCGGCGCAGTCCGCGAAACCGCTGTCGGCCTGGAACTGCTCGGTCGTCGACGTCGCGAACGCGTCGCAGTCGGCTTCCTGCCAGGCCTCGTCGTACAGTTCGACAGCCGCGACGGCCGCCTGCTCGTCGGCGGAACCAGCTGTGCCGCCGTTGCCGCCCGAGGTCGCCATGTTGAGGAACAGCAGGGGGATCAGCACGGCGGCGGCGATCACCACGCCGAGAAGTACGACGCCGAGCACCAGCCACAGGATCCACAGCTTGGACTTGCGCGGCTCGGTGGCGGCGGTGAACGCCCCGCCCGGAGCATCCTGGCTGCCGTACGGTGCGCCTGGCGGATAGCCGGGAACGGTCGGGTAACCGCCGGCGGCCGGCGCTCCGGCGGCGGCGTTCTGCACCCCGAAGAGCGTCGCAGCGGGGTCGCCCGCAGACGGCTGTTCCGGCATCGCCGCCGGGGCCGGTACCGCCGCGACCGCAGCGGCGTCGGAATCGGCGGCGCCCGGTGCCGCCTCGGCCTGAGACGCGGCCACGATCTCGGCTTCGGTCGGAGCGTCGGTGACTTCGGCGTCGGGCTGAGCGACGTGCTCCGTCCACTGCGCGCCGTCCCACCAACGCAGTGCGCCGTGGCCGTCGTCGTACCACCCGGGCGGAGTCGTCTTCATCCTCAAACCCTACCCGCGAGGGGCCGCGCCACAACTCCAGGCGCTCACGCCGGTGCGGCCGAATGCGACGATGGGCACATGACGACACCTCCACCGGTCCGCCGCAGCAGCGGATACCTCGCCCGCGTCGTCCAGCCACTGATACTCCTTGCCGTGATGTGGCTGGTCCGGCTGCTCGACGCGGTGCTCCCCGGCAGCTGGAATCACGTCTACGGCATCCAGTCCTGGGCGCTCGACGGGCTCGACGGCGTGGTGCTGTCACCAGGCCTGCACACCGGGTGGCCGCACCTGCTGGCGAACACGGTGCCCTTCGTCCTCCTCGGCGTGCTCGTCGCGCTGGACGGCATCGGCCGGTTCTGGGCGGTGACGGCGATCGTCGCGGTGATCGGCGGCCTGGGCACGTGGGTCTTCAACCCTCCGGGCACCGTCACGGTGGGCGCCTCGGGACTGGTCTTCGGGTACTTCGGCTACCTGCTCGTGAGGGCTTTCGTCGCGAGGTCGCTGGGTCACGGCATCTTGTACGCCCTCATCGCGATCGGCGTCGCGGTGCTCTACGGCGGCAGCATGCTCGCGGGGATCTTCGGCGCGGGCGACGGCATCTCGTGGCAGGCGCACCTGTTCGGCGCTCTCGGCGGGGCCGTCGCCGCGATCATCACGCGCCCCCGGCGGGAGTGAGCCCGTGCAACCGCTTCAGAGCTCTGACGGGTTGTGCGCGGCGTCCCACTGGGGTCGGTAGATCTCGCGGAACTCCGCCGCGCTGAGGGTCCGCAGTCTCGCCGCCGCAGCCGCGAGGTCGTCCGGGCCGGCGGCGCGCGTGGAGCCCACCTCGGCGAGCGCCACCGGGTCTGCGGAGCGCAGCACCACGAGGACGTCGCCGAGCCACAGCGCCCGCGCTGTGCCGTCGGACGTGACCCAGTGCGCACCGTCGCGCACGCACTCACCGCCGAAGTCTTCGATCGTGATCGGCGCCTCGAATCCCCCGGTCGGCTCGAGCATCAGCCCGCACGGCAGCGCCGGGTCGTCCGTCGCGGTGTTGCCACCAGAAGCCTTGACGGTGAGGGCTGCGCCGTCGTGCGTACTCACCCATGCCACAGTGCTCCACTGCGCCGGCTCGAGTGCTCCCACCACGTCGTTAGGACCATCCGGCACCACCGGAGGCTGCGAGATCTCGATGACGTCGTCGAACGCCGCCTCTGAGGCGACCGAAGGATCCGGCTCCGCATCAGCTTGCGTGTAGCTCCAGGGGGCCGCGGCGAACGCGACGACGAGGAGAAGCGCGCCGCCGCCGAGTATCCGGAGCCACCGTGGTCCGAAGAAGACGCCGAGCGTCAGCGCGCAGACGACGCCCAGCGCTATGAGGACGACACCGTTCTGCAACCCGAGCAGGACGCCCCATCCGCCCGTTCGCATCACGCCGGCGATCAGCACCGCCAGCGCCGACAGCACCGCGACGAGGGCGGCGCCGAATCGCAACCGGTGCGTGAGGAGGCGCAGCACGATCACGATCAGGGCGAGAGCGACAAACCCCACGATCAGGACCGGCAGAACGGGCCACCCTCCGCTGAACAGGGCCGTGAACACCTGCCACGCGCAGATCCAGAAGCCGATCGACAGCACGACGGCTGCCAGCGCGATGGCGGCGAGCGCCCGCCCCGCACCGATGGGGCCGTGGCCGCGACCGCGGGAGTCGGGTGATGCGGCCGCGTGCGAGGTCAGCTCGTCGGTTGGCGGAGGCACGGTCACGTGCTGATCCAAGCAGACCAGCCGCGCGTCGTACAGGTCGGCCGCAGTCGGACATCGCGGGGATCGGATGCCGCGGCATCCGATCCCCGAAGATTCACCGCTGCAGCACCGAGCGGGTGCTGGCCTCGGGGCTCAGGTCGAGCCGGCGCAGCAGCTGGGCGTTCAGCGCGACGACGATGGTCGACAGCGACATCAGGATGGCACCGACCGACATCGGCAGCACGAAGCCGATCGGGGCGAGCACGCCTGCGGCGAGCGGCACCGAGATGAGGTTGTAGCCGGCGGCCCACCACAGGTTCTGCTTCATCTTGCGGTAGCTCGCCCGCGACAGCTCGATGACCGACAGCACCGACCGCGGATCGCTCGAGGCGAGGATCACGCCGGCGGATCCGATCGCGACGTCGGTGCCGGCGCCGATCGCGATCCCGACGTCGGCCCGCGCAAGCGCGGGTGCGTCGTTCACGCCGTCGCCGACCATCGCGACCTTCTTGCCCTCGCCCTGCAGCTCGGCCACCTTCGCAGCCTTGTCTTCGGGACGGACGCCGGCGAAGACGCGACGGATGCCGAGGGCATCGGCCACCGTGTGAGCAACGGGCTCGGCATCCCCGGTGATCATCACCACCTCCACGCCCAGCCGGTGCAGTGCGTCGACGGCCTCACGCGACTCGGACCGGATCTCGTCCGCCAGGGCGAGTGCGCCGATGACGGCACCGTCGCGAGCGACGTGCAGCACGATCGACCCCTGCTCCCGCCACTGAGTCGACGCCGCGATTGGGCCCACGCGGCCGGAGGCTCCGCTCGACGCGCCAGCGGCGAGTGGAGGGGCCGTGGGGACCGTACCGCCGACCTCTTCGAGCATCCGCGGTCCCCCGACCCGCACCTCGCGGCCCTCGACCGTCGCGGAGACCCCGACGGCGGGCGATGACGTGAATCCGGTCGCGGCGGCCACGGCGAGACCGCGCTCGTGCGCGGCCCGGACGATCGCGCGGGCGAGGGGGTGCTCACTGTCGGCCTCGGCGGACGCGGCGAGCGCGAGCACGGCATCGGCATCCACGTCGCCGACCGCGGCGATGTCGACGACCGTCGGCTCGCCCTTGGTGAGCGTGCCGGTCTTGTCGAACAGCACCGCGTCGACGGTGCGCATCGTCTCGAGGGCGAGGCGATCCTTGACGAGCACGCCGCCACGGGCGGCTCGCTCGGTCGCGATCGACACGACCAGCGGAATGGCGAGTCCGAGCGCGTGGGGGCACGCGATCACGAGCACGGTGATCGTGCGCACGACGGCCTCATCGGGCAGGCCGAACGCGGTCCAGACGATCGCCGTGATCAGCGCCGCGCCCAGCGCGAACCAGAACAGCCAGCCCGCCGCGCGATCGGCGAGGCGCTGCGCGCGCGACGACGAGTTCTGCGCCTCCGCCACCAGGCGACGGATGCCGGCGAGCGTCGTGTCGTCGCCGGTCGCGGTCACCTCCACCCGAAGCCCGGAGTCGGTCGCGACGGTGCCCGCCGTGACCGCGTCGCCCACCGTCCGCGCGACGGTGCGCGACTCGCCGGTCACCATCGACTCGTCCATGTCGGCGCGACCGTCGACGATCCGGCCGTCCGCGGGGACGCTCGCGCCCGGGCGCACGAGGACCACGTCGCCCACGCGGAGGTCGGCGGGTGCGACCTTCACGATGGCATCGCCGTCGACGCGCTCCGCCTCGTCGGGAAGGAGCGCCGCGAGCGAGTCCAGCGCCGACGTCGTCTGTGCGAGCGAGCGCATCTCGATCCAGTGCCCGAGCAGCATGATCACGATCAGCAGCGCGAGTTCCCACCAGAAGTCCAGCTGGTGGTGCAGCATCCCCAGGCTCGCTCCCCACGACGCGACGAAGGCGACGGTGATCGCGAGACCGATCAGCAGCATCATGCCGGGGCGACGGGCGCGCACCTCGTCGACGGCGCCCGAGAGGAAGGGCCAACCTCCCCAGAAGTACATGACCGTGCCCAGCACGGGCGAGATCCAGGTGACGAGGGGCACGTCGGGCAGGGAGTAGCCCAGCACCATCGCGAACATGCTCGAGAACGCGATGACCGGCACCGCGAGCACGAGGTTGAACCAGAAGAGCCGGCGGAAACGTTCGACATGTCCGGTGTGGCCGGCATGACCCCCGTGTCCCGCATGACCCCCGTGTCCCGCATGGGCATCGTGTCCCGCGTGGGCGTCATGATCGGCATGGGCATCGTGACCCGCGTGGGCGTCGTGACCGGCGTGGGCGCCGTGGGACGCGTGGACATCGTGTCCCGCGTGGGCGCCGTGACCGGCGTGGGCGTCGTGAGACGTGAGCATGTCGTGGACGGCGTGGCCGTTGTGGTCCTGCGGCTCCTCGGTCGCGCGTGCGCCGTAGTGGTGATGGTGGTCGTGCGGATCGGTCACAGGACTCTCCTCGAACGCGGTTAACTCCGTTATACCCCTATGGGGTATCGGTCGCAACGCGTGAGGCCGTGGCGTATTCCCCGACGGCGCACACTGCCATTGATGCGCGCGCACCCGCCATGATGTGGCCGGCGTGGAGGATCGGGCGTCCCGCAGCCGATGGCTCGAGCAGAATCGGCAGTGCGCGTCCGCGCCACCGCCCGAAGGAGCATCCGTGATCACCGTCCACCTGCGCTACGAGATCGACCCCGACAAGCTCGCGGAGTTCACCCACTACGGGCAGCAGTGGATCCGCCTCGTGACGAAGTTCGGCGGCACCCACCACGGGTACTTCATGCCGAGCGAGGGAGACAGCGACGAGGCTTTCGCCCTGTTCACGTTCCCCTCGCTTGCTGAGTACGAGACGTACCGGACGGCATCGTTCGCCGACCCGGAGTGCCTCGAGATGTTCCAGTTCGCGCGCGACACGCAGTGCATCCGCCGCTACGAGCGCCGGTTCCTCACGCCCGTCTTCGAGTGAGGGGATGCGGGACGCTGCAGCCGAGGAGCGCCCCGTCTCTCAGTTCGTGACCGACTCGAGGAAGTCGAGCGTGCGACCCAGCGCCTCCTGCGCCTCGTCGAGGTCCAGGTGGAACTGGTACTCGTGCTGAAGGGCGGGCTCATGGTCCGCCGGCCAGAAGAGATCGGTCACCGGCACGTCGAGGCTGCGCAGGCGCTGGGCCATGGGGATTCCCTGCAGCCAGGTCAGGCCGTCGCCGTTCCCACCGCTGATGTATGTGGGAGGGAAGTCCGACGTGACGAACTCGATGGTCGACATCGTGGCGCCCGGAGACTCCGCCGCCCAGTCCTTCGTGCCGGTGTACGACCACAGGGCGGTCTTGAACCCCCATCCGATGATGCCGGGCAGATTGGTCATCGCCCGCATGTCGTACACGCCGCAGTTGAGGATGACGCCGACGATCTGGTCCGCCGCGAGTGCGGGTCGCACATCCATGAGCTCGGCATAGTCCGGATTCGTCGAGAGGGTCGCCATCTGGCTGGCGAGCTGCCCCCCCGCCGAGTCCCCCGCGATGACGATCGTGTCGGGATCGACGGCGAGTTCGTCGGCATGATCGAGGATGTACGCGAAGGCGTCGTTCAGCTCCCCCACGGCGGTCGGATAGGTCGCCTCGGGTCCCAGGGTGTAGTTCACGGCGATCGCGGTGTAACCGGCATCCGCCAGGATCCGCATGTAGGGGTCGACGTCCGCGCTCGACCCCGAGATCCAGGCGCCGCCGTGGATCCAGATGACCGTCGGCAGTGCGTCGCCGTCCTCGGCCGTGGTGTACATGTCGAGCGTGAGTCCCGGCTCGTCTTCGGCGTAGGTGATCCCGGTCTTCTCCCGCAGGGCGTCGTTCTCGGGAACGTGCTTCTCCATCTCGGCTGCCGTCGCCCTCCCACCCTGCTCGAAGACCGACCGGATCAGCATGGCCGACGGCCACGGTGTGATCGATGCGACGACCACGGCCGCCAGCACGACGAACAGCACGACACCGAGGGCGATGAGCCAACCGCGGTGCCGGTGCGTGCGCGGGCGAACCGCGTGATCCTCGACCGTTGACTCAGACGCCATGTCTCCCCCGTGATCTGTTGCCTTGCGGGTCGAGGCTATCGGGAGAGTGCGCGCCGAACGGGGGAACACGACGGGCAAGCAGAAAGCCCCGGAGAATCGGCGAGATTCCGGGGCTATCCGTAGCAGGAGCGGGGCTTGAACCCGCGACCTCACGATTATGAGTCGTGCGCTCTCACCAACTGAGCTACCCTGCCGCGTGGCATCCGGACGGTCGAGATTCGAATGCTGCGAGCCCCGAGTCAGGATTGAACTGACGACCCCTTCCTTACCATGGAAGTGCTCTGCCACTGAGCTATCGGGGCGTGCTGCCTGCGAGCAGGCAACTAGAAGAGAATACCAGAGCCGCGGCATCCTCCAGAATCGGATCAGCCGACGATGTGCGTGCCGTCGGTGTGCTCTCGCAGCCACGGCATCGGGTCGATCGCCGTGGTGCCGTTGAGCAGGATCTCGAAGTGGGTGTGCGCCCCGTACGAGCGACCGGTGTTGCCGGTGCGACCGAGGACGGTGCCCACCGTCACGTGCTGACCGGCGCTGACCTGCATCGAGCCGTACTGCATGTGCGCGTAGTGGCTCGAGACGAGCTGACCGTCGACCATGTGGTCGATGATGACGTGCACGCCGTACGCGCCGCCGGCCTCGGACGCCACGCGGACGGTGCCGTCGGCGATCGCCTGGATGGGCGAGCCGGCACCCGGCGTGAAGTCGATTCCCTCGTGCATGCGGCCGGAGCGCATGCCGAACCCGTACGACATGGTCACACCGACGGCGAACGGCCACTGGATGTTGGAGTTCGGGTCGTTGTGGAACAGATTCGAGAAATTGCGGATTCCCGCTTCCGACGCGAGCTCGGCAGTCGTCGTGGTGCCGTAGTGCTCGGTGCGGTCGAGCGCGTCGGCCTGCACCGTGGCGGGGGCGACGTACGCCTGGATCTCGTCCTCGTCGATCTCGCGCACCGAGCTGTCGGCAGGGGCGACGACCGACATCGTTGCATCGGCTCCGCTCGCGGCGGCGACGGCTTCGACCGGGGTGGTCAACCCGACCGTGAGCAGGCCGACGACTCCGAGGACGCCGATCGAGAACGACGTCGTCGCCACTCGCGAGAACGAGGCGCCGCGTGGCGCCTTCGCCCGACGAGGAGCCACGTGCGGCCGCGTGCGCTTCGGCGCCTGCTCGTCATCGCGCGCCTCTTCGGCGGCGGGAGCCTGCACCGGCGTCTCGCCCGTGAAGGAGAAGAGGCGGGCGGCGGCCTCGAATTCGTCGAATCCGGATGCCGTGAGCCCCGCGGTCTGCTCAGCCGACGGCTCGTCTGCCCCGGGCCGGCCGGTACTGGCGTCGACGGGCGCGGCATCCTCGGCAGGCGCGGCATCGGCGACCGGCTCGAGGAGCTCGAACGGCTCGGCGGGGGCGAGGACGGCATCGATCAGGGGCGCGGGAGCATCCCGGGTCGACAGCTCCTCCTGGAAGGCGGCGATCGATCGCTCGGGTTCGGCCGGAGACTCGTGCGCGATCGTCGGCACAGGAATCGGCTGCGACGCGGCCCGCGTGGCGCGACGCGCGCGTCGGCTGAGCGGCGCCTGGGCGGCTGAGACCGGCGAGTGCAGTGCCGCTGCGACGGCCGCGGCGACTTCGAGTGTGGGAGCCGCGATCGCCGGGACCTCGGCGACCGGATCTACCGTCAGCGCCTCGACGACCGGGGTCTCGGCGACGGGGGTCTCGACGGGGCCCGTTGCGACGGGTGCGTCATGTGTTGCCGCTTCGTCGGGCGTCTGCGTCGTCGGAGTGGCGACGGAGGCTGCTGCGGCAGCGACGGCCTGTGTCGCGGTGCGGCCCCACACGATCGCCGGCCGTTCCGGGTTCGCTCCGGCCGCCTGACGCCGAGCCGCGGCACGCGATGCCGCGGAGACCTCCGGCGTCGCCTGGACGGGCGTAGCGGAGGTGCGGCTCGATCTGCGCGTGGGTGCAGACTCAGCCTGGGGGGCGTCGAAAGGCAATGCGGCAGGGGGCTTTCGGTCGTGCTGCGAGGGGCGCAGGAAGACGGTCGTTCGGGCTATGACCACTCCGCCGTTCGGGCGGCGAAGGTAACGATCGGGTAAACACTACCCCGCTCGCCCTGGGAATGCCATGTGCGGCCCAGGATGTGTTTCGGCGTTTCGCGACCTCGCATGGGAGCCCTCCCACGCTCAGCCGAGTTCGGTGACTTCCGCGAGCGCGTCGAAGATGGCCGGGCACGCCGCGACCACGAGCGGCGAACGCCCGGATCCGTCCGGTGTGCCGCGGCCGAATCGGCCACCTGCCTCCGTCACGAGCAGAGCACCGGCGGCGAAGTCCCAGGCCTTCAGGCCGCGCTCGAAGTAGCCGTCGAGACGGCCCGCGGCGACATAGGCGAGGTCCAGCGATGCCGCGCCGGCGCGGCGGATGTCCCTGGCGAGCGGCAGGACCCGGCCCGTGAGCGCCAGGTCATCGGGCCGCGTGACGGGGTCGTAGCCGAACCCGGTCGCCAGCAGCGCGCCGGCGGGTCCGACGTCTGCACTCACGCCGAGCCGGGTCACGCCGAGCCATGCGCCCTCGCCCCGCGCGGCGTGGAAGAGTTCCCGGCCAGGCGGGTTGAACACCACTCCTGCCAGCGCTTCCCACGCCTCGGGCGCCGGATCCCCCTGCACCGCGGCGATGCTCACCGCGTACGTCGGGATGCCGTAGGCGTAGTTGACCGTGCCGTCGATCGGGTCGACCACCCAGGTGACGCCGCTGTCGCCCGGCTCCGCGCCCGTCTCCTCGCCGAGGAAGCCGTCGTCGGGACGCGCCGTGCGCAGGCGCGCACGAATCAGCGCCTCGACCTCGCGATCGGCCTCGGTGACGATGTCGGCGAGCGCGGATTTCGTCGCGGCGATCGCCACGCCGGCTTCGCGCCGGACCCGCGCGAGCTCCCCCGCTTCCTGGGCGATGTCGATGGCGAGGGCTTCGAGGTCGCGGGGCAGGCTCATGCCCCCACGCTATCCCGCCCCTCCCCTCGTTCGTTCGCCGCATACGCACGCGAAACGACGCGATTCCCGCACGGGTGTGGCGAACGGACTCTGAAGCGCGGGGATAGCGTGGCGGTATGAGTGACGCGGTGCGGAGGCGCGTGTACGACGTCGTGATCGTCGGGGGCGGGCACAACGCCCTCGTCGCCGCCGCCTACCTCGCGAAGGCGGGCCGATCGGTCGTCGTACTCGAGCGACTCGACCACGTGGGTGGGGCCGCTGTGTCGGAGCGACCGTGGGCCGGAGTGGACGCCCGGCTCTCGCGGTACTCCTACCTGGTCAGCCTGCTCCCGCCCCGGATCATCGCCGAGCTCGGACTCGACATCCGTCTCGTGCGCCGGCGGTACTCCTCCTACACACCTGATCCCGCCGATCCCTCGCGAGGGGTCCTCGTCGACAACGGGGATGACGCCGCCACCGCGGCCTCGTTCGCGCGCGTCGGCAGCAGAACCGAGGCGGCCCGCTTCGCCGCGTTCGGCGAACGACTCGCGCCCGTGGCGCGCACCGTCTTCCCGTCGATGACCGAACCGCTCCCGACCGGCGCGGCGATGCGCGCCCGCTTCGGCGACGACGCACTGTGGCACGACCTCGTGGAAGCGCCGCTGGGCGCGATGCTCCGCGCTGCGCTCGACACCGACATCGCGCGTGGCATCGCGCTGACCGACGGGCTCATCGGCACGTTCGCGAGTTCGGACGAGTCCGACCTGCGCCAGAACCGGTGCTTCCTCTATCACGTCATCGGCGGCGGCACCGGTGACTGGGACGTGCCTGTCGGCGGCATGGGACGCGTCACCGACGAACTCACCCGCGCCGCACGCGAGGCCGGCGCCGAGCTGCGCACGGGCGCCGATGTCGTGTCGATCTCGCCCGACGGCGTCGTCGAGACCGGAGGCGCGCAGCCGGGCACCGTGCACGGCCGGCTCGTGCTGAGCGGAGTCGGGCCGGCGGTGCTCGAGCGCCTGCTCGCGCGCGACGCCGCAGCGCGCGCCACGGCCGATGCGCCCGAAGGCGCTCAGCTCAAAGTCAACATGCTTCTGCGGCGGCTGCCCCGCTTGAACGACCCGCACGTCTCGCCGGGGGCCGCCTTCGCCGGTACCTTCCACATCAACGAGACCATGACGCAGCTCGACCGCGCCCACGCCACCGCGATGGCCGGCGGCATCCCCGATCCCCTCCCCGCCGAGATCTACTGCCACTCGCTCACCGACCCGTCGATCCTCGGCTCCGACCTGCGAGCGTCGGGTGCGCAGACCCTCACGCTGTTCGGCCTGCAGGTGCCGCACCGCATCATGGCGGGACAGGATCCGGATGCCGTCAGGGCGGCGTTGCTGACGGCGGCTCAGCGTTCGCTCGACTCGGTGCTGGCCGAGCCGATCGCGGACTGCGTGTTCGAGGCCCCCGACGGCACGGCGTGCGTCGAGGCGCGGACCACCGCAGACCTCGAGGCGTCGCTCGGCATGATCGGCGGCGACATCTTCCACAACGGCTTGGCGTGGCCATGGGCCGATGACGGCGACGAGCTCGCGACGCCGGCCCGGCGATGGGGCGTCGCCACCCCTCACCCGAAGGTTCTGGTGTGCGGCTCGGGAGCGCGGCGCGGCGGCGGCGTCAGCGGCGTAGGCGGTCACAACGCCGCGATGGCGGCCCTCGAGCTGCTCAACGGCTGAGCCGACGCCCGTCAAGCGCACGAACTCGCGGGTCACATCCCGCGGGTTCGGGGCGCGAAATCCCGCCGCAACTGCCGCACGAGCGAGCCGAGGCGCGAAGGCTCCGCGGCTTACTGCCGCGGCGGAAGCGGAGGCGGCGGCGGGTAGCCCTCGTAGCCGGATCCCGTCGGCGCGGCCGGGGCGGCCGGCGGCGGTGGCGCTCCCGCGTCCGCGGGAGCGGCGGGGTGCTGCGCGGCGGGCTCCGGGGCTCCGAAGACGTGGGCCCCGGGCGACGGATAGCCGGTGTAGTAGGCGTTCCAGTCCGGCGAGCCGTCGGGCAGCATCGGCAGCGGCGTGACGCCGTCCACGTACATCGGCCACGGCAGCAGTTCGTGCTGCTCCTGGGTCGTGGGGGCAGCGACCGCGGCCGGAGCGGGAGGCACGGGAGCCTGGCCGTAGGGCGTGACCGCCGCGCGCGGCTTCTTCGGCGCGAACAGCACGTTCACGAGCGGGATCAGTGCCGTACCGACTGCGGCCAGGATCGCGACGGCGACCACGATGCGCCAGTACAGGTCGGCAAGGTTGAGGTACTCGCCGAATGCCAGCGGGATCACCAGAAGGGCGGCGAGCGCGACGACCAGGGTGATGGTGGCGATCGCCACGACGCGCGTGAAAGGCGTGTCGTAGCGCTGGAAGGCCTTCAGATACAGGCGCAGGTGCAGAAGGCCGAGCTGGAGGATGAGCACGATGAGCAGGAACTGGACGAAGCGTGAGAATCCGCCCCAGTAGTAGCGCTCCGGCATCCAGATCATCACGGCGCCGATCAGCAGGATGGCAACCCACGTGCCCATGCTCGCCAGCGCGAACCAGGCGGGTCGACGCGGTGCGAGGTGCGCGTCGAGGATCGCGACTCCGGCGAAGGCCACGAGAAGCAGGATCGTGAGGAACGCGCGGCCGACGATTCCGTTCTGCCCGCCCACGAGCACCCACACGACGCACACGATCGCCGCGGCGATCAGGGCGCCGATCGCCACCCAGATGGCGGCGCGCAGGAGGAACGAGGTGGGGGCATCGTCGCGGCGCGTCTCAGCCGTCGCGTACGGATCGGGCACGGTCATGGCGGTCCTCTCGTGTCGCGGGCGATCCCGCAGTGCCCATCCTGGCATGTGCGACGTCGCGCACGGGAGACCCGGGGACGGTGCGCGACCCTCGCCGTGCCGAACGTGGGGAGGAGGGGCGGCGGCGCACCGCCCCTCCTCCGCCTCTTGTCAGCCGGCGGCGACGGCGATCTCGACGGGCGCCACGTCGAGCTCGGCCGACGAGATGATCTCGCCGGAGGTGAGATCGACGGCGTGCACCGCGTTCGCGGCGGGCTCGGTGACGTAGGCGATGTCGCCGTCGATGACGATCGCGGGGTGCGGGTCCTGCCACTCGGCGGGCCCCTCCCACGGCGCGACCACCGGGAACGACTCGGTGATCTCGCGGGTCTCCGGGTCGAAGACGTGGATCGATCCGTCGCTGGCGAGGATGTACGCGAGATCCTCCGGCCCGCGTGCGACATCGCGGAACGTGTATTCGACGCCGTCCGGCAGGTCGACGACGTCGAGCGTGTGCGCCTCGGTGTCGATCACCGTGACGGCTCCGAGAAGGTAGCCCTCGGCATCCGGATCGCTCTTGTAGTCGCCGACCACGAGCGGGCTGGTCTCGCTCACGTACGCGTTGCCCATGCGGCCGTACGGCTGGTCGGGAGCGTCCAGCTTGACGATCTCGCCGTGGTGGTAAAGCAGCGCGCCGTTCTCGCAGCCGAAGACGACGGCCTCGTCAGCCGCTGTGCCCTCACCGTGGACACCGGGGCACTGGTCGCTCTGGGCGATGGTCTGGCCCGCGGCATCCGTCACGATGATCCCGTTCCGACCGTCCGCATCGCCGACCGTCGTGAGGAACGTGCCGTCCTCCAGCACCACCGACACGCCGTGGTGCGCTTCGACGCCCTCGATCGTCTCGGTCTCGGGCAGCTCGCCGTCGGCAGCGGCCAGCGCGTCGGTCTCGAAGACGGTGGTGTCGCTCGTGCCGTCGGCGTAGAGGATCGTCTTGCCGGCGTGGCGCACGACGTGCCCGGGAGTGTCGGCCTCGAAGACCAGGTCGGTGAGCACCGGCTCGTCGGCGGCGCCTGCCGCCGTGTCGAGCACCTGGAAGCCCTCGCTCATGGTGACCATCACGTGCCGGTCGTCGCCGGCGGGGTTCAGGCGCGTGAACTCCTCGCTCTCGAGATCCGCGACGGTCTCGAGGGTGTCGGCGTCGAGCACGAGGATGCCGCCCTCGTACGAGATGGCGACGCGACCACCCGCGACGTCCGTGGAAGCCTGGGCTCCGGCATCGGCGGTTTCGGGAGCGTTCCCCGTTGCCGTCGAGCAGGCGGCAAGGGATGCGACGGCGCCGGCGGCGACGACGAGCAGTCCGGCGCGGCGCAAGATGCGTGTGCGCATGGAGGTGTCCTCTTTCTTCTCGGTGAAGGGCTCAGGAGGAGAGCCCGGTGGCGATGCGCTCCGTGTTCACGCGCATCATGGTCAGGTAGTCCTCGGCGCCGCCGCCCGGCTCGGTGAGCGATTCGGTGTACAGCTCGATGACGTCGACATGGACGTTCGCCTCGTCAGCGAGCGCCCGCATGAGCCGGTCGGGCGAAGAGGACTCGGCGAAGATGGTCGGCACGCCGGTCTGCTCGACGGCGGAAACGAGGTCGGCGAGGTCGGATGCGCTCGGCGCGGCCAGGGTCGTGCCGCCCGGGATCACCGCACCGATCACGCGGAAGCCGAAGCGGTCGGCGAGGTAGCCGAAGACGTGGTGGTTGGTCACGAGGGCACGGGTCGACTCGGGGATGGCTTCGAACGCCTCGGTCATCTCGGCGTCGAGCTCCGACAGCTCGGCCGCGTACTCGTCTGCGTGGGCCGCGACCGCGTCGCCGTCCACACCCGGCAACCCCGACAGCGCGAGCACGAGCGCCTCGACGACATCGGCCATGCGAGCGGGGTCCGTCCAGAAGTGCGGATCCGGGATGCCGGCGGCGTCGCCGTCGTGATACTCGAGCACATCGATGACCTCGCCGGCCACGAACGTGGCGACGCCGTCCGCCGCGGCCGCGTCGAGGTGCTGCTGCAGGCCCTCTTCGAGTCCGAGCCCGTTCGAGACGACGAGATCGGCCGCGCGCAGGCGCGCCGCCTCCTGCCCTGAGATCTCGAACGAATGCGGATCGGCGTTGGGACGCATCAGCGTCACGACCTGCGCTTCGTCGCCGACCAGCTCACCCACGACGTCGCCCAGGATGTTGGTCGAGACCACCACGAGTGGCCGGTCGTCTGCGGCAGGAGCGCAGGCGGCAAGCGAGACGACGAGCATCCCCGCGACCACCCCCGCGGTGGCGAAGCGCCGGATCATCGGCCGGTCTCCACCACGAAGGCGGGTGTGGTGTCGGTCGCGAACTCGCGAGCGATGCGCGCCGCGTCGGCGAAGTCGATCTCGTACAGGCGTTGTTCGGTGGGCGCATTGAGGTAGGCACGCTGATCGTCGGCGATCAGCAGGGGCTCGCCGTCGCCCCGCGAGAGCGACTCGGCGACCAGCGGTGGCGTCTCGGCGAGCAGCGCGCCGGTGATGCCGTCGAGCACGAGCACGCGTCCGTCCTCGGCGAGCGCGAGGACGTGCTGCGCCTCGTCGTCGACCGCGGTCACCTGCACGAGCGGTGCCGGCGCCGGGAGGAGGGCCCACGATCGCTCGCGCGTGTCGAGCAGCCAGATCCCCTCGCCGCCCGCGAGCGCGGCGACCGTGGGCCGCCCCTCGCGGTTCGCGAACGCCGTGGCCGGTGCAGCGGTCGTGCCTGGCGGGTACGGGATGTGCTCGAGCGAGAGATCGCCGTCGGCGACCGTCGCGAGCAGCGCGCCGTCGGCGCAGCCGATGACGGCACCGACCCGGGTCGTGATGGTGCCCCGCGCGTCGGGGCATTCACCCGTCACACCGGGCACCGGCATCCCTGATCCGTCGTAGGCGATGACGCTCCCGACGGCCCCGCCCTGGAGCTCCGTCACCAGCGCGAACGATCCGACGGGCACGACCAGCCCGTCGTGCGGCGTCGTCTCGATTCGGAACCGCTCGACGATCTCGCCCTTCGAGAGCGCCTCGGTGTCGAGGAGCACGGCGTCACCGGATCCGGCGAAGTAGATGCCGGTTCCTCCGGTGGTCGACGAATTCGTCGTCGCGAGGCTCGCGACGCCGCCCCCCGGCACGTCGCCGAGGATGCGGGACTCGGCGCGGTAGTAGTGGAAATGGTCCACGTGGTCCCACGTCCACCGGCCGCTGTCGACGACGGTGACGCCGTTGTCGCCGGCTGCGAACAGGTAGCGACCGTCCCCGGTGACCCGTGACGGGACCCGCACCTCGCCCAGCTCCGAAATGCTCTCGTCCAGCAGGTCCAGGTGGCGCACGCTGCCATGCCGGTCGATCGTGGTGAGCCCGAGCGGAGGCTCGGCGACTTCGGCTGCGCCGTCGATGCGGCCGTGGCCGCCGCCCTCCTCTGCGGTCGAGGTGGCGGAGGCGACCCCGGGCGCACCCGCGCACCCGACGAGCGAGACGAGCAGCAGCCCGACGACGGGAAGAGTGAGAGCAGAGCGGTGCACGGGATCCGTTTCGTTCGAGAGGAGGGTCAGGTGGCGGGCAGGGGCGAGGCCCGGACGCTGTCGCGAGCGGCCCTGGCGAGCCACGACCCCGCAGCGAGGCTGATCGCGACGACGGCGACGGATGCCCCGGCTGCGGTGCCGGCATGCCACGACAGCAGCAGCCCGGCCGCGACGGCGACGACACCCAGCGCGGCGGCGAGCAGCATGCGTGTCGGGATGCGGGAAGTCCATTGCCCTGCGGCGACCGCCGGGGCGAGCAGCAGTCCGACCACCAGCAGCGATCCGACGGCCTGGTACGAGGCGATGATCGCGAGGGTGACGAGCGCGACCAGGGCCGTCTGCGCCGCACGTGGGGCAAGGCCCAGCACCGCGGCGGTGCGGGAGTCGATCGCCAGTGCCACCAGGGGGCGGTGGGCGACGACGGCGAGGGCCACTCCTGCCGTCGTCGCCACAGCGAGCACCACGAGGTCCGAGCCCGAGATCGCCAGGATGTCGCCGAAGAGGATGGCCGTGGCATCCGTCGCGAAACTGCCCGAGTGCGAGATCACGATCACGCCGATCGCGAGCATGGCGACGAAGAGCATCCCGATGCTCGTGTCGTACGAGAGGCGGCCCCGACGCTGCAGAGCGCCGATCCCGGCGCTCATCGCAACGGCGCTCAGCGTCGCGCCGATGAGGACGGGAAAGCCCAGCACCGTCGCGAGGGCGACGCCCGGCAGCATCCCGTGCGCGAGAGCCTCGCCGAGGAATGCCATGCCGCGGATCACGACCCACGTGCCGACGACGCCGCACAGGATCGCCACGAGCGAGCCGCCCACGAGGGCGCGCTGCACGAAGTCGAGGGCGAAGGGTTCGGCCAGCCAGGTCATGAAGGACGACCGTAGCGTTATTGAGAACGATTCTCAACTTCGATAAGCTCGCTGCAATGACCTCCCCCACATCGGCCGAGCCGATCGCTCAGCTCACGGGCGTCCACGTCGAACTCGGCGGTCGAGACGTGCTCTGCCACGTCGATGCCCGCATCGAGCGGGCGTCGCTGACGGCGATCGCCGGGCCGAACGGCGCGGGCAAGTCCACCCTCCTCGAGGTGGTCGCCGGCACGCGTGCCGCCTCCTCGGGAACCGTCCTGCGGGCTGCGGACGCGGTCGGCTTCGTGCCCCAGCGCGCTGCGGTGTCGGAGCTGCTGCCGGTCACGGTTCGCGACGTCGTCACCGTCGGCGCGTGGGGCCGACTCGGTGCGTGGCGCCGGCTGGATGCCGTCGCGCGGGACGCCGTCGACGACGCGCTCGACAGACTCGCGCTCACCGACCTTCAACGACGCCCGTTCGGCGAGCTCTCGGGGGGTCAGCGTCAGCGCGCGCTGCTCGCGCAGGGACTCGCACGGCGCGCCGACCTCCTGCTGCTCGACGAGCCGACCACCGCGCTCGACGCCGACAGCGGCCGCCGCATCCGCGACGCGATCGCGTCCGAGATCCGGCGCGGCGCGGCCGTGGTGTGCGTCACGCACGACGAGGGCATCATCGCCGGAGCGGACCATGTCATCCGTCTGGAGGCTGGCAGAATCATCGACCCCGCAACAACGCCCCCGCAAACGACGACGCGCCCCGCAGTGCGGGGCGCGTGGTCACATGGTGGCGAGTGAGGGATTCGAACCCCCGAAGTCTAAGACGGCTGATTTACAGTCAGATCCCTTTGGCCGCTTGGGTAACTCGCCAGGTGCGCACCCGCCCGGCTTGTACAGTCGACCGGAGGCGCGATCCACTATCTTACGCTGTCCGCGGCGGTGCTCGAAATCGGCGCCGCCGACCGCCTGATCAGGTGCCGAGGCGGTCCAGATCCATGTTCGTGAGCGCGCTCGGAGTGCGCAGCAGCGCACCCTCGAACCGGCACGTCGCAGCCGCCACGTCCATGGCGGTCTGCAGCACCTCAGCCCACTCATCGGCGCTCGCGGGCTGCGTCTCGAGGATCGATGCGACGGTCGCCGCGAACGCCGCATCGCCCGCGCCCATGGTGTCGACGATGCGTCCGGGCAGGTTCGAGATCGGTCGAGTCACCACGACGTCGCCCGCTTCGATGGTCGCGCCGGCCGCACCCTCGGTGGCGAGGACCGACCGCGCACCGAGATCGATCAACCGCGCGCGAAGAGCGTCCAGCCGGTCTCGGTACAACAGCGCGGCGTCGTCTTCGCCGACCTTCACGAGCTGGGCCCGTGCCGCGACCCGTTCGAATCCGCGGACGAACCGGTCCTTGTCGCGCAGCATCCCCGTCCGTGGGTTGGGGTCGACGGCGACGGTCTCCGCGCCCCCGGCATCGGCGATCGCGGCGACGAGCTCGTCCGTCTGCTCGGTGTCGTCGAACGCGAAGCAGCTCACGACCACGAGCTCGGCATCCGCCATCGCCTCCCGCTCGAGATCGCCGAACCGGATGCGCCGCTGCTGGGACGCCTCGTTGAACTCGTACGTCGGCTCACCGCCGCCGGAGCGCGTGCTCACCGCTCGCGCCGTGCCCAAGAGCGACGGGGTTGCGAGAAGCTCCACACCGAAGTCCGCGAGGTAGCGCCGGATGCGCGAAGCGGGCTCGTCGTCGCCCAACATCGCCACGAGCGTCGCAGGCACGCCCAGGCGTGACAATCCGACCGCCACGTTGAGCGCAGCGCCCCCGACGAACTCACGCACGCCGTGGTCGTCGCGCAGCTCGTCGATGAGCGCGTCTCCGACCACCACGACGCTCATCGCCGGACCGCTGCCGTCTCGGTTACGCGGCCGACGAACGCCTCGGTGCGGCGCTTCGTGCCGTCGATCCTGCGGTCGACACTGGCGCGCACCTCGTTCGGGGCGAGCGGTGCCGCCAGCCGCACATTCTCATGGCACGACAGGTCGGCGCAGATGTAGGTGCCGACGCTGTCGCCGTGGGCACCGGCATCCCCCGCCTTGCGGGCGGTGTACATCACCACCTGGTCGGCGGGCTGCATGGTGTGGCACAGATCGCACATCGCCGCACGCGCCCGGGAGCTGCCCTCGGCGGCACGCAGCACGATGCCCGCCGGCTCGCCGTCGAGTTCGGCGATCAGGTAGCCCCGGCCGCGGCTGCGCGGATCCCGCCACGCCAGGAAGTCCAGATGGTCCCAGTCGGTGAGGACGAAATCGGCGGGCAGGGCGACGATGCGGAGGTCGTCGGGTGAGGCATTCAGGAATGACGAACGCACGTCGTCTTCGGTCAGCGGGCGCATGGCACCTCCTCGCCGCCCCAGTCTACGAAGGTCGCGCCGATCCGGGGGCGGTCACCTCGCTCGCCGGCGCGACGCGTGCACGGTCGCGGATCAGGAAGCCGAACCCGAACGCGATGAAGAACATCAGCACGCCGTAGACGGCGGCGGGCAGGCTCAGCTCCACCGAGCCGAGCACGGTCTGGGCGATCACGATCGCAAGGGTGGCGTTGTGGATGCCGATCTCGAACGACGACGCGATCGCCTGGCGCTTTCCCACCTTGATCACGCGCGGCACCAGATAGCCGATCGTCAGGCTGATGAGGCAGAACATGATCGTGATGAGCGACAGGCGCCCGAAGTTCTCGACGAGGAGCGCCCAATTCTGCACGACGGCGCCGCCGATCACGATGACCAGGATGATGACGGATGCGATGCGCACAGGCTTGTCCATGGCCTTCGCGAACCCGGGCCAGAAGCGGCGCACGATCATGCCCAGCGCGACCGGAAGCAGCACGATCGCGAACACTTCGAGGGTCTTGGACCACTGCAGCCCGAGCTGGTCGTCGAACGGATTGAAATACAGGATCGCCAGATTCGTGATCACGGGGAGCGTCACCACGGCGATCACCGAGTTCACAGCGGTGAGCGAGATGTTGAGGGCCACATCGCCCCGGAACAGGTGACTGTAGAGATTCGCGGTGGTGCCACCGGGTGAGGCGGCGAGCATCATCATGCCGACAGCCAGCACCGGCGGGAGCTGGAACGCGAGCACCAGCCCGAAGCAGATGACGGGGAGCAGGATGAGCTGACACAGCAGCGCGACGATCACCGCCTTCGGCTGCTTCAGGACGCGGCCGAAGTCCCCGACGGTGAGACTCAGGCCGAGTCCGAACATGATGATGCCGAGGGCCACGGGCAGGCCGATGCTGGTCAACGCTGACATGGCACTCAGTGTGACGCATGGCGCGACCCCGTGTCACCCATTCGGCGGACAACGCCGCTGGGTAGGGTGACGTGCATGGTCGATGGAGCGGACGCGGCAGGCTGGTCTGAGGTCGCGGCGGGATGGTCCGCGCTGTGGGGGTCGTTCGCGGAGCCGGCTCAGGACGAGCTCATCGCCGGGTGCGGCATCGGTCCCGGAACGCGCGTGCTCGACGTGGGCTGCGGCAGCGGCGAGTTCCTGGTGCGGCTGCGGCAGGCCGGCGCGGACCCTGTCGGCGCGGATCCCGCGTCCGCGATGGTGGTCGCGGCATCCGTCCACGCTCCCGTCGTCCAAGCCGACGCCGAGAACCTCCCGTTCGAGGCCGGGCGCTTCGACGTCGTCACAGCCCTCAACGCCCTCCAGTTCGCGGACGACACCTCCGCCGCCCTGCGGGAGTTCGCTCGCGTTCTCGCTCCCGACGGTCGCATCGGCATCGCGAACTGGGCCGAGGCGGCACGCAACGACATCGACGTGATCGAGCGGGCGGTCGCCGAAGCGCTCGATGAGGAGCCGCTGCCCGACGGACCCCTGCGCCCCGCGGGCGGCATCGAGGAGGCGATGACGGATGCCGGCCTCGAGGTGGTCTCGTCGGGCATCGTCGCGACGCCGTGGCACGCTCGCGACGACACGACGCTCGTGCGCGGCATCCTGCTCGGGGAGGATGCCGCGGTCCTTGCCGAACTGCACCACGTCGTCGTGGCGGCCGCGGCACCGTTCCGTACGGCCGGCGGCGCCTACGTGCTGCGCAACCACTTCCGCTGGGCGGTCGCCGTCACGCGGTGATTCGGGCGACGGGCATCACCAGCCCAGCCGTGCGGCGACGACATCGGCCGCGCTGCTGGGGAACTCCGTCCACCCCGGCTCGAGAATCTCTCGGGTCAGCCTGAAGAGGCGCTGCGCCGCAGCCTCGGGCGGAAGATCCAGCGCGGCGGCGATCTGCGCACCCCACTCCGGGAAGTCGCGCTCGAAGCGGCGGACCGGGTCGATCGAATCGCGAAGGGACGTCGATGCCTCCGCGAAACGACCGCGGATCGCCCGTACGAGAAGCTGCACCGCCCATTGGCGGATGAAGGCGCCCCCGTTGAGGACTTCGCCGCGCCTCACCCGCCCGACGCCGATGAGGAGTTTCACGAGCACGAGACGCACATCGTTGCGCGGATCGAAGCGATCGGCGACGGCGGCACGCGCCCGGGATTCGGCGAGCAGCGCCGCTGTCGTGCCGGCTGCATCGTCGACCGCGACCGTTGCTTCTGCGGCGACGGCACTCGAAAGCTCGGCGGCATCCGAGAACGCGAACTCGAAGACATGTCCGTCGTCATAGACCGCGACGAAGCCGATCTCGCCTTCGCGCGCGGTGAGCACGAGGCGCCCCTGGTCGGGCAGCCACGATAGGTCGGGGCGGATCTCGCTACCGCGCCCGGCCTCGGTCAGCGCGAAGAAGTCGTGATCCGACCACTCGTCGCGGCGAGCCGCACCCTCGTCGGACGCGGACCCCAGCATCAGAAGTCCGATCAGCCCCTCGCGCTCCCGGACCCCCGCGATGAGTGCACGGCTGAGCTCTTCGAAGCGGGCCGAGGTGGTCACCTCGACTCGACCTCAGCGGCGGGCTTGGGGTCGTCGGCATCGACGACGCCGCGCGAGACTTCGACGGCGTCGCGGGGGGAGGTCGGCGCAGGGACGACGACACCGGGCAGCGACCACACCGCGAACGCGGGGCCGTCGGCCGACAGCAGCACCGAACCGTCGTCAGCGACGGCGAGCGTGGCGTCGCCGAACCGCGCGACGGCCTCGGCCGCGCGGGGCAGCTCGTCGGCCGAGATCTCGGCATCGACTCCACCCGTCGTCGCGAGCACCAGGATCGTCTCCTCCCGCGACTCGCGCACGAACAGCACCGTCTCGTCGTCGACGTGCACCCAGCGCAGACCGCCGGTCGCGAGGGCCGGGTGCGCGTGCCGTAGGGCGATGAGCTCGCGGTACAGCGCCAGACGCTCTGCCGTGGTCGGCTCGGTCTCGGTGCCCCACGGAATCGGCGTCCGGCTGGCCTCGCCGTCGGCGCCTGTGAGGCCGAACTCGTCGCCCGCGAACACGACCGGAAGCCCGGGCATCGTCAGCATCAGCCCGACCGCCAGCGGAATCGTCCCCGGCGCGGCGTTCGTCGCGAAACGGCCGGTGTCGTGCGTGTCAAGCGGCTGCATGTTGCCCACTCGCACCCGCCACGGGATGCCGCCCGTGAAGCGCACGACGGCATCGGCGAACTGCCGGGCGGTGTAACGGGGAATACCGCCGATGGGCTGGCCGAAGAACCATGGCTCGGTCTTCTCCACGCCCTCCGCCGTCAGGTGTGGCGTTCCTGTCGGCTCAGAGAGCCAGCCCCACAGCGGCCGTGTGAAGGAGGGGTACGTCATGGCGCCGTGCCAACCGTCGCCCTGCAGATCGCTGGCCGCGTCGTTGGTCGACTCGCCGAGCAGGATCGTGTCGGGGTTGATGTCGAGCATGCTCCGGCGAAGCAACTGCCGGACCTCGGCGTTCAGGTCGACCTCGCCGAGTCGACCGGTCATGTTCGCGACGTCGATGCGCCAGCCGTCGGCGTTGTACGGCGGCTTCAGCCACTTCGCGACGACGGAATCGGGGCCGTCGATGAAGCGTCTGCGCAGCTCGTCGGACGCCCAGTTGAACTTGGGCAGCGTCGGCGTGCCGAGCCACGACACGTACTCGGTGTTCGCGTCGTCGGTGAAGTAATAGAACTCCTCCTCGGGCGCACCAGGATTGCCGAGGGCCGCCTGAAACCACTCATGACGGTCGCCGGAGTGGTTGCTCGTGAGATCGCCGATCACGCGGATGCCGCGGTCATGCGCTGCCTCGACCAGACGCACGTACGCCTCATCGCCGCCCAGCAGCGGATCGACGCGGTCGAAGCTCGATGCGTCGTATCGGTGGTTCGAGGCCGCCGGGAAGATCGGCGTGAGGTACAGCAGGTTGACCCCGAGCGAGACGAGATGATCCAGCTTCTCGGTGATGCCGTCGAGGTCGCCGCCGTAGAACTGCTGCGAGCGCCCCGGCATGACGGGATCGACCGGGGTGTCCCACGTCGCCGCGATCGCCCACTCGGGGGTCGGGTGCGTGTCGGCCTGCGCCGAGCGCGCGAAGCGATCCGGGAACACCTGGTACATCACGGCGTCGGACAGCCACGATGGCGGCGCCGGGTACGCCACGAGCGCGAAGTCCTCAGCGTCCAGGGTCTCGAGTCGGTGGATGCCGGTCTGGTTGAGCCATTCGACGGTTCCCTGCAGGCCATCGGGCCCGTCCTCGTGGACGAGGAGCCACCGGTACCCGTGACGCGGATTGCGTACCGTGACCGGGGCTTCCCACCAGTCCCAGCCGTCCGCTGAGCCCAGGCGCACGGCATCCGTCCACTCCGGCTCGTGGTCGGGATTCGAGCGCGTGCGCACGGCCGCGAGCGGACCGTAGCCCTGTGGGACGCGAAGGCGAACGGTGACCACGTCGCCGAGCGACGGGGCGAGGTCCGACACGTACAGCGCGGAGCCGTCGTGGTGAGGGGCCAGTGTCATGGCAGTGCCTTTCGAAGGGGCGGCAGCGCGCGCCGCCGGATGCGACGTGGTTGCACGGCCGCGGCCATGACAGAGCCCTCGAATTGTGGTGGAACCAGGATGCCGCGGCGCGCGGCATCCGTCTACTACTTCACGCTGCCTGCGGTGAGTCCGCCGACGATGTACCGCTGCAGCGCGAGGAACAACGCCACGGGGAGCAGCGCCGCCAGGACGGCGCCGGCCGCGAACAGACTCCAGTTCTTGGAGAACTCGTCGGAGATGAACTTGTACAGGCCGACCGCAAGGGTCTGCTTGTCGGGATCGATGAGGATGATGCTCGCGAGGACGAACTCGCTCGACGTGCCGATGAACGACAGCAGGCCCACGACGGCGAGGATGGGCGCGACGAGCCGCAGGATGATCGTGAAGAAGATGCGGGCGTGCCCCGCACCGTCGATCTTCGCAGCCTCGTCGATCGAGGCGGGGATCGTATTGAAGAACCCGTACATGAGGTAGGTGTTCACACCGAGCGCGCCACCCAAATACACCATGATGAGGCCGATCTGAGTGTTGAGGCCGATCGCGGGGAAGATGTCGCCGATCTGGACCATCAGCAGGAAGATCGCGACCATCGCCAGCATCTGCGGAAACATCTGCACGACGAGCAACGTCGTCAGGCCGAACCGCCGTCCCGTGAAGCGCATGCGCGAGAACGCGTAGGCTGCGAGCGCGCCCAGAATCACGGTACCCGCCGCCGTGACGAGACCGATGACGAGGGTGTTGACGAACCAAGCCCCATACGGGTGCGTGGACGATCCGAACAAGTCCGCGTAGCTCTCGAAACTGACGTTGGAGAACAGAGAGTTCGCCGTCAGCAGGGTTCCACCCGGGTTCAGCGACGCCGAGAACACGTACAGCAACGGGAACATCGCGAAGATCGTGACCACGATGCCGACGAGGTGACGCCAGCCTGTCTCGCGGAAGTAGCGCTTGAACGGCCGTCGTGGCAGTGGGCCCTCGCCACGCGTGCCCGCTCCGCGCCGAGCGGACGACGACGACAGGTCGGCATCGTCCGCGGCGACACGATCGAGGAGGTCGCGCGCGGCCGGCGCGCCGGGCTGCAGATTGCTCATGTCAGTTCAGCTCCTCGAGTGCTTTGGTGCGTCGGAATGCGATGACCGAGATCGTCCCCACGAGCAGGAAGATGATGATCGAGAACGCGCTCGCGAGGCCGTAATCCGCTTTGGATCCGACGAACGCGACCTTGTAGACCATCGTGATCAGGATGTCGGTCGCGCCGACGTTCACGTCGGCGGTGGCGTCGCGAGGGCCGCCGCCGGTCAGCATGTAGATCAGGCTGAAGTTGTTGAAGTTGTACGCGAACGAAGCGATGAGCAACGGCGCGACCGCGACGAACAGCAGTGGCAGCTTGATGTTGCGGAACACCTGCCAGGCGGTGGCACCGTCCACGCGCGCCGCTTCCTGCAGGTCGTCGGGGATCGACTGGAGCGCGCCCGTGCAGATGAGGAACATGTACGGGAAGCCGAGCCACAGATTGACGAGCAGGATGCTGATCTTCGCCAGCCACTCGTTGGTGAGCCACGGGATGTCGGCGCCCCCGAAGAGCACGACATTGAGGAATCCGAACTCCTGGTTCATCATGCCCGCCCACACGAGCGCCGAGAGGAAGCCCGGGAACGCGTACGGAAGGATCATGATCACGCGGTAGTACTTTTTGGACTTCATGCGCGGGTCGTTGAAGACGATCGCGAGGAACAGACCGAGCGCGAAGCACGTGAAGACCGAAAGGAAGGCGAACACGAAGGTCCACACCAGCACGGACAAGAACGGTGCGCGGATCGACTCCTCGGTGAAGGCGCGCACGAAGTTGTCGAATCCGACGTTGATCTGCCAACCGGGCATCAGCTCGGTGCCGTCGGGCGCCGTGAACGCCCCGGTTCCGATATCGGTATAGACGGTGCCGGTCGTGGTGTCGGTCATCGTGCCGGCTGCCTCGTCGTACTCCAGTGACGAGAGGTAGACATAGGCGACCGAACCGTCTGGAGTCCGCAGCGCTCCGTCGTTGGGGTCGTCGCTGATCGGCACAGCCATGTCGGCGATGGCGTCCTGGTTCGCGACGATCTGCGCGAAGCCCAGCGTGTTGTATCCGGGGAGGCCGATCGCCTTGTCGCCGTCCATCTGGGCGTCGTCCACCTCTTCGAGCGGGCGGTCCACGCCGCCAAGCTCGATGGTGCCATCCGGATCGGTCACCAGGAACGAGAATTCGCCGAGCTGCTCGACCACGGTGAGCTCGTATGTCGGGGAGTCGGGAACACGCTCCTGCGCCGACAGCATGAGCGCGTTGACCGCGCTCTCCTTCGTGCTGTTGTGCCCGGTTCCGTAGTTCGTGAACGCGATGTACGCGGTGTAGCCCGCGGCGAAGATCTGGAACACGAAGAGGAACACCAGACCGGGGATCAGGTACTTCGCCGGCAGGTTGCCGCGGCTGAAGTACACCCAGTTCGCGAGGCCCGTGACGACCAGGACGACGATGGCGGCGACCCACTGGTCGGACTGGATCAGCACGAGGATCGAGTAGACCGCGAGCGCGTCGATGAGCCCGAGGACGACGATCTTGAAGAGCAGGATCTTCCAGCCGGCTCCGGCTGCCTCGGCGATCTTCGCCGCGCGCGCTGAGCGCTTGGTGCGTGTGGTCTCGATCGCCGGGTCGCGGTCGATGGTCGGGGTCGTCATCGGCTCCTCATTCCCAAACTGCGGAAGACGGGATGCCGGGGCGGCGCGGCCGCCCCGGCACCGGTCGCGTTACTCGATCGCGCCCTGGATGTCAGACGCCATCTTGTTCCACAGCTCGACCGGGTCACCGGCGCCGTTGATGATGGCGGTCTCGGTGACGCCCCAGAACTCCCACACCGCACCCATCTCGGGGATGCTCGGCATCGGGACCGCTTCGGCACCGACGGCACCGAAGCCCGCCGTGATCGGGTCGCCGGCAACTGCCGCCTCGTACGCGGCGGTGAGGGCCGGGGTGCGACCGCCGACCTCGTACAGCGCGGTCTGAACCTCTTCGCTGCCGATGTAGTTCACGAGGAACTCCGTCGCCGCCAGCTTGTTCTCGCTCTCGGAGCTCAGGAAGAAGCCCTGCACGCCCGCGAAGGGCTGAGCCGCCTGCCCGCCCGCCGACGGGATCGGGTCGACGGCGAGGTTGATCCCCGCTTCCTCTGCGGCCGGCACGTTCCAGGGGCCGGTCAGGAAGAACGGCGATTTGCCGGCGACGAAGTTCTCGCGCGCGAGGTCGCCGTTGATGTTCGTGTTGAGGACGCCGGTGCCGGTCGCCCCCTGCGCGGCCAGCCACGACGCGAAGGCCTGGCCGCCCGCGTTGCCGATCTGCAGGTCGTCGGGGTTGTAGCTGCCGTCGGCATTGGTGCCGAACACGGGCGCGCCGAACGACGTCTGGAACGGGTAGAGGTGGTACGGGTCGGCGGCTTCGGGATCGAGCCCCACGAGGAACGCGTACTCGGTGCCAGCGGCCTGGCCCTTGGCGATCATGTCGTCGTACGACGTGGGCGCCTCGGGGGCGAGGTCGGTGTTGCGCAGCAGGCCGATGTTCTCGATGGCGTACGGCACGCCGTAGATCTGACCCTCGTAGCTCCAGGCGTCGATGGCGACCTTCTCGTAGTCCGCCGCGCCGTCACCGAGTTCCACTGGCGCCACGACGCCGTTGGTCACGAGGACGCCCAGCCAGTCATGAGCACCCACCGCGATGTCGGGTCCTTCGCCGGTCGGAACCTGCTGCACGAACTGGTCGCGGATCTCGCCGAACTCCTTCTGGACGAGCTTGACGTCCACTCCGGTGTCCTCGGTGAAGTCGGCGGCGGCGTCCTCGAGCACCGACGCGCGGTCGGCATCGACCCAGACCGTGATCTCGCCGGCGGACTCGGTGTCGTCGCCGGTGTTGGCGTCGCCTCCGCTGGCGCAGCCGGCAAGGGCGAGCGCCGAAACGGCGGCGATGGCGCCGAAAGCGCCGATGCTCCTCTTGTTCACCTTCATTGGTGGGTGCCTCTCTCAAGTGCTGTTGGGATCCGACTGGCCTTGGCCGGCGCAGGGCACCGTTGAAGACCGTTCTGCGACTTGCAGAAACTGCAAGCGCTTACATTATGCGCATCCCAGACCTCACATGGCAACACGAGCCGAGAATTCGATATCGGCTTGTGATGGTCGCGACGGTCTGGAATCGCTTGCACGCGTGCGAGCCGAGAACACCGGATGCCGCGGCATCCGTCTCCGCCACGTTGACGGACCCACGCGGATAGACTGCCGCGCATGGCAGATTCCTCCTTCGACATCGTCAGCAAGGTCGACCACCAGGAGGCCGACAACGCGCTCAACCAGGCCCGCAAGGAGGTCGAGCAGCGCTACGACTTCAAGGGCACCGACTCTTCGATCGAGTGGAGCGGCGAGGCGATCCTGATCAAGGCCAATTCGGAAGAGCGCGCGAAGGCCGTCCTCGACGTCTTCCAGAGCAAGCTCATCAAACGCGGCATCTCGCTCAAGAGCCTCGAGTCGGGCGACCCCGTCGCCAGCGGCAAGGAGTACCGCATCACCTCGACTCTCAAGGACGGCATCTCGTCGGAGAACGCCAAGAAGATCAGCAAACTCATCCGCGATGAGGGACCCAAGTCGGTGAAGTCGCAGATCCAGGGCGACGAGCTGCGCGTGCAGTCCAAGTCGCGCGATGACCTGCAAGAGGTTCAGCGGCTGCTGAAGGCCGCCGACCTCGACGTCGACCTTCAGTTCATCAACTACCGCTAGTGCGAGCGCGCGCTCCCGCCGACTCGACAGGCAGAAGCGCGGCACCGACGAAGAAGCACACCGCTCCGAGGAACGTGCCCAGATTCACGAGCGCGATGTTGGCGGGTTCGCCCGTGGTCGGAAGGTAGCGGGCCGCGACCGCAGCAAGACCGAACGCGACGGAGCCGACGAGATTGAGCAGTGCGATGTTCCAGCCCACGTCGCCGCGCGGCCGGCGCCACACGTGCGGCGAGACTTCCGCGTACGCCAGTGCGCTGGCGACGAGGAAACACACCGATCCCCAGAGGTCGGGCGCCCAGATCAGATGCTTCTCCTGGTCGAGGGCGAGGCTCTCCCGAGTGGCCGCGAAGGTGCTGACGTTGAAGAGGATCGTCCCGGCCAGCTGAACGGCGGCTGCCCACCACCCCACGCTGCGCGGCCGCCAGCCGACGAAGCTCCGGATCCCATGCCGGCGGGGAGCGAGCGGATCCAGCGAGTCCGGTGCGGCCGCGCATTCGCGAAACTGCAGATACGCGGCGCTCGTGAAGAAGACCGAACCGATGAAGAACACCCACCCGACCAGTGCGACGTCGACGCGGTCGAAGAAGAGGGGCATGGAGCCGAGCGCGAAGCAGAACCCCCCGACCATGAAGAGGCCGCCCATCCACCAGCTCGACGCACTCGCCCCGCGAACCGGTTCGCGCTGGCCACGGGAGTGTCGCGCGTCCGCGGGCAATGGCGCGAGGCCCTTCCGGTGGCGTCGCGAGCTCCAGTCGATCAGCGACCCGTCCGGGCGGACGACCTGGGCGCGCGTGACGAACATGATCGGTCCTCGCACCTCGCGAACCTGCCACCCCGCGGGCACCGTCAGGCCGAGTCGCGCCCGCACCTCGCCGCGAGGCGGCATGTCACGTCCGTCGCTGACCGGTGCGCGCCTTCTGATGTGCCGCCATCAGCGCCGGCGCCGTCCAGAGATCGGGCACCGACCCCTTGCGCTGTCCGGGCCTCTCCTCGGCGAGATGCGCGCACGCATCTTCGATATCCCGCATCAGCACGTCGATCATCTGCCTGCTCAGATCCAGGCGCACCACGATCCGCAGGAGATGCACGTCCTCGGCATCCGGGGGCAGGCTGTACGCCGGGACGATCCACCCGTGCTCGCGCAGTCGCGCCGAGAGGTGGTAGACGTCGAATCCGGGCTCGCCCTTGAGGCGGAAAGTCACCACAGGCTCGGACAGCCCGGGATTGAGGATCTCGAACCGGCCGCTCTTGTCGAGCTCGTCGTTGATGTGACGTGCGTTGTCGAGCATGTTGTGGACGATCGCCGCGTACCCCTGCTTGCCCAGGCGCAGGAAGTTGTAGAGCTGCGCCTGCACCATCGCCGAGCCGCGCGAGAAATTGAAGGTGAACGTCGGCTGCGCGCCACCGAGGTAGTTGACGCTGAAGACGAGGTCCTCCGGGAGCTTCGTACGGTCGCGGAACACGAGCCAGCCGACGCCGGGGTAGACGAGGCCGTACTTGTGTCCCGATGCGTTGATCGTGGCGACCTGCTCCAGCCGGAAATCGAAGAGGAAGTCAGGATGGGCGAACGGAGCGATGAAACCACCGCTGGCTCCGTCGACATGGATCGGGATGTCCCATCCTCGCTCCGCCTTGATCTTGACGAGGCGGTCGTTGATCTCGGCGATCGGGTCCGCTTCCCCGATGTGCGTGGTCCCGAGGACGACGCCCACCGCGATGGTGTTCTCGTCGATCTGCTCTTCGACCTCGTCGGCGTTGATCACGTAGCGGTCGGGCTTCATAGGGATCTTGCGCATCTCGACGTCGAAGTAGTTCGCGAACTTGTCCCACACGACATGCGTCTCGGCACCGAACACCACGTTCGGGCGGTCGGCGCTGAGTCCCGCCGCCTGGCGGCGATCCCGCCACGCACGCTTGTGGGCGAGCAGCCCCAGCATGATCGCCTCTGACGACCCGATCGTCGCGACACCGACGACCTCTGCAGCATCCGGGGCGTTGAAGAGGTCGCCCAGCATGTGCACGCAGGCCTCCTCCATGAGGGACGCCGCCGGATACTCTTCGTGATCGATGTGGTTCTTGCGGATCGAGTCGTGGATCAGCTGCTCGGCTTGCGGCTCCATCCAGGTGGTGACGAAGGATGCCAGATTGAGCGTCTCACGGCCGTCGAGCATCAGTCCGGTGTGGAGCAGTTCGTACACCTCATCGGGTGGCAGCGATCCCTCGGGAAAGGTGAAGGGATCGATATGGGTGCGAAATGCCGCACGTCCGTGAATCGGCATGTTGGCATCGGTCTCGGACATGTCATCCTCCGCTTCATCCGACAGGAACGCGGCGCCAGCGTATCGACGTGGCCGGACTGCCACGTCATCCATATCGTGTGACATCCCCGAGATCAGTCGTGGTCGTTTGAATTCCCCTCGGAGTCGTCCTGGCGCTTCTTCTGCTCCTGCTCGAGCCTCTTCTGTTCTTGCTCAGCCTTCTTGCGATCCTCTTCGGCCTGCTTGCGCGCCTCTTCCTCGGCCTTCTTGCGGGCTTCTTCGAGCTCCTTGCGCTGCTCTTCCGTCAGGCCCGGGTCGACCACGATGTCGTTGCCGTCGTCCGTGGGGGTCGGCGTGTCGGCCGGACCCTCGTCCGCCGGGGCGGTGGGTACCGGCTCGGGATTCTGGGCCGCGAGGTTCGAGATCCCGATGAACGCGGCGATGGCCACCACGACGGCCGCGAGGGCGGCGCCGACACCCGCGAGGAGTCGCTTGCGACGCCGGCCGCCTCCGGGTGGCTCCGCAGTTCCGCCGCCCGCCGGGACCCCCGCCACGGCAACCCTTCCGTCCACCGGGGCGATGAGCGTCGCCGCGGTGACGGGCACGGTCGTCGCGGTCGGGGTCTCGCTTGCGCCGATGACGGCGGCCGCCCCCGGCGCCGCACGCACTGCCAGCCTGCCGGCCGCGGCGGCGACCTGCGCAGCCGTCGGGCGTTGCGACGGCTCGCTGCGCAGCATGCTCGTCAGCAACTCCACCCACCCGGACGGGAGTGAGCCGCGAACGACGGGCGGATTCTCCAGTCGCGCCAACGCCGCCGGCATGCCGCCACCGTGCGGGTGGTCCCGTTCGCCCGTGAGCGCTTCGAGCAGGACCAGTCCGAGCGAGTAGATGTCACCCGGCGGCGCAGGCTCACGACCGCGGAGCTGTTCCGGCGAGAGGTAGGCGACCGTGCCGATCACGAGGCCCGGCGAGGTCAGACGCGATCCGTCGAGCAGCAGAGCGATACCGAAGTCGGCGAGCTTCGCGCGGGGGCGGGAACCCGGCAGCTGCGGTGGACTCAGCAGCACATTCGAGGGCTTGATGTCGCGGTGCACGATGCCCGCGCTGTGGACGACATGCAGAGCCTCCGCGAGCTCGGCCGCAAGATGCGCGACGATCTCGGGCGGCAGTGGGCCGCTCGCCACCCGCGCACCGAGAGTGGGCCCCTCGACGAACTCCATCACCAGGTATTCGGGTTGCCCCGGCTCGAGCCGGGCGTCGTACAGCGTCACGAGCGAAGGGTGGTTGAGCGAGGCGAGCAGCGTCATCTCGCTCCGGGCGCGCTCGGAGGACGCGCTGTCGACGCCGGGACGGATGAGTTTGACGGCGACCGTCCGGCCGAGCAGGACGTCCTCGCTGCGGTACACACGAGCCATGCCGCCTTCGCCCACGCACTCGCCGAGCCGATACCGGCCGTCGAGCAGCGGTGCGCTGTGTTCGGACTCGTCGTCTGCCATCGCTTCTCCCCCGGCGGCACTCCGGGCGTGCGCGCCGATCCTTCGAAACTAGTCGCCTCCGCACGCACCGCCTGCCCTGTCGACGAACGTCTGCCGTCGTGGATCGCGCCGCATCGGGATGGCTCTGATCGTGGCATCCGCTCCGAAGCAAAGCGAAGGCCCCGGGTGCTGGGGACACCCGGGGCCTGTCGTCACCGGTTCTCGCTCGTCCGCCCCCCGGCGAACGGCTCTCGGCGACGATGGGAAGAGCCTGGGGTAGCTCGTTCCCGTGAGACGCTGGGGACGCCTCGCGTACAGCCTAACCTGATTGGTAGAACCATATCTGTCCCCTCTTCGGGGGACATGCGGTCATCGGGCGTGATCGACGTATGCGGCGATCCAGCGATCCAGGGCCCGATATGCGGCGGCGCGGGGCTCGGGCCGCGAGAGGAAGACGTCGTGGATCGCGCCGTCGATGCGTGCCACTGTGACGAGCGAGCCGATCCGGGTCGCCGCTCGGGCGATGTCGTCGACCACGAGCACGGAATCGCTCGAGGTCATCGACTCTTTCCATGTCAGCGGCGGAGTCGATCGGGCCGACAGCATCACCAGTGCCGGGCAGCCGACCTCGACCCCGGCGGCGATCCGGCGATGACCGTCGAGCACCGCGGCAAGCCAGCCCGGCGCCGTCGGGAATCCGCGGTCGGGGCGCCACGTGGCGCGTTCGGGGGCAGTGGGAAGGGTGCCGACCTCGTCCTGCGCCCTCGTGTAGAAGCCGAAGTCGACCGCCGGCTGAACGCCGCGCGGGTCGAGCCGCGCGCGGATGTCGACGAGGGGCGCCAGCGCCTGACGCCCGATCGCCCCGAGCTGCAGCTCGAGCCACGGGCTGTTGAGCACGAGCGCGGCGGCACGCCCGGCGTGCCGAGCGGCCCACAGCGTGAGCGTCAGACCGCCGGTGGAGTGACCCAGAAGCACGAGGCGACGCCGTGCCGGGGCATCCGTCATCGCTTCACCATGACCCATGGCCGTCAGCGCCGCCTCGATGTCGGCGTCGTAGTCGTCGAGCGCATCGATGTATCCGGGTTGCTGGCCGGGGCGCAGGCTGCGCCCGTAGCGACGCAGATCCAAGGCGAAGAAACGTGCGCCTCTCCTCGTCCAGAAGCGTGCGACCTCGGTCTGGAAGAAGTAGTCCGACCAGCCGTGCACGTACAGAACATCGACTTCCCGCAGCGGCGCGAAGAGGGCGGCGACCGGATTCGGGATGCTGCGCACCACGGTCGCGACGAGCGGACCGCCTTCACCCTCGATGTCGAGAGGCAGCGTCGACTGGGCGAACGGCTTCCCGAGCACATCGGGGACCCATTCCTGCGACGGCCCGGCCATGGGCACAGCCTAGAGGCGCGTGCTCACTCGCCGCGGGAGATCGACACCATCTGGTCGCGCGGGACGACCTTGATGCGGGCGCGCTCGTGCGGTGCGCCGAGGGCGACCTCGTGTTCGTCGAGCCGGTGCCAGCCTTCGAGGTCGGTCCATGCGACGCCGCGCGAGGCGAGGAGTTCGGGGATGGCGTTCTCGGACGGATCGCTCGGCTGCCACCACGACCCCTGGTCGTTGATGAGGTGGCGGATGGTCTCCATCGCGTCGGACTTGGTGTGGCCGATGAGACCGACAGGTCCCCGCTTGATCCAACCCGTCGCGTACACGCCCGGCACCCGCTCGTTGGAGTCCTTGTGCAGCACCTGTCCCTCGTGGTTCGGGATCACGCCGTGGCGCTTGTCGAACGGAACGCCGGGCAGCGGCGACCCGAAGTACCCCACGGCGCGGTAGATCGCCTGGATCGGCACCTCGCGGATCTCGCCGGTGCCCACGACACCGCCTTCTCCGTCGGGGCGCGTGCGCTCGTACCGGAACGCGGCGACCCGGCCCTCGGCATCCTTCACCACTTCCAGCGGCTTGGCGTAGAAGTGCAGGTGCAGGCGGCGGGACGCCTCGCCCCCGGCGTTGTTCGCCGAGGGGCGCTTGCGCCACGCCTGCAGCACCCGGTCGATGACCATGACCTGCTTGTTGCTGGCGATCGCAGCCTTGGACGCCTCGTCGTAGTCGAAGTCCTCGTCGTAGACGACCATGTCGACGTCGCGCAGCTCGCCGAGTTCGCGCAGCTCGAGCGGCGTGAACTTCACCTGGGCGGGCCCGCGGCGGCCGAAGACGTGCACGTCGGTGACCGGCGAGGTCTTCAGAATCTCGTACACGTTGTCGGGGATCTCGGTGGGCAGCAGGTCCTCGGCGTGCTTGGCCAGCATGCGCGAGATATCGAGGGCGACGTTGCCGTTGCCGATCACCGCGACGGATGCCGCCTCCATCGGCCACTCGCGAGGCACATCGGGGTGCCCGTCGAACCAGCTGACGAAGTCGGCGGCGCCGTACGAGCCGATCGCGTCGATGCCCGGGATGTCGAGGTCCGTGTCGCGGACCGCACCGGTCGCGAAGATCACGGCGTGGTAGTGGTGCTTGAGGTCTTCGAGGGTGACGTCCTCGCCGAAGCGCACGTTGCCGAAGAGGCGGATGTCGCCGCGGTCGAGCACTTCACGCAGCGCCGTGATGATCCCCTTGATGCGCGGGTGATCCGGCGCCACGCCGTACCGCACCAGCCCGTATGGCGCCGGAAGCTGCTCGAACAGGTCGATCGACACGTCGAACTTCCGCTCGGCCTTCAGCAGGATGTCGGCGGCGTAGATGCCCGCCGGTCCTGCACCGACGATCGCCAGCCGGAGCTTGGTCATATGGGTCCTTTCGGGGTCTGCGCCCTACCCGGTCGTTGCGCGAGCGAAGCGAGATGAAGCGCAGCGACGGGAACGCAAGTAGGTCAACTGGAACGGTCTGCCACGGCCCGGGCGAACCGAGTCAACGCCTCTCGGACGGGTCCGTCCGGCACTGGGGCGAGTGCTTCGATCGCCTGTTGCGACCACGCGTGGGCGAGGTCGAGGGTCGCATCGGTCGCCTCGTGCTCGCGCAACTGCGCGAGCGGTTCGTCGAGGATCTCAGGGTCGGCGCCGTCGGCGATTCGCGCGACGCCGTCGTCGATGCGGGCGCGCAGGTCGGCCGAGGCGGCGTCCTTGCGCTGCCCCAGCACGAGGTAGGGCATCGTGGGCACACCCGCACGCAGGTCGGTGCCGGGCACCTTGCCGGTCTCATCGGGATCGGCCGACAGGTCGATGACGTCGTCGAGGAGCTGGAAGGCCACGCCCGCCTTCTCACCGAACGTCATCATGGCCTGCTCGTACTCGGTCGGGCCGTTGGAGAAGATGACGCCCGCCTGCGCGGCCGCGGCGATCAGTGATCCGGTCTTGTCGGAGAGCACCCGCAGGTAGAACTCGACCGGGTCGTCGCCCTCCTTCGGCCCGACGGTCTCGTGCATCTGCCCCAGGACGAGACGCTCGAAGGTGTCGGCCTGCAGGTGGATGGCGCGGTCGCCGTGGCGCGCCATGATCTGGCTCGCACGAGAGAACAGCAGGTCGCCGGTGAGGATCGCGACGCTGTTGCCCCACACCGCGTGAGCACTGGGCACCCCGCGACGCTTGTCTGCGGCATCCATCACGTCGTCGTGATAGAGCGAGCCGAGATGGGTCATCTCGAGCGCCGTGGCCCCGTCGATCACGTCCTCGGTGGTGCCGTCGCCCAGCTGCGCGGTCAGCAGCGCGAGCATCGGGCGCACCCGCTTGCCACCTGCCTCGTAGAGATAGCGGCTTGTGGCGTCGGCGAGCGCGTCGGTCACGCGCAACTCGCGTTCGAGGGCGCTGTCGACGCGCTGCAGGCCCGCTTCCACCGTGGCGTAGAGCTTGCGGGACCGCGGGCCCGCGAAGATTCGATCGGTGAGGCCCAGCTTGCCCGCGATGTGCGAGCCCGGCGCTGTGGGAGTCACGCACCCAGCCTACCGGGCGCGTTTGGTGGCCCGGTGGAGGGCGACGATCCCCATCGAGAGGTTGCGGTGTGCGACATCCGTCCAGCCCGCCTCGCGGATCCAGGCCGACAGTCCCGCCTGGTCGGGCCAGTCGCGGATCGACTCGTTCAGATAGTCGTAGGCGTCGGCGTTCGAGCTCACGACCTTGGCCACAACCGGGAGGACGACCCCGTTATAGATGCGGTAGAGGCCGCCGAAGACCGCCGACGGCGGATGCGAGAACTCGGCGATGACCAGACGCCCGCCGGGCTTGGTCACCCGCAGCATCTCGCGCAGGGCCTTCTTCGGATCGTTGACGTTGCGCAGACCGAACGAGATCGCGACGGCGTCGAACTCGTCGTCGCTGAACGGCAGCGCGGTCGCATCGGCCTGCACGAACGACAGATTCGGGACGCCGCCGCCCGGCGCTCCGGCGCCGTAACGGCGCTGCCCCTCGGCGATCATGCCCGGCGAGAAGTCGGCGGCGACCACCTCGGCGCCGCTGCGGGCCAGCGACGCGCTCGACACCCCGGTGCCGGCGGCGAGGTCCAGGATCCGCTGACCGCGACGCGGTGCCACCGTACGGGTCATGGCGGCACGCCAGAACCGGTCGTTGCCGAGGCTCAGCACGGTGTTGGTGCGGTCGTAGCCGGCCGCGACCTGATCGAACATGCCGCTCACGCGGGACGGATCCTTGCGCAGGTCGGCGCGGTTGGGCTCGTGCTCGGAGGGGTGGGATGCCACGGCTTCGAGTCTAGGCCGCGGTCCCGGGTCCGCCGGCGCCGTCATCGACCGCGGTGTCGCGGGCGGAGAACCTGACGGACGCCGGTGGCGCGACCGGGTCGAGTCCGGCCAGACGGGCGAGCCAGGCATCCGCTGTCGCGTCGTCGAACGGCGCCTCGGCAGCACCGACCCGCCGCTCGAGGTCGACGGCGAGCTGCTCGAGGCGGGTCACGAGGTCGAGAGGGTAGCCGTAGGCCACGCGATGCTCGTCCCATTCGTCGCGGTCGTCGATGAACAGGCCGCGGCCGTCGGTGGCCCTGACCACGTCGAGGTCCATGTCGATGCCGCGGGGTTCGCGATCCTCCCACCGGACGTCCCACGCGATGTCGATGTAGATGCGCACACGGTGCGGCGCCGCGTTCACAGTGAGCACGTAGTCGCCGCTGGGAGGCACCAGCATCACCGCGGGCGTCTCGGCAGGGAACACGCGCCCGGGCCGGGCGTTACGCCAGCCGATGGGCTGCCCGAGCCAGTCGCCCCACCGATCGCTGCCGAGATAGACGCAGTCGTTCACCCAGTGCGCGCCGCCGTCCCATTTGCGCCAACGGAACTGCAGAGCCGTGCCGGGCGTGGGCCGTTCCGGCGCTGGGGCGGCGAGGTGCTGTGGCGCGTCGTCGGTCACCCGGCGAGTCTAGGCTTGAGGGGTGACATCCGCGTACGGCCTGCCTCGGCTCGTGGTCGAGACCCGCGAGATCGAGCCGGTCGACGATCTGCTCGCCTTCACATCCCCGGCTTCGCCGCTCGCGTGGCTGCGGCGCGGCGACGGCATCGTCGGCATCGGCGAAGTGGGCGGATACGAGCGCGGACCACGCCTGCCTCCCGGAGCAGACGCGGAACGGATGCCGTCGCCCGCCGAATCCTGGCGGCTGCAGGCGTCTGCGGCAGAGGTCGACGATCCGGTCGGGCTGCCGGGCACCGGCTTGGTCGCGTTCGGCACCTTCGTCTTCGACACGCGGTCCACCGCGACGAGCCGGCTCGTGATCCCGCAGGCCGTGGTCGGACGCCATCGCGGGCGCTCCTGGGTCACCCGCATCCGCAACGCCACCGCCGATCTCGGCGAGCCGGCGGTCGAGCCGATCCCCTACGGCCCGTATTGGTCGGGCACGCTCGGCCCGGGATCTCTGGCCCCCGCGGGGTACCAGGCGGCGGTGCGTGCCGCCGTCGATGCCATCGCAGCCGGCGAGCTCGACAAGGTCGTGCTCGCTCGCGACCTCGTCGGCACGATCCCCGCCGGCGCCGACCTACGGCGCCTCGTGCGGGCGCTCGCCCACGACTATCCCGACACCTGGACCTATGCCGTCGACGGCCTGATCGGCGCCAGCCCCGAGACCCTCGTCACCGTCTCACGCGGCGCGGTGACGGCCCGGGTGCTCGCGGGGACGATCCCCCGCGGTGCCGACGCGACCGATGACGCCGAGGCATCCGTCTCCCTCGCGCACAGCGCAAAAGACATCGAGGAGCACCGCTACGCCGTGCGCAGCGTGCTCGACACCCTCGGGCCGCACGTGCGTGACCTGCGCGCCGACGCCGAGCCGTTCACCCTCGAGCTTCCGAACCTGTGGCACCTCGCGACCGATGTCGCCGGCGACATCGCCGACCACGCGTCCTCGCTCGACCTGGTCGCCGCTCTGCATCCGACGGCGGCGGTCGCCGGCACACCGACGGATGCCGCGATCGAGGTGATCCGCCGGATCGAGCCCTTCGACCGCCGCCGGTACGCCGGCCCCGTCGGCTGGGTCGACGGCACCGGCGACGGTGAGTGGGCGATCGCGTTGCGCTGCGCCCAGATCGGCAGCGGCCCGGTGCGCGGTTACGCCGAGTTCAGCGACACGGTGCCCGTCGTCGCCCACGCCGGAGCCGGCATCGTCGCCGCCAGCGACCCCGAGACCGAGCTGCTCGAGACGCGCGTGAAGTTCCGCCCGATCGTCGACGCCCTCGCCTGACCCCGCGTCCTGTCTCGCCCGCAACCGCGCCCCCTTCGCGGCTCCCCGGTCGGGCCCGAGAACCACGCGAACGTTGAGACACCACATACAGGTTGAGACACCACATACAGGTTGAGACACCACGTACAGGTTGAGACACCACATAGAGGTTGAGACACCACGTACAGGTTGAGACACCACGTACAGGTTGAGAAACCACCCGCGGCGCGGTGTCTCAACCTACGCACGGTTTCTCAACCTCAAGCAACGTTGAGACACCACGCAGAGGTTGAGACACCACGTACAGGTTGAGACACCACGCAGAGGTTGAGACACCACGTACAGGTTGAGAAACCACCCGCGGCGCGGTGTCTCAACCTACGTACGGTTTCTCAACCTCAACGCCCTCGGCGAGCAGCTCACGCAGTGGGTCGAGGCCCATCGGACCCAGGGCGAGCGCGTCGCGGTGGAAGTCGCGGAGCGAGAACTGCGCGCCCAGTCGCGCCTGCCGCGCCACGCGTGCCTCGCGCCAAAGCCGCGCGCCGACCTTGAAAGCCAGCGCCTGGCCCGGCCAGCCGAGGTAGCGATCCACCTCGAACCCCGCCAGTGCGGGCTCGACGAGCGCCAACTCCACCAGCATGCGCCGCGCGAGGTCGGGCGTCCATTCCCGCTCCGGCACGAGCGGGTTCGCCGGGATGGGCCGGCCGGTATGCAGCCCGATGTCGGCGACGATGCGCACCGAGCGCCAGATCTGGCCGAGGACGAGTCCCAGCCGCTCGGCGTCGTCGCGGATGAGTCCGAGTTCGTCGGCGAGCTGTTCGGCGTAGTGCGCCCAGCCCTCGGCGTACCCGTGGATATGACAGAGGTGCCGCTGCCATGGGTGCAGCTGCGGGTACGACGCGGTGAGCACGAACTGCAGGTGATGCCCGGGCACGCCCTCGTGGTGGACGCTCGTGACCTCCTGCCATGACGCCGCGACCGGCACGCCGCTGGGGATCGTCCACACCACGCGGCCCGGCGTCGAACCGTCGGGAGCGCCCGGCGTGTAGTACACGACACCCGAGGAGGCCTCCGAGACGAGGCATTCCACATTTGCCACCGACGCGGGCAGATCGAACGCCTCGCCCACGGCATCGATCGTCTCGTCGACGCGCTCGGTGAGCCACGACCGGATCGCGTCGACGCCTTCGAGCCGGTATCGCGGATCGTCGTCGAGAACGGATGCCGCGGCCCGCACCGGATCCTCGCCCGCGACGGGAGGCGGCCCGGCGATCCGCCCGGCGAGCTCGCGGGCCTGTGTGACGAGACGCTCGAGCTCCGCCCACCCGTAGGCATACGTGTCGTCGATGTCGATGCGGGCGCCGAGCATGCCGGCCGCGAGGTCGGGATAGACCGCCTCCCCCACACCGTCCGCCGACGGCGCGATCGGACGCAGCTCATCGCGCAGCAGCGTGAGCAGCTCACCGAGAGCTGAGGCGATCTCGTCAGCCGCGGCCCGGACGTGTTGCCGTGCCACCTCATCCACGCCGTCTTCGATCCGAACCTGTCCGAACCAGTCGCCGTCGATCCAGGCCTCGACCTGCTCGGCGAGGGTGTCGAGCTGCCGCACCGGCGCGACGCCGGTCCCGCTGAACCGATCGGCGTTGTCGCGCGCCCACCGCAGCGCCGCGATGTACTGGCGCACGGCGGTCGGCGCGGCCTCGAGCCGGCGTATCAGCGCTTCGCCCGCGGCATCCGGAGTCACCGTCAAGCCCTCGATCGCGTAGCGCACCAGATGAACCGGTGCGGCGAGTCCTGCGACCAGGCGGGGGGTGAAGCCGGTCTCGAAGAGCAGGCGTTCACGCTGCAGCCGCTCGCGCAGCGCGGCCCGCAGCACCTCGTCGCCCTGGCCGGCCGCATCGAGGGCCTCGAGCGTCTCGCCCTGCAGGTCGTACTTGCGCACGAGCCACATGGGACTCAGATCGGGCAGCGGCGATGCCTCGGCGCCGATCGCGAGCGCGGCGTCAGGCTCGTGGCGGGCGAGCTCGCGTACGTACGCGTCAGCGGCGGCGCGCACGGGATCCGGGTGACTCACCGATCCAGCGTACGCGCGCGCCGCCGGGGCTCAGATCGAGCGCTGGTAGGCGCCGATCGAGCGCATCGCCCACGCGAACGCCAGGCCTGCCAGCACCACCAGACCGCCGAGCTGCCACCAGCCGTCGGCGGGAAGCGTGCCGGCGAGCCCGCCTCGGCCCCACTCGACCGCCCAGGTCATGGGGTTCCAGCGCGAGACGTCCTGCACCCACTGCGGCATGAGGTCGGCGGGCATCATCGTCGTCGACAGGAAGGTCGCCGGCAGCACGATGAGCTGCGACAGGCTGATCAGCGCGATCTGGCTGCGCGAGGTGAGGGCGACCGCCGTCGACGCGCAGCAGAAGACCGTGGCGAGGATGGTCGCGACGCCGAGCGCGATCAGCACGCCCGCGACACCACCCGGGTAGCGGGCACCGGCGAGCCAGCCGATGCCCAGCACCACGAGCGACTGGGCGAGGTTGATCACCAGCTGCTGAGCGAGCTGCCCGGTGATGATCGCCGACCGCGCGACCGGCGAGGTGAGGTACTGGTCCATCACCCCCGAGTCGATGTCGTCGATGAAGCCGGTGCCCGCCCACGCCCCGGAGTACAGGACCGTCATCATCAGGATGCCGGGAACGAGGTAGTCGATATAGCCTGCGCCGCCGAACTGCGGCAGGGCACCGAGGGACTGGAACACCTGCCCGAAGAGCACGATCCAGATCACCGGCTGGATCAGCGACATGGCAGGTCCCCACACCTGCCGGATCGCGGCGATGAGCCAGCGGCGCAGCACCTGCGAGGTCTGCGAGAACCATCCCGCGCGGATGGGAACGACGATCGTGGTCATGCCGCGAGTCCTTTCGTGGGGGCGGCCGGATCACCGGCGCCCTGGGCGGCCGAAGGGCCGAACGTGTGGCCGACGAAGTGCAGGTACACGTCGTCGAGGGTGGGATGGGATGCCGAGACCTGGCCGAAGCGCACGCCGGCGGCATCCAGTGCGGCGATCATCGCGCCGACCGCCGCGGAGGCATCGTCGGTGCGAGCCGCGAGAACGCCGTCGACGCCGGATGCCTCGACCACGACATCACGCAGTCCAGGGATGCCGGCGATGGCGGCGCGGACCGTCGCGGAGTCGGGTTCGATGAGGCTCACGCGAACCGAGTCGCCGTGCAACCCCGCCTTGAGCTCAGCCGGGGTGCCTTGAACGACCGCGCGGCCGCGGTTGACCAGCAGCAGCTCGTCCGCGAGGCGATCGGCTTCCTCCATGTAGTGAGTCGTGAGCACCACGGTGAGCGCTTCTTCGCCCGAGAGGCGGCGGATCTCGGCCCACATCGCGGCGCGTGCTTCCGGGTCGAGACCGGTGGTCGGCTCATCGAGGAACAGCACACGCGGGCGATGCACGAGCGCGGCCGCCACGTCCAGCCGCCGCCGCATCCCCCCGGAGAAGGTGCTGACCGGACGGGCGGATGCCACGGCCAGGCCGAACTCCTGCAGGAGCCGGCGCGCCCGTTCCCGCGCGTCGACACGGGCGACGCCGCGCAGGCGAGCCGCGATCTCGAGGTTCTCGGTCGCGGTCAGAAGCGGATCGGTGCTCGAGCCCTGCGACACGTACCCGATGGCCGAACGCACGGCGTCGGGCTGTCGGGCGACGTCGAAACCGGCGACGCGGGCGGTGCCGCTCGTCGGCCGCGAGAGCGTCGTCAGGATCTTCGTGGTCGTGGACTTGCCGGCCCCATTGGGTCCGAGCAGACCGAACACGCGACCGGCCGGCACCTCGAAGCCGAGTCCGTCCAGCGCGTGCACGGCGGAGCGCCGCCCGCGGCCCCGATAGACCTTGACCAGGTCTCTGGCCACGATGGCCGGTGTGCTGAGGGTGGAGATTTCAGGCATGGCGAAGCATCCCTTCCTACGAATGGGTCGATCAGGCCGCGGCCGCAGCCGCGATGGTCAGTGTGAGGCGGACTTGTCGGCGCCGAAGAGCATGCGCGCCAGCACGAACATCCACAGGGCGAAGCCGACGGCGAACGCGACGGGCGCCCACCACCAGCCGACGGTGAAGACGAGCACGGCGATCGCGGCGAACGTCAGCGTCCAGATGCCGACGGTGTAGATGCCGAATCGGGCAGCCGCCTCGGGCTCGCGTTCGAACCTGTTCTGCGGCTCGTTCTGGTGGGCCTGCCGGGTCCACGCCTTGTGGCGATTGGTCTGGCTGGCCCCGAGGAAGGCGAACAGGATGATCGACGCGATGATGCCGAGCGCCGCGAACACGATGCCCCACATGGGCAGCGCTCCCAACGCCACGAGGCCGCCGAAGCCGAGACCGAACGCGCCCAGGAACGTCGCCCCGGCGTAGCCGCCGGCACGGTTCTGCGGCATCGGGTGGTTCGTCGTGGTCTCTTGCGCGAGCGAGTCGCCCACGAGCATGCCGAGGGCGGTCGACGCGAAGCCGAACAGCGCGATCTCGCCGCCCACCACGAGCGGCAGGACGCCGACGGCGCTCAGGATGCCGAGCGTGATGCCGACGACGGCCACGGCCGACCACACGACCACCCGCACGACGTAGCCGGGTTTGGGTCGCACGCGGTACCGCTGCTGGAGGGCCGCGTAGCCGTCCGCGGGACCGTGGGGCGAGGGGGCCGTCTCGTCGAGCAGGACCCGCACGTCACCGAGCTCGGCGACGGCCTCGCGCGCGGCATCCGCCGGTGTCCGCCCGGCTGCTTCGAGCTCGGCGGCGCGCGCCATGAGGTTGGCGCGCACCTCTTCCTTCAGATCCTGTGCGTCGGGCGTCATATCGACACCGTGGAAGGTCTCGTCGAGGAGGCGATGGATGTGGATGTTCTCGGTCATTTCGCGGTGCCCTTCGCGGGGTTGTCCTTCGGGTTCTTGGGAGGAGCGCCGCTCACGTCGAGCAGCGCGTCGATGACGTGCCGTGTCGCGACCCATGCCGCCACGTTGCCGCTGAAGACCGCGCGGCCGGCATCGGTGATGCGGTAGTACTTGCGACGGCCGCCCTGCGTCTCGTCCCCCCAGTACGACTCGACGAGCCCGTCCTTCTCGAGGCGGCGGTAGGTCGCGTAGAGAGTGGCTTCCTTGATCTCGTGCTCCCCGCCGGTGGCGTCGCGGATCGCCTTGTAGATCTCGAAGCCGTAGGCGTCGCCCCGGCGGAGCACGCCGAGCACGATGGTGTCGGTGTGGCCGCGCAGCAGGTCGGCTGCGAACGCGTCGTCCTGTGTCATGACAAGTACTGTATCACATCAAGTACTCTGCGCGACATGCATCTATACCGCATAGATCTGGGCGCGCGTAGACTCCCCGCCATGTCGTTCGATGTGGCCGCGGAGGCGTACGACGCCTTCATGGGCAGGTTCTCGGCGCCGCTTGCCGAACGGTTCGCTGATTGGGCGCGACTCCCGCGGGACGGCCGCGCTCTGGACGTCGGGTGCGGCACAGGTGCGCTCACGAGCGTGCTCACCGCCCGCTTCGGCGAGACCGAGGTGGCAGGCGTGGATCCCTCTGCGAGTTTCGTCGAGGCCGCGGCATCCCGCTTCCCGTGGGCGGACCTGCGCCACGGCACCGCCGAGGCGCTGCCCTTCGACGACGATCTGTTCGCCGCGACCCTTGCCGAGCTCGTGGTGCATTTCATGACGGATGCCGCCGCGGGCGTCCGTGAGATGGCCCGGGTCACTCGCCCCGGCGGCGTGGTCGCGGTGTGCGTGTGGGACTTCGCGGGCGGACGCGCGCCGCAGAGCCGGTTCTTCGAGTCGCTGCGCACCGTCAAGGCCGATGCGGATGACGAGACCGACCGCGTCGGAGCGCACGAGGGAGACCTGACGGCGCTGCTGAGAGATGCCGGCTGCCTCGACGTGGTCGGGTCGGAACTGAGCGTGTCGGTGGACTTCGCCGACTTCGGGGACTGGTGGGCGCCGTACACGCGCGGGGTCTCCCCCGCCGGCGCGCAGCTCGCTGCTCTCGCGCCCGAGGACCGGGAGCGCGTGCGTCGTCACGCGCACGAGATCATGGGCGACGGTCCCTTCACGGTCGAGGCGACCGCGTGGGCCGCCCGCGGAGTCGCACCCTAGCCGAACTGCGGCCGCGCCCGCCGCCCGATGTCAGCTCGCGGCGAGCCGCTTCTTCTCGGCCTCGACGTCGTACGTCGCTGCGGGCCACTGCGGATCGATGTCTTCCAGCGCCTCGAGCAGCAGGTTCTGCACTGCCAGCCGTGCGTACCACTTGCGGTCGGCGGGCACGACGTACCAGGGCGCGTGCTCGGTCGAGGTCCGCTCGAACACGGTCTGGTAGGCCGCCATGTATTTGGGCCACAGCTCGCGCTCGTCGACGTCGCCGGGGTTGTACTTCCAGTGCTTGTCGGGGCGCTCGAGCCGCTCCATGAGCCGCTCCTTCTGCTCGTCGGGTGAGATGTGCAGCATCACCTTGACGACGCGGGTTCCGGCCTCCGTCACCTCCTTCTCGAACTCGTTGATCGCGCTGTAGCGTCGCTCGATCTCATCCGCCGGCGCGAGCTCGCGCACACGCCCGATGAGCACGTCCTCGTAGTGGGAGCGGTCGAACACGCCGATGATGCCCGGCTCGGGAAGTCGCTTCTGGATGCGCCACAGGAAGTCGTGCTCGAGCTCTTCCGGCGTCGGCTTCTTGAACGCTGCGAGCGCGACACCCTGCGGGTCGACCGAGCCCACGACGTGCCGGATGATGCCGCCCTTGCCTGCGGAGTCCATGGCCTGCAGCACGAGCAGCACCGAGGCGTTCGTGGCATCGACTCTGCTGCGCGCGAAGAGCCGCTCCTGATACTCGTCGAGCTGCACGCTCCCGGCCGCGAGATCGTCGGCGGCCTGCACCTTGTCTTTCGCATAGCCCGGCGTGGAACGCGGGTCGACGTCGGCGAGCACGAACTCGTCCCCGACGCGCAGCAGGTCGTGCACGTCCCCGGTCCAGTGCTTCTGGCTCTTGGCGATCATGGAGCCATCATGGCGGATGCCGGGGGTCAGCGCTCCAGCGGGACCTCGATCAGCTGGCGCCCGGTCACCGGCGACGTCAGCACCTGGTCGAGCTCGGAGCGCGTCGTGACGCGGTGATACTCCCACCCGTACGCTCGCGCGAGCTGCTCCAGCTGCACGGCATGGGGCGTGTAGAGCACGCGATCCATGACCTCGGGGTCGGCGACGGCCGCCACTTCGAGGGCGTCGAAGATCGTGCCGCCGCCGTCGTTGCCGACGAGCACCTGGATGCGCGGCTGCTCCTCGTGCGGCGGCAGCAGCAGCGCGCCGACGTCGTGCAGCAGCGCCAGGTCGCCCAGCAGCACGCGGGTCACCCCGGGTCGGCCGTCGCTCTGGCTCGCGAGGGCGATGCCGAGCGCCGTTGCGACGGTGCCGTCGATGCCCGCAAGGCCGCGATTGGCGTGCACCGGAACCTTCTTGCCGGGCAGGAGTGCGTCGGCGACCCGGACGAGCCGCGACGAGCCGAACACCAGGCGATCGTGCGGCCAGGTCGCTCGCCACACCGCGTCGACCAGGCCGGCCCGGTCGAGCGGAGCGCGGATCACCTCGAGCTCTGCCGCGATGGCACCGAGGCGCTCTTGTGGAACGGCAGAAGCAAGGCCATCGGCGTCGGGGGCGGGCGGTGCGAGGCCGACGGAAGCCGCGCGCGATGCCTGAACCCAGGCTCCGAGCCACGCGCGGTCGGCGTCGCCGGACGCGACGGCGACCGTGTCGGCCGCGACGGTGGCGCCGTTGAGATTGAGGGGCTCGCCCGTGCCGCGGAGTGCGACGATCTCGACTGCGGGGTCAGACAGCAGTGCGGACGATTCGCGGCTGAGCGTCGGGTGCCCGAGCACCACGACACGCTCGATCCGGCCGCCGAGGTCGGGATCCGACAACAGCGCGCGGTAGCCGTGCACCAGGTTGCGGCCGAACCGTGCGCCGCTGACGATCTCGGCGATGAGGGGCCATCCTCCGGCGTGCGCGAGCGCCTCGGCATCCGGTCCTGCGTCCGCTCCCGCGAGCACGACCGTACGGGGTCCTCGGACGAGCACGAACGGGTCCTCGGGTTCGGCAGGCACGTCGGCCTCGCCGATCCCGCCCCCGCCCTGGTACAGCGCACCGGACGCCTCGTCCTCGGAAGGCGCGTCGGCGGGCGCTGCATCGGGGTCGTGGTGGACGACCGTCCCCAGCTCGGCCGACGGCACGCCGAGCCACGACGGCAGCGCGCCCGACAGCGGCTCGCGGTAGGGCAGGTTCAGGTGGACGGGGCCTGCCGAGCGCACCCCGGCGCCGAGCGACGCGGCGACGGCCTCGTCGGCGACTGACCGCAGCATGGCGCTGTGCTCACCGCATCCGTCGCCGTCCGTCTGGTCGGGCACCGGAAGGTCGGCTTCGAACCGCACGGTGGGGGCGAACATGCCCGGCTGCCGCGTGGTCTGGTTCGCGCCGACGCCACGCAGCTCGGGTGGTCTGTCGGCGGTCAGGAGGAGCAGCGGGACGGCGGCGTGATGTGCCTCGAGCGCGGCCGGCAGCAGGTTGGCGACGGCGGTGCCCGACGTGCAGATCACGGCTGCCGGCATCCGTGTTTCCCGCCCGATGCCGAGCGCCGTGAACCCCGCGACGCGCTCGTCGACACGGATGTGCAGACGGATGTCGCCGCGGCGCTCGAGCTCCGCGGCGACGAGTGCAAGAGCCTGCGACCGTGACCCGGGGCTCAGCACGACGTGTCGCACGCCGAGTTCGACGAGGCGGCCCAGCAATGCCGCGGCAGCGTCCGTCGCGGGGGCCGGAGCGAGAGCCATGACGGGCGCGCCGGCGGGATCGGTCGCGCCGGCGGCGCCTTTCGGCTCCGTCACGTCAGCCGACGGCTCCGCGCTGACCCCGCGTGTCGTCCTCGCCGTCGGCGGGATGCGACGGGGGCTTCGGCGCGGGAGGCGTGCCGGAGTCTGCGGCCGGAGCGTCGAGGGCGGATCCCTCCGACGCGGCGGCGGCAGGACCATCGGATGCCGCGGGTCGGGCCGGCGGCTGGAACCGGGGGTCGTCGTCTTCGGAGTCGAGCTGCGCGAGCTCTTCCTCGAGACGGCGGATCCGCTCGTCCTGGTCGCTGATGCTGCCGATGCGTCCGAGGAACTCGGGGTCGTCGTCCGGAGCCTTGCGCTGCGCGATCATGGACTTGCGCGTGCGTCCGACGACGAGCCACAGGATGCCGCCGAGGACCGGCAGCAGCACGACGATGAGGATCCAGATGCCCTTGCTCACCCCACGGTGCCGGGTGGGCGGCTGGACGGCGCAGTCGACGATGGTGAACACCCAGAAGACGGCCGCCACCAGGGCCAGTATCAGCAGTCCCCTCGCCATGACCCCATCCTAGGCGGGCGGCGCGGCACACGGGTGCCCCGGGCGGTCTCGTGATCGAACCGTCGCCGTGGCCGACGCGGGCGAACGTAGGATTGTCGGGTGAAAGCGCGCTCGGCCATCGTCTACACGGTTCTGCGGCTGCTGGCGTTCCTGGTCCCGTTCGGCATCCTCATGCTGTTCCCGGTGATGCGGGAGTTCTACTGGCTCGCGGCGATCTTCGCCGCGCTCATCGGGCTGAGCCTCTCGCTGCTGTTCCTGCGAAAGCCGCTCGACGACGTCACCGCGGGCCTGGCAGAGCGCCGGGCTCAGGCGCGTGCCACCGCCAGTGACGAGACCGTCGAGGATGCCGCGGCCGACGCCGCGACCACCGACCGGCCCGATCGCTCCTGACCCGCCCCGGCTCGCGGCATCCGTCAGCGCTCTTCTTCCGGTGCCGGCACCCCGGCTTAGCACGCGAACACCGGACGAGGTTGAGAAACCGCACGTCGGTTGAGAAATCCTGCGTGCGATGGTTCGTCAACCTACGCGTGGTTTCTCAACCTCAAGCGGGTGCCGAACGTCGCGCGGCCACAGCGCGTCGAGCCGGCGCGGAGCCGGGCGCCGCGGCGCGGCGAGATCAGCCGATGAACGCCCACAGGAGGAACGCGCCGAAGGCCACCGACGTGAGCGAGGTGAGGCCGAGCGCGACGACGAGTTCACGCGGCTGCCGGTAGGTCCACACGATGAGGATCGCGGGCAGCCCCGCGAGCAGCGCGAACAGCGTCAGCCAGGCGATGGGGTAGAACAGCGCGAGGAACACGGCGATCCCGAACGGCGCCAGCACGAAGAGCGTGAACAGCCACCGCGTCGCTGTGCGGCCGATGAGCACGGTGAGCGTGCGCTTGCCAGCCGCGCGGTCCTGGTCGATGTCGCGCAGGTTGTTCGCCAGCAGCACGGCACATGCGAGGAGCCCCGCGCCGACCGCCCCGAACCACGCCTCTTGCGGCAGCGCGAGCGCCTGCACCCACGTGGTGCCGAGGGTGGCGACCAGTCCGAAGAAGACGAACACGAACAGCTCGCCCAGCCCGTAGTACCCGTAGGGACGCTTGCCGCCGGTGTAGAACCACGCTGCGAGGATCGCCACCGCACCGACGGCGATGAGCCACCACTGCTGCGTACGGATTGTGATCGCCAGGCCCGCGAGGGCGGCGATGGCGAAGAACGCGAGGGCCACAAGCAGCACCGTGCGCGGCTTGGCTTTACGCGATGCCGTGAGCCGGGCCGGGCCCACCCGGTGGTCGTCGGTTCCCCGGATGCCGTCGCTGTAGTCGTTGGCGTAGTTCACACCGATCTGCAGCGCCACCGAGACGATGAGGCAGAACAGGGCGATCACCCAGTGGAAGGCGTCGACCACCAGCATCGCGGCCCCCGTGCCGATGAGGATCGGGGTGATCGCGAGAGGAAGGGTGCGCAGCCGTGCCGCGCCGATCCAATCCCGCGCGGTCGCCTTCTCGACGCGCGCGGGGTCGCCCGAAACCCGCGGCTTCTGAGGATTGCCGCGCGCCGCCTGCTTCTTCGGAGTCGGACGCTTGCGCTTCTTGCTGGAGGTGCCTGCCACGAGAGCACATCCTAAGACCCCCGGCTCTGTTCCGTCGGCTGCTCCGCCCCGCGCGCCGGCGCAAGGGGCTGTGACCGACGACGGATGCCGCACACAATGGCGGCATGTTGAGCATCGGATCGATCGTGCTGACCGTGGAAGACATCCAACGCGCCGGGAACTTCTGGCGAGCGGCGCTGGGGTACGTGAACCGGCGTGAGCCGAGCGAGGACTGGGTGATCCTCGACCCGCCCAGCAAGGCGCACTGGCGCGACCCCGGCACCAGCCTCGCGCTCTCAGTCACCGGGTACCCGCAGCACTACCCGCCCCGCATCCACCTCGACCTGTACGCCGACGATCAGGCCGCTGAGATCGAGCGGCTGCTGAGCCTCGGTGCCCGCGAGGTCGACTGGCACGGCTACCCGCCGGACGCCGACTGGATCGTGCTCGAAGACACCGAAGGCAACCGGTTCTGCGTCGTCGACGTGGGCGCCGACGATCCCGACCGCGAGGAGTGATGCGGGTCAGTGCAACGCGAGCACCGCGCGGCGGATCGCCTCGCGGTCGGGTTTGCCCGAGGGCAGCGTCGCGAGCTCGTCGACGAGGATCAGGCGGGTCGGGCGTGCGTGCCCGCCGATCTCGGCCTTCACGGCGTCGCGGGCCTCTTCCAGCTGCACCGATTCGCTGCGGCGCAGGGCCTCACCGCGGGACGCGACGATGACGGATGCCTCGCCCCAGCGCTCGTCGGGGATCCCCACCACCACGGCAAGATCGAGCCCCGGCACGGCCCGCACGATGCGCTCCACCCGGTCGAGCGAGACGTTCATCCCGCCCGAGACGATGACGTTGTCGAGGCGTCCGCGCACGCGCAGCACGCCGTCCTCGAGGAGCCCCGCGTCGCCGGTGCGGTACCACCGCGTGCCGTCGTGGTCCCGGAGGAATGCGGCTGGGCCCACGCGGCCGGAGGCTCCGCTCGACGCGCCAGCGGCGAGTGGAGGGGCCGTGGGGACCGTCCTCTCGGCATCGCCGAGGTAGCCGTCGGCCAGCACCGGGCCGGCGACCTGCACCTCGCCGCGCTCGATCCGCAGGCGCACGCCGCGCAGGGGCACTCCGTCGTAGACGCAGCCGCCGCTGGTCTCGGTCGAGCCGTAGGTGCGCACGATGCGGGCTCCCGCGGCCTCGGCGCGCTCGAGCGTCGCCGGCGGGAGTGCCTGACCGCCGACCAGGATCGTCTCGAAAGAGCGCAACGCCGCCAGCACCGCGCTGTCGTGCTCGGCCGCATCGAGCAGTCTCGACAGCTGAGCCGGCACCAGCGACGTGAAGCTCGGCACGCGATTCCCGCCCTCGGACGAGGCCATCATCAACGCCGCCGCGGCGAATGCCTCCGGTGTGAAGGCGCCCGAGAGGACGGCCGGCTCTCGGTCGGCGACGAGCGAGCGCACGAGCACCTGCAGTCCCGCGACGTAGCTCGCCGGAAGCGCCAGCAGCCACGCGCCGTCGCCGATGCGATCAGCGGTGGCCAGGGCTCCGGCGGTGAGAGCGTCGCGGCTGAGGACGACGCTCTTGGGGATGCCGGTGGATCCCGACGTCGTCACCACGACCGCCGTGCCCGCGCGGACTTCGTCGGGCAGGTCGCCGACCATGCCGAGTGCGAGCGCAGGGCCCGCACCGTGCAGCGCACCGCGCAGCCCCCGCAGGATCTCGCGGGGGTCGTCGCCGGCGACGGGTTGAAGCTTCATGGCGTCAGTACTGCCAGGGGTACGGCGACCAGTCGGGATCGCGCTTCTCGAGGAAGGCATCACGCCCCTCGACTGCTTCGTCGGTGCCGTAGGCGAGGCGCGTCGCCTCCCCGGCGAACACCTGCTGGCCGACGAGCCCGTCGTCGACGGCGTTGAACGCGAACTTCAGCATGCGGATGGCCGTCGGCGACTTGGTCAGGATCGTACGGGCCATCGCGACAGCCTCGCGCTCGAGATCGGCGTGGGGCACGACACGGTTGACGGCGCCCATCTCGTACGCGCGCTGCGCCGAGTACTCCTCGGCGAGGAAGAACACCTCGCGCGCGAACTTCTGCCCGATCTGGCGGGCGAAGTAGGCCGAGCCGTAGCCGGCGTCGAACGAGCCCACGTCGGCGTCAGTCTGTTTGAACCGGCCGTGCTCGGCGCTGGCGACGCTGAGGTCGCACACGACATGCAGCGAGTGCCCTCCCCCGGCGGCCCAGCCGGGGATCACGGCGATCACGACCTTGGGCATGAAGCGGATCAGGCGTTGCACCTCGAGGATGTGCAGACGACCGGCGCGCGCGGGGTCTGCGACAGCAGCAGCGTCGTCGGAGTACTTGTACCCGTCGCGGCCGCGGATGCGCTGATCGCCGCCGGAGCAGAACGCCCAGCCGCCGTCCTTCGGGCTCGGGCCGTTGCCGGTGAGCAGCACCACGCCGATGCGCGGGTCCTGGCGGGCGAGGTCGAGCGCCCGGTACAGCTCGTCCACGGTGTGCGGGCGGAACGCGTTGCGCACCTCGGGCCTGTCGAACGCGATGCGGGCGATACGTCCGTCCGTCGAGACGTGCGCGGTGATGTCGGTGTAGCCATCCTCGGGCTGTCCGGGCGCGGGGGTCCACTCGGATTCGTCGAACAGCTCCGATACGCTCACCCGGCCAGCCTACGGCGGCGCGACCCACAGCGTCATCTGGCCGGGCGTGCGACCGCGCGCGCCCTACCCTGTAGCGGTGACCTCGACTCTTCGCGCGCTGGCCGCGGCCGCGGCATCCGTCGCCCTCGTCTTCACGCTCGCCGCGTGCGCCGGCGGCGCCCCCGAGCCCGCGCCGACCGAGACTCCTGCAGGTGAGACGAGCGTGTCGATCACAACGCAGACCGCGTGCGACGGCGACGAGGGCGTGACGCTGGTCGTGGACGCGACCGCGCTCGAGGGCGGCGAGCCGCAGGAACGCTGCCTCATCACCGAGGAGGCCGTCACCGCCGGCGATGCCCTCACCCTCGCCGGCGTCGAGACCGAGGGCACCGAGGAGTACGGCGACCAGGTCGTATGCCGCGTCGACGGACTGCCTGCCGAGGACGAGGCGCTCACCGCCGAAGACGGCTCGGACTACTTCGAGACGTGCCAGGCGATGCCGGCCGCATTCGCGTACTGGTCGCTGTGGGCGCGGCCCGCCGGTGGCGAGTGGGCGTACGCGCAGGAGGGTCTGCCGACCCTGCAGCTCGAGCCGGGCGACGCGGTCGGGCTGCTGTTCACCCTCCACGGTCAGCCCGCCGCACCGACGTCGTGACATGACTTTCCGGCCCGGCCCCGTGCGCGCCGCGGTGGTGCTCGCCACCGGGTTCGTGGTGGTTCGGGTGCTCTACCGCGTCCTGTTCCACGGCGCAGACGGCACCGGCGCAGTGCTCCTGCCGCTGCCCGAGCTGCGACTGCCGGCGCCGTTCGCACACGTGGTGCTGTTCGGCCCCGTCACGGCCGACGGCCTGGTGGATGCCGCGGCGAGCGCCCTGCCCATCGCGCTCGGCATCGTCGTGTTCGGCGTGCTCAACGCGCTCGTCGACGTCGCCCGCATCCTCGCGCGCGCGTCGCGCCGCGGACCCCTGCGCGGCGTTGCACGGGCCCTGGCGATCGCGTGGGCGACGCTCCCCTCGCTCGCCGATGCGGCGCGATCGGTCCGGTTCGCCCAGCGCCTGCGGGGCGAGCGCGGCGGCGCCCGGATGCTGCTGCCGCTGCTGCAGCGCACCCTCGAACGCGCCGGCGCAGTCGCCGCGGCCCTCGAGCTGCGAGGCTTCGCGGCCTCACGGCTTTCCGCCGAGAACGTGCCTTCGAGCCCGAGCAGGTGGGTTCCGCCCCGAGAAGGTGCGCACCTTCTCGCGACGGGGGGCACCTTCTCGACGGGGGAAGCACCTTCTCGCGGCAGGGGGAACCTGCTGGCGGAGGCCGGTGCAGAAGGGACTGAGGTCGTCGAGGTCCGCGACGCCGAGATCGGGTTCGGAACGGTACCGGATGCCGGGGGCCGCGGCATCCGCATCGATTCCCTGTCGCTGCGAGCAGGCACGCTCACCGTTCTGTCGGGAGCCACGGGTTCGGGCAAGTCGACGCTGCTGCGGGCGCTGGCGGGACTGCACACCCACGTGGACGCTGGCTGGAGCCGGGGGCTGGTCCGCGTGACGGGTCGAGACCGTGCCGCGGTGCCCCCGCGCGACCTCGCACAGCAGGTCGGCGTCGTGCTGCAGCATCCGCGCGAGGCGTTCGCAACCGAGCGCGTCCGGGATGAGATCGCGCTCTCGCTCGAACTGCGGGGCGTCGCGCGGATGATCGTCCAGGGTCGCGTCGAGGCGGTCGCCCAGCGCGTCGGCATCACACGACTGCTCGACCGGCCGACGGGCGGATTATCGGCCGGCGAGGCGACACTCGTCGCGCTCGCGGCGGCGATTGCCGACGACCCGATCCTGCTGCTGGTGGACGAGCCTCTCGCCGATCTCGACGCCGACGTGCGCGTGCGCGTCTCACGCCTGCTGCGAGCGCTCGCCGATGAGGCGGGGATGTGTGTCGTGGTCGCCGAGCATCGGATCGAACCGCTCCGTGCGCTTGCCGACGCCGAGCTGCGGATCGCCGGCGGCGCGGTGGTGTCGGTCGTCTCGGGCACGGAGCTGCGGGTCGAGCGCACCTCCGACCGCGCGGCGCTCCCCCTGAGCCGTTTCCGGCCGGCGGCGGGCGACCGCGACGGCGGGGCAGTCGGCGGCGGGCCGATCGCGCTGCGGGCGATCGACGTGACGGTGCGGCACCGCGACACTCTCGCGGTCGATCGGGCGTCGCTCGAACTCCGCGCCGGCGAGATGGTGGCGCTCGTCGGCGCGAACGGCGCCGGCAAGTCGAGCCTGCTCGCGGCTCTCGCGCTGCCCCGCCGCGGCACGCGGGTCGAGTGCGCGGGGCGCGCCGCGCTGGTTCCGGATGCCTCGGACGACCTCTTCGTGTACGACACGGCCGCCGCGGAATGCCGCCGCGCCGACCGGCGGGCTCGCCGATCGGCGCGATCCTCGGTGCAGCCGACGGCGACAGAGGAGCGATGGGCGGGGTTCCTCGGGCTCGACCCCGGCGGCACCGCGTTCGCGGAGCGCCTGGCGCAGCATCCGCGTGATCTGTCGGTCGGCGAGCGGCGCTGCCTCGCCCTCGCGATCCAGCTCGCGCGCAACCCCGCCGTGCTGATGGTCGACGAACCGACCCGCGGACTGGATCCGGCGGCCCGCGCGCTCGTGTGGACGGCGCTTGCATCGCTCGCATTGCAAGGCACCGCGGTGCTGTTCGCGTCGCACGAGCCGGAGGCTGCCGCCGTCGCGGACCGCACGCTCGTCATGCGCGCGGGCGTCCTCGCGCCGGGTGAGGCCGACGCCTCCGCTGTGCACTCGTCCGTGGTTCCCGTCGACGAGGCATTCCGGATGCGCCCCGGACGTGCCGTGACTCCGGATGAATCCGCCCGGCGCCCGCGCGAATCCGCGCCTCGCTTCCTCGCGACCACCGCCTCTCAGGAGTACCGCACCGCCCACGCGCGATGGGGTCTGCTCCTCCCCGTCGTCGCACTCGTCACCGCGAACCTCGTCGCGCTCGCCGCGTTCTGCTGGCCCCTGCTCGCGACGGCGGTTCCCGCGCAGGCCTCCGCCGCCGTGCCGGTCGCGGCCCTGGCCCTCGCGCCGCTCGCCGCGCTCGTGGTGTTCGCGACGCTCGACGGCTCGGTGCGCTCGGCCCACATGCTCGCCCTCCTCGGCACCCTCGCCGCGATCGGCGCGGCCGTGCGCGTCGCAAGCACCGGCGTCGGCGGCGTGGAGGCCGTCTTCATCCTCTTGATCCTCGCCGGGCGCGCGTTCGGGGCACGGTTCGGGCTGCTCCTCGGCATGGCGACGATCGCCCTGTCGACCGCGGTCACGGGCACCTTCGGCCCGTGGACGCCGTTCCAGATGTTCGCGTGCGCATGGGTCGGCGCGGGGGCGGGCCTGCTGCCCCGCCGCCTCGGACCGGCGGCCGAGATCGCGCTGCTCAGCGCCTACGGGGTCGCCGCGTCCTACGCCTTCGGGTTGCTCATGAACCTGTGGTTCTGGCCGTTCGCGGTCGGGTACGGAACCGGGATCTCATACGACGGCGCGGCACCCCTCGGTACCAACATCGCGAGCTTCCTGCTCTACTCGCTCGTCACCTCGACCGTCACATGGGACACCCTCCGCGCGATCACCTCGGTCATCGGCATCCTGGTCATCGGCCGCCCCGTGCTTGCCGCACTCCGCCGCGCCAAGCCGCTGCGGGCTGGCAAGCAGCCGCGCCGCACGCTGGCTCCCCAGCAGGTCGGCGCCCTACAGTGACGAACGAGCCGACGCGGAAAGGCATCATGACGACCCCGGCTCCCGCGCCGCTGATCGGGCACTACATGCCTGAGATCCATTCCCTCGCGAAGCGGGGGCTTCTGTGGGCGGTGCTCTATGGTCTCTTCGCACGAGGCAGCGCGGGCGGATGCCTCTCCCCTGCACAGAATCAGGTGATGTCACGGGCACAGGACTTATCCGCCCGGATCGTCCTGCCCCGGTGAAATCCCCTGATCTCGTGTCGTGAGCCCCGAGCGCGTCAGACCGAGAAGTACTTTGCCTCGGGGTGGTGGAAGACGAACGCGTCGGTGGACTGTTCGGGATGCAGCTGCAGCTCCTCGCTGAGTTCGACGCCCATGCGCTCGGGGCGCAGCAGCTCCACGACCTTGCGGCGGTCGTCCATGTCGGGGCATGCCGGGTAGCCGAGCGAGAAGCGGGCGCCGCGGTACTCGAGCTTGAACAGGCCGGCCGTCTCGGTGGGGTCCTCGCCCGCGAAGCCGAGCTCGGAGCGGATGCGGGCGTGCCAGAACTCGGCGAGCGCCTCGGTCAGCTGCATCACGAGGCCGTTGAGCTCGTAGTAGTCGCGGTACTTGTCCTCGACGAACAGCTTGGCAGTCACCGAGTCGATGCGCGCTCCAGCGGTCACCAACTGCACCGGCAGGACGTCGACGGCGCCTGACTCCCGCGAGCGCACGAAGTCGGCGAGGCACAGGTGCCGGTCGCGGCGCTGACGCGGGAAGTGGAACCGCAGCCGGTCCGACCCGACAGCACCCCCGGACCCCGTGTCGGGCGCGAGCAGCCCCGGCACACCGAGCACCCCGGACGGGTCGTCGCCGTGGTGCAGCACCACGACGTCATCGCCCTCCGACACCACGGGGAAGTACCCGTACGCCACCGAGGCGTCCAGCATGCCCTCGCCGAGGATCCGGTCGAGCCAGTAGCGCAGCCGCGGGCGGCCCTCGGTCTCGACGAGCTCTTCGTATGAGGCACCGTCCGCGCTGCGGCCGGGCTTGAGTCCCCACTGCCCCATGAAGGTGGCGCGCTCATCGAGGAAGGCGGCGTAGTCGTGCAGCGCGATGCCGCGGACGATGCGCGTGCCCCAGAACGGCGGCGCCGGGATCGGATTGTCGGATGCCACGTCCGAACGCGCCGGCATGGCTTCGGGCTCGGTCAGCGTGAGCTTGGATCCCGCTGCATGCCGGCGCTTCTTCAACGCCGGCAGGCCGACGGAGCCCGGATCGGCGCCGCGCGCGATCTTGACCAGCGGCTCCATGAGGGCGAGCCCCTCGAACGCGTCGCGCGCGTAGCGGACCTCGCCGCCGAAAAATCCGGCGAGGTCGTCCTCGACGTAGGCGCGGGTGAGCGCGGCGCCCCCGAGGATGACCGGCCACTTCTTGGCGAGGCCCCGGGACTGAAGCTCCTCGAGGTTCTCCTTCATCACGACCGTCGACTTCACGAGCAGCCCCGACATGCCGATGACGTCCGCGTCGTGCTCCTCGGCGGCGGCGATGATGTCGGCGATCGGCTGCTTGATGCCGAGGTTGATCACGTCGTAGCCGTTGTTGGTCAGGATGATGTCGACGAGGTTCTTGCCGATGTCGTGAACGTCGCCGCGCACGGTGGCCAGCACGATGCGACCCTTGCCCGAGGCATCCGCCTTCTCCAGATGAGGTTCGAGCAGGGCGACGGCGGTCTTCATGACCTCGGCCGACTGCAGCACGAACGGCAGCTGCATCTCGCCCGCGCCGAAGCGCTCGCCGACGACTTTCATGCCCTCGAGCAGATGCTCGTTGATGATCTGCAGCGGGGTCAGCCCTTCGGCACGCGCGAGGTCGAGGTCGGGCTCGAGGCCCTTGCCCTCGCCGTCGATGATGCGACGCTCGAGCCGCTCCCCCAGCGGCAGCGCCGCGAGCTCGGCCGAACGCTGATTGCGCAGCGCCGCGGTGTCGACGCCGGCGAAGAGATCGAGTATCCGCTCCAGCGGGTCGTAGATGACGTTTCCGTCGGCGTCGTACTCGCGCCGGTCCCACACGAGGTCGAGCGCGACCTTGCGCTGCTCGTCCGACAGCGACGCCAGCGGCACGATCTTGGCGGCGTCGATGATCCCCGAGGTGAGGCCCGCCTCGACGGCCTCGTGCAGGAAGGCCGAGTTGAGCACGCTGCGCGCGGCGGGGTTGAGTCCGAACGAGACGTTGGAGACTCCGAGAGTCGTCTGGATGCCCGGGTACTTCCGCGAGATCTCGCGGATCGCCTCGATCGTCTCGATGGCGTCGCGGCGCGTCTCCTCCTGGCCCGTCGCGATCGGGAACGTCAGGCAGTCGACGATGATGTCGCTCACCCGCATGCCCCAGTCGCCCACGAGCTCGTCGACGAGGCGCGACGCGATGCGCACCTTGCCCTCGGCGGTGCGCGCCTGGCCCTCCTCGTCGATGGTCAGCGCGATGACGGCGGTGCCGTGCTCCTTCACGAGCGGCATGATGCGGCCGAATCGGGATGCCGGGCCGTCGCCGTCCTCGTAGTTCACCGAGTTGACGACGGGGCGCCCGCCGATGAGCTCGAGGCCCGCACTGATGACGGCGGGCTCGGTCGAATCGACGACGAGCGGGAGGGTCGACGCCGACGCGAAGCGCGAGACCACCTCGCGGATGTCGGCGACGCCGTCGCGCCCGACGTAGTCGATGCACACGTCGAGCAGGTGCGCGCCGACACGGATCTGGTCGCGCGCGATCTCGACGCAGTCGTCCCACCGCTCCTCGAGCATCGCCTCCCGGAAAGCCCTCGACCCGTTGGCGTTGGTGCGCTCGCCGATGGCGAGGTACGAGGCGTCCTGGTGGAACGACACGTGCTGGTACAGCGACGCGATACCGGGGTCAGCGGTGATGGAGCGAGCCAGGGAGGCGCGAGACGAAACTCCCCGGGCACCCGCGGCATGCTCGAGGCGTTTCGTCTCGTCGCTGCGCTCCTCGCTCGACCGGAACGGACGGAGCCGCTCGACGACCGCGGCCAAGTGGTCGGGCGTGGTGCCGCAGCATCCGCCCACCAGTCCCAGGCCGAACTCGCGCACGAACTGCTCGTGCGCCGTCGCGAGCTCCGCCGGCGAGAGCGGATAGTGCGCGCCGTCGGCGGTGAGCACAGGCAGCCCGGCGTTGGGCATGCAGGCGATCGGCACGGCGGCATGCTTCGACAGGTGCCGCAGATGCTCGCTCATCTCGGTCGGACCGGTCGCGCAGTTCAGCCCGATCGCGTCGACGCCCAGCGGCTCGATCGCCGTCAGCGCGGCGCCGATCTCGCTGCCCATCAGCATGGTTCCGGTGGTCTCGACGGTCACCTCGACGAAGATCGGCAGACGGATGCCGCGGCTCACGATCGCCTGCTTGCAGCCGTTGACGGCGGCCTTGGTCTGCAGCAGGTCCTGCGACGTCTCGACGAGGAACGCGTCGGCTCCTCCGTCGATGAGACCTTCGGCTTGCAGCGCGAACGTGTGCTTGAGGTGGTCGTAGGTGGTGTGGCCGAGGCTCGGGAGCTTCGTGCCCGGACCCATCGACCCCAGCACCCACCGCATCCGTCCGTCCGCCGTCTCGGCTGCCTCCGCGCGCTGACGCGCGATGCGCGCGCCGGCTTCGGCGAGCTCCGAGATGAGGTCGTCGATGCCGTAGTCGTCGAGGTTCGACCAGTTCGCACCGAACGTGTTCGTCTCGACGGCGTCGACGCCGACGGCGAGGTATGCGTCGTGGATCGCCCCGACGACATCCGGCCGTGAGATGTTGAGGATCTCGTTGCAGCCCTCGAGGCCCCGGAAGTCGCCGTCGACCGACAGGTCGTACTGCTGCAGCATCGTGCCCATCGCACCGTCGGCGATCACGACGCGCTCCCGCACGGCATCCAGCAACCGCTGCGAGCGCTCCGGGCGCGGCACACCGTCGATGTCGAGGGCGAACCGGGGTGCGGGCGGGGCGGCGGTCACCCGCGCGAGTTTAGTGAGCCCCGGTCCGCGGCCACCCCGCGCTCGTCACAAAACGCCGCGCTGCGGCATCCGTCCCCTTCGCATCACACTTTCGCGCTTCAGGTGGCACGGCACGCGGGATCGATCCGGCGACTCCGCGTGTCGTGCCACCCGAACGACCCCACCTGCTCGGGTCAGGCGTTCTTGGCGTCGCGCCAGCGCAGCCACGAGCGGACCATGTCGTAGTCCCAGTCGGGGCCGTGGAAGGCCAGGGTGAACAGACGCACGCCGGCCGCGTACAGGTCGTCGGCGAAGTCCTCGCCGCGCTGGTGGAGCTCGTTCGAGATGACGAGGTCGGACGTGTCGCGCTGCTCGCGGTCGGCCCACCGCTCGATCACGTCGAGCTTGTGCGCCAGCTCGTCGGGCCGCACGAAGCTGTGCCAGATGTCGGCGTGACGGGCGACGAGGCGCAGCGTCTTCTGCTCACCCTTGCCCCCGATCATGACCGGGATCTCGCGGGTGGGTGCCGGGTTGAGCTTCTGCCACCGCGTCTCGATGCGCTCCAGCCCGGCCGCGAGGTCGTCGAGGCGCGACCCGGCGGTGCCGAACTCGTAGCCGTACTCCTCGTAGTCGCGGGCGAACCAGCCCGCCCCGGTCGCGAAGATGAAGCGGCCCTGGCCGCCGTTCTTCGCCGAGATGTGGTCGACTGTGCGGGCCATGTCGGCCTGCAGATCCGGGTTGCGGTAGCTGTTGCAGTTGACCAGAGCGCCGAACTCGACCCGCTCGGTCTGCTCGGCCCACGCCGCGAGCATGGTCCAGGACTCGAAGTGGAGTCCGTCGGGATCGCCCGACAGGGGGAAGAAGTGATCCCAGTTGAACAGGATGTCGACGCCCATGTCTTCGAGTCGGCGCACTGCGTCGCGGAAGGCCGGATACGGGGCGTGCTGGGGCTGCAGCTGCACGCCGAGGCGCACAGGAGTGTCGAGAAGCGGCATGCTGATCAGCCTAGGGGCGGCCGGAACACCGAGGCCGCGGAAGGTCCGTCGATGACGTCCCTCCCGCGGCCCCGAGCGGTCAGCGCGTGCGGTAGGTCTTGACGAAGACGTCCGTGATGTCCCACACCGCGATCCCCGCGATGATGAACCCGAACACGACGCTCAGGATGCCGGCGAGATTCGGGTCGGATGCTGCCGCGCCGCCGGTGACGGCCGGGAAGAACTCGGGGTTGATCAGCATGCCCTGCGCCAGCAGCACCAGCGCGGGAATCGCGACGGCGAGCGCGATCACGGCGTTGACGATCGCGAGCGTCCAGGTCCAGCCGCGGAAGAGATAGACCACGACGGCGAGTGCCGCCTCGAGCGCCATGAGCACGAACAGGCCGCCCACCCACCACGGCCACAGCGCGGGATTCAGGAACGCCAGACCCGGTTCCGTCGGCACGAGCCCGATGACCTGGTCCCAGATCAGGGCGCCCGCGGTGATCGCCAGGAACACCAGCGACGCGACCATGTCGCCGAAGCCGACTCCCTGCGGTCGGGGCTCTGGAAGCTGGTCGACCGTCCACTCGGTGAACGGTCTGCGCGCGCCACGATCCCAGCCGCGCTCGACGACGACGAAGATCAGGGTCGTCCAGAACACGACGTGCAACGCCACTGTCATGAGCGTCACGACGGTGCCGCCGATGATCTCGCCGACGTCCGATCCGGTCAGCGTCCGGGCCAGCGCGACACCGAGCCCTGCGGTGGGGATCACGATCCACAGCAGCAGCTTCAGCAGTCGCCACCACTCCAGGTAGTAGCGCGGGCCGATGAGGTACAGCGGCCGGCCGGTGTATTCGGCCGCGAGCTTCTCGGGGTCGCCGAGGTCGGTGAGCACCGCACGCTCGGCGACGTCGCGGGGCTCGCCGCTGTCGACGCGGGCGTCGATCTGGTCGTCGATCGAGACGCGCAGTTCGTCGGCGAGGTCGCCGCGACCCGATTCGGGCACGGTGCGCATCGCGGCGTCGACGTAGCGGTCGGTGAGGGTCGTGGCGGAGGTGGAGGAGGTGGCGTGCATGTCAGTTCTCTTTCGGAAGGCCGTCGATCGCAGCGGCGATCGAGTGGAAATCGTCGGTGAGGGATGCCGCCAGGCGCGAGCCGGCGGCGCTGGTGCGGTAGAACTTGCGGGGCCGCGCCTCGTCGGTGTTCCACTCGCTCGTGAGATGCCCCTGCTTCTCGAGCCGGCGCAGCAGCGGGTACAGCGTGTTCGCGTCGGTGGGAAAGCCGCGCTTCCCCAGCTCTTCGAGCAGCCCGTACCCGTACCCCGGCTGCTCGAGGAGCCGCAGGCACGCCAGCACGATCGTGCCGCGCCGCAGCTCCTGCAGGTGCGTCTCGAGGATCTCGGATTCGCTCATGGCTCACACTGTACTGTGTGTCACACACTATAGTCAACCGCACATTGTCGGGTTGGTTGTCGTCCCATTTCCGACGCCCGCAGCGGATGCTCCGGCGCGCCGACTCGAGCGCGCTACGGGGAACGAGCGGGAGGGGGAAGGATGAGGGGGTGAGCAACGATGCCGGCCGACCTTCCCTCGACGAGATCCTCGATACGGCGCGCGTCGTCGCGCTGCCGCTGGCGACGCGGTTCCGCGGCGTCGACGTCCGCGAGGCCGTCCTCTTCGAGGGGCCGCTGGGATGGACCGAGTTCTCGCCGTTCATCGAATACGACGACGCGGAGGCGGCGACGTGGCTCGCCGCGGCCATCGACTGGGGATGGATGCCGCAGCCCGAGGCCCGCCGCGACGCCATCGGCGTGAACGCCACCGTGCCGGCGGTGGCCGCGGCATCCGTCCCCGCGGTGCTCGCGCGCTTCGACGGCTGCCGCACCGCGAAGGTCAAGGTCGCCGAGCCCGGCCAGCGACTGGCGGACGACGTCGAGCGCGTGCGCGCGGTGCGCGAGGCGATGGGCCCGGAAGGGCGCATCCGCATCGATGCCAACGGCGCGTGGAACGTCGACGAGGCCGAGCACGCGATCCACGCCCTCGCCGAGTTCGACCTCGAATACGCCGAGCAGCCGTGCGCGAGTGTCGAGGAGCTCGCCGAGCTGCGCCGTCGCGTGAAGTACATGGGCATCCCGATCGCGGCGGACGAGAGCGTGCGCAAGGCCGCCGATCCACTCGCCGTGGCGCGCGCCGGGGCAGCAGATCTGCTCGTCGTGAAGGTGCAGCCGCTCGGAGGCGTGCGGCGCGCGCTCGACATCGTCGCCGAGGCGGGGCTTCCGGCGGTGGTCTCGAGTGCCCTCGACACGTCGGTCGGCCTCGCGATGGGCGTCGCGCTGGCCGCCGCCCTGCCGGACCTCGACTACGACTGCGGGCTGGGGACGGCGTCGCTGTTCACCGCTGACGTCGCCGACCCGCCGCTCACGCCCCGCGCCGGCGCACTGGCGGTCGGCAGGGTGGAGCCGGACCCGGCACTCCTCGACGCGAACGCGGCCGGCGGCGACCGTCGGGCGTGGTGGCTCGAGCGCGTGGCCCGCTGCTACGTGGCACTCAGCGCCCGGGAGTCTCGATGATCAGCTGCGCGACCCGCGCGAGCTCCTCGTTGGTGCGGCGGCACATCTCTTCATAGTCGAGGCCCGCCATCGCGGCCCGCACGGCCGATCCCTCCCAGACGGTCAGCATCAGACGCGCGGCGTCGTACGCGGGCAGGCGGAATCGCAGCACGTTGGCGCGGCCGATGTCGTCGATGATCTGCGCCACGCTGCGGCGCATCTCCTCATCCTGCGCGAGATACGCCATCGCCAGATCGGGACTGCGCAGCGCGTGGATGCGGATCTCACTCATGAGCAGCACGCCCAGCCGGTCGTCGGCCGAGAGGTCGAGCACCTGCTGGATCACGTGCAGCGCGTCGACATGAGCGACGTCGAATGCGCCCTCGCGTTCGAGCTGGGCAACGCGCATCCGCACGCTCTCGACCCGCTCCCGCGCGACCGCGCCCGCAAGCTCGAGGAACAGCTCGTCCTTGCTCTCGAAGTTCGAATAGAAGGCGCCGCGCGTGAAGCCGGCGCGCTCGCAGATCGCTTCGACGGATGCCGCGTCCAGACCGACCTCCGCGAAGACCTGCGCGGCGGCATCCAGCAGCCGCTGCCGGGTCGCCTCCCGGCGGCGGGAGGTGCCAGCACTGCTGGGAACAGTGCCGGTGGCGCCTGCGCCGGCGACCGTCTGTGCATCGACCATCGACCGCACCTCCTCCCGCCCATCTTCACACGGACAACTCAGGTTCGGGCTCGTTGCGCGGCCTACGATACACTCATGTATCCGATACAGCGCTGTATCGAAAGCTCTCGCTCTTCTCATCCGTGAACCCGGAGGCGCTGTGTCCACTCTCCTGTATGCCCTCGGACGCTGGTCCTACCGCCACCCGTGGCGCGTGCTGGTCGCCTGGGTGCTGCTGCTCGGCATCGCGGGCGGCGGCGCGGCGCTGTTCATGAAGGGCACCGACAACTCGTTCTCGATCCCCGGGACCGAAGCGCAGGAGGGCATCGAGCTGCTCGAGCGCAGCTTTCCGCAGGCCAGCGGCACGAGTGCGCAGCTTGTCGTGGTGGCGACCGACGGCGATGCCGTCGACGTCGACCCGTACGCGTCGGGCATCGCCGACTCGATCGCGGAGTTCGAGGACCTCGACGGCGTGATCGCCGTGACCGATCCCTTCGACGAGATGGTGACCGGCCTCGTCGCGGACGACGAGTCGGCCGCGATCATCCGGCTGCAGTTCGACGGGCAGGCCACGGACGTCACCGAAGAGACGACGAGCGCTCTCGAGCAGGTCGCCGACGACTTGCGCGGCTCGCTGCCCGAGGGCTCGCGGGTCGCCCTCGGCGGCGACCTGTTCTCGACGTCCGTCCCCGCGCTGTCGATCATCGAGGCGGTCGGCGTCCTGATCGCGCTGTTCGTGCTGATCGTCACCTTCCGCTCGTTCGCCGTCGCGTGGTTCCCGCTCGTCTCGGCCCTCATCGGCGTCGGCCTGGCGATCGCGCTCATCTACCTCTCGACCGCGTTCGCGTCCATCTCGTCGACGACCCCGATGCTCGCGGTGATGCTGGGGCTCGCTGTGGGCATCGACTACGCCCTGTTCATCGTCGCGCGACATCAGGATCAGGTCCGCGCCGGCATCGATCCCGAGGAGTCCGCCGCCCGCGCGACCGGCACCGCCGGCTCCGCCGTGGTGTTCGCCGGCGTGACGGTGCTCATCGCCCTCGTCGGTCTCGGCTTCGCCGGCATCCCGTTCCTCACCACGATGGGTATCGCCGCGGCCGTCGCGGTCGCGATCGCCGTGGTCGTCGCCATCACCCTGACTCCCGCCTTCCTCGGCTTCTCGAAGGGTCGCGTGGTCGGCTGGGGTCACAAACTGGCACATGCCGGGATGCCCCTCCCCCGCCGATCTCGCAAAGCCCAGCGCGTTTCGTCTCGCTCGTCCCTCGCTCGCTCAACGACCGGTCAGGGGGAAACGACCACTCGCTCAACGACCGGCTCCACCACGACCGCGCCCGACGAGCCGGGGACCGCGGGCAACCCGGGCACAGCCGCGGTCCAGGCGGATGCCGGGCTCGAACAGACCTCAGGGCGCGCGGGAGCGCCTACCCAGGCCGCGCACACGCGCGGTCCGAATCCCAACCCCGCAACGCAACAGACGCAATCACGCGATCCAAATCCACACCCGGCAACGCAACAGACTCAACCAAAGCCCACCAACAAATGGGTCAACATCGTCACGAAGCATCCGCTGATCACCACCCTCGCCGTCGTCCTCACCCTCGGCGTCATGGCGATTCCCGCGGCGAGCCTCGCGCTCGCGCTGCCGAACGCGGGTGTGCAGCCCGAGTCGAGCCAGGCCCGGCAGGCATACGACCTCACGGCGGAGCATTTCGGTCCGGGCGCCAACGGCCCGCTCATCATGACGGGGACGATCGTCACCTCGACCGACCCGCTCGGGCTGATGGAGGACCTGGCCGACGAGATCGAGCAGGTGCCCGGCGTCAAGGAGATCGCGCTCGCGACCCCGAACGAGACGGCCGACACGGGGCTGATCCAGATCGTGCCCGAGACGGCGCCGGACGACCCTGCGACGGCCGAGCTGGTCCGAGCGCTGCGCGACCTCGCCCCGCAGTTGCAGGACGAGTACGGCGTCGATCTGAAGGTGACCGGGTTCACGGCCGTCGGCATCGACATCTCGGATCGCCTCGGCGCCGCGCTGCTGCCGTTCGGGATCTTCGTGGTCGGGCTGTCGCTGATCCTGCTGATGATCGTGTTCCGTTCGATCTGGGTTCCGGTCACGGCCGCGCTCGGCTATCTGCTGTCGGTCGCCGCGTCGTTCGGCGTCGTGGCCGCGGTGTTCGAGTGGGGCTGGTTCGCCGACCTGCTGCACGTGACCCGCACGGGCCCGGTCATCAGCTTCATGCCGATCATCCTCATGGGCGTGCTGTTCGGGCTCGCGATGGACTACCAGGTGTTCCTGGTCAGCCGGATGCGAGAGGACTACGTGCACGCCCGGCGCGCCGCCGCGGGCCACCCCACCCGCAGCGCTCGCGACATCGCGCTCGGCGCGGTGCGTTCGGGCTTCACGGCGTCGGCTCGCGTCGTCACCGCAGCAGCGGTCATCATGTTCGCGGTGTTCGCGGCGTTCGTGCCGGAGGGTGACTCCTCGATCAAACCGATCGCCCTCGGACTCGCGGTGGGCATCGCCGTCGACGCCTTCCTGGTGCGCATGACCCTCGTCCCGGCCGTCATGGCCCTCCTCGGCGCGAAGGCATGGTGGATGCCCCGCTGGCTGGAGCGCGTCCTCCCCCACTTCGACATCGAGGGCGAGGCGGTGGAGCGCGAGCTCTCGCTCGCGGACTGGCCCGAGCCGCATTCCACGGCGGCGCTCGTCGGCGACGGCGTGGCCGTGCGTGCCGACGGTGGGCGGGAGCTGGGCGACGTGGTGCTCTTCGAGGATGCCGCGTTCCGGGTCGAACCGGGCGGCACCCTCATCGCCACCGGCGACCCGCGTTCGGCCCGTGCCTTCGCGCTGACCGTCGCAGGACGCCTCACACCCAGCGAAGGCCGGCTGCGCGTGGGCGGGCACCTGCTGCCCGAACGCGCCGCGTGGGTGCGTGCGCATGTCGGCGTCGCGCTGCTGGCCGACGCCGAGGACCGCGTGCAGGCGCTGCGTCGCGCACTCGGCAGCCGGGCCCGGCTCGTCGTGATCGACGGCGCGGACGTGCTCGACGCCGCCGAGCGCGATCAGGCAGCGGCGCTCCTGCACGACAGCGCTGAGGCACTGCGCACCGGTTCCGATGCAGACGCGCGCCTCACGCTCGTGGTGACCGCCCGCAGCGAGAGCGCCGTCTTGGCGCTCCTCGCCGACGCGCACCGCGCAGATGTGAGCTCTCTCGCGCTGCGCCCCGGAACGACTCAGACCACCACCACCGCAGAGGTGACCGCATGACTCCGAACGCCCTGACACTGCCCATCGAGCGGTCGCGCTCGCGCCGCCCCATCACGTGGCTCACGATCATCGGCGTGCTGCTGCTGCCCGTCGTCATCGGGGGCATCCTCGTCGCAGCTCTCTACAACCCCGTCGAGCGGCTCGACAGCCTCACGGCGGCGATCGTGAACGACGACGAACCGGTCACCATCGACGGGCAGACGGTACCTCTCGGCCGCCAGCTGACCGCGGGCCTCGTCGAAGGCTCTGACGAGCTCGACAGCAATCTCACCTGGACCATCTCGAACGCCGAGGACGCGGCATCCGGGCTCGCGGACGGCACGTACGCAGCCGTCATCACGATCCCCGAGAACTTCTCGGCCGCCGCGACCTCGACGCGGCCCGGCGAGATTCCGGAGCAGGCGACCATCGAGGTGCAGACGCCGCCCGACAGCCTCATCGTCGACGATGCCATCACTGCGCAGGTCGCGAACGCCGCCGCGTCGACCATGGGCAGCGAACTGTCCAGCGTGTACCTCGAGAACGTGCTCCTCGGGTTCACCACGCTCGGCGACCAGCTCGGCACCGCGGCCGACGGCGCGACCCAGCTCGCCGATGGAGCGCAACAGGCCGCCGATGGAGCCTCGGCTCTCCCGGCCGGCATCGCTCAGCTCGGCGACGGGGCGTCACAGCTGTCCAGTGGCGCCACAGACCTCGCCGGTGGCCTCGGCCAGATCGCGGGAGGCATCGGCGGTGCTGCTGGTGGCGCTCGCGATCTCGCAGCGGGACTCGATGCGGCTGCCGCCGGAGTGCAGAACCAGCAGCTGCTCGATGCCGCGAACGCCTCTTCGACGTACGCGGGCGATGCGGCGCGGCAGACCGAGGCTCTCGCCCTGCTGCTCGGCAACCCCGACGTGAACGACCCCGGGCTCGCACAGCGGTTCGGCGCGCTCTACGCGCAGTGCGACCCGTTGGTATCGGGGCAGGGCTTCTGCGATCAGCTCGGCGCTCTTGTCGGAAGCCTCGGCACAGCCGCGAAGGACGCGGGAGCGGCTGCGGTCAGCGCCGGGACCGCGGCCGGTTACGCGGCTCCGACTGCCAGCGGCATCGGCAGCCTCATGACCGAGACGAGCAGCGGACTGACGGGCGCCGCGAACGGCGCCCGAGAGCTCGCGTCCGGCCTCGACCGGCTCCAGGGCGGGACAGCCCAGTCAGCTGACGGTGCCCGTCAGCTCGCAGCCGGCGCCTCCCAGCTGGCATCCGGTGCCGGGCAGGCCGCCGACGGTGCGACGACCCTCGCAGACGGCGTGGCACAGCTGGCCGACGGCACCGGCGAGCTCGCGAACGGGCTGGCGACAGCATCCGGTTCCATCCCTTCGTACACCGACGAAGAGGCGACCGACCTCGCCGGCGTCGTGGCCGACCCCGTCGCGGCCGAAGGCGTGGGAACGTCGTTGTTCGGCGCGTCGGCAGTGCCGCTGCTGGCGATGCTCGCGCTGTGGTTCGGGGGTCTGGGCACCTTCATCGCGCTGCAGGCGGTGTCGCGCCGGGCACTCACGTCGCGCGCGCCGTCGGCCGTGCTGGCACTGCGCTCATTCCTGCCCGCCGCCGGGCTGGGTGTCGCTCAGGGTCTGCTCGTGGCCGGAGTCGTGCAGCTGGCCGCGACATATTCGTGGGCGGAATGGTCGGTGTTCGCCGCGGTCTGCGTGGTGGCAGGTGTCGCCTTCGCCGCCGTCAATCAGGCGCTGGTGGCGGTGTTCGGTGGCGCCGGACGGTGGATCGCTGCCCTGGTCGGTGTGCTCGGAGTCGCGACCGGCGTCGTCTCCACGGCGCCCGGCGTGCTGAGCGAGATCGCCGGCCTGATGCCCACGGCTCCCGCCTACCAGGGCATGCTGGCGGCGCTGACCTCGGCGTCCGGACTCGGCGCCGCGTTCACGGGGCTGATCATCTGGTCGCTCGGCGCACTCGTGGTCACGATCATCGCGGTCGCGCGCCGTCGCACGACCTCGGCGCGCGCCCTGCTGCAGGCGGTGCCGGCCACGGCCTAGCCTGCGGCGGGTCCGGCCGGCGCGCTACAGCACCCGCCAGCGCGACAGCTCCCGGCGAGCGCCACAGTTCCGGACCGGCCCTCACAGTTCCGGACCGGCGCGCTACAGCCCCCGGCGAGCGCGACAGCGCCGGACCGGCGCGCTGCAGCTTGCGGCGAGCGCTACGCCGCGCTCCGGCGCGGATGCAGAAAACTGCAGCGCCGAGCTCGGGCGCGCAAGGACGGCTGAGGGATGCCGGAGTCCGCGGCACCTCGGATCGAAGTGCCGCGGCGTGCCCTCACTCCAGTCCGGAGTAGGCGTGGAGGCCCTTGAAGAACATGTTGACGATGGTGAAATTGAAGATCACCGCGGTGAACCCGATGATCGACAGCCACGCCGAACGCGCACCGCGCCAGCCGCGCGTGGCGCGTGCGTGGATGTAGCCGGCGTAGAGCACCCAGATGACGAACGTCCAGACTTCCTTGGTGTCGAAGCCCCAGTAGCGACCCCACGCGTCGTTCGCCCAGATCGAGCCCGCAATGAGCGTGAAGGTCCAGAAGATGAAGCCGAGGATCGCGAACCGGTACGCGAGCGCCTCGAGGGCGTCGGCACCCGGCAGCGTGCGCAGGAAGCCGGGACCGCTCTTCGTCGTCGGTCCGTCAGCATCTGCTGCGGCCGCGATGACGCGCTCGCGCCGTGCCTGCATGAGCTGCAGCACCGACAGGCCGAACGCCAGCGCGAACAGGGCTGTCGAGAGGGATGCCACGAACACGTGGATGACCAGCCACACCGACTTGAGCGGGTCCATGAGCGGCGTGATCTCGACGTAGAAGCTCAGCGCGGACGCACCGAGCAGCACCACCGTGAGACCCGTGATGAACGAGCCGAGGAATCGAAGGTCGTACCGGAAGAGCACGCCGAGGTACACCGCGACGACGAGCAGGGTCCCCGTCAAGGCGAACTCGTACATGTTCGACCACGGCACGCGTCCCGCCGCGATGCCGCGAGTGACGTCGCCGCCGAGATGGAACAGGAAGGCGAGCACTGTCAGCGACGTGCCGATCCGCGCCCAGACCAGCCGTTCGCGGCGCCCGATGGGGGCGTTGAGGGCCGCCTCGGACGCCTCCTCCTGAGCGCGCATCGCGGCGATGACCCCACCTCGTGGTCCGGCGGAGCCGGCGTACCCGCCCCCCGCCGCGACGAGTTCACGCTCGCGCGCGCCTTCGGTCCTCGCGGCGCCCTTGGCATCCACGGCCACGGCGCCACGCCGGGCGAGGTCGACCGCGTACGCGACGAACGCCAGAGCGTAGATGGCGATGGCCGTCCACACCAGGAGCACCGATACCGATTCGAGCGTCAGGGCAGAGGACTCGGGCATGGGTCTCAGTCTACGCGCGGGCTCGGGTCCGACTGCGGCCGACCGTCGGACAGCGAGGCGAGGTGCCGCTGCGCGAACTGCTCCACCGCGGCATCCAGCGTCGGGTCCTCGCCGCGCGCGAGTCCCGCGTACTCGAGCTGCACGGTGTGGCCGTCCGGGGTCGCCTTGACCCACATACGCCGGCGCGGCACGAACAGCGCGGCGAGCAGGCCCGCGGTGGCGAGCACCGCGAAGATCAGCACCCACGTGGCCGCGGCATCCCGGTGCACCGACAGCGACACGTAGCGCTTGACCGACTCGTCGTAGCCGCTCGCGCCGTCGGGCGCCTCGTTCTCGAACGTGATCGTGCCGAGTCCGCCGGGCAGCTCGGCGGTCTCGCCCGGCGCGATCTCGAGCGACTCGACGTCGGTGCCGCGACCGGTGAGCTTGTCCATCTCACCGGTGTCGAGCGTGTACACGGAGCGGGGCACGCCGCCGTCGATGCCGAGGTCGCCGGTGTAGACGTCCAGGGTCACGACGGGGTTCGTCAGGGCGGGGTACGCCGAAGTGAACGCCCCGTCCTGCCGCTGGACCTGCGTCGGGTAGAAGAACCCGACGAGACCCATCTGCTCGTCGAGGCCGTCGGGCACCTTCACGACTCCGAGCGAGGTCATGTTGGTGTCCTGCGGCAGGAACGGGACGGACTCCGAGAACACGACGTTGTCGTCGGCGTCGCGGATCGTGAGCGTCGGAGCGTAGCCGTTGCCCATGAGGTAGATGCGGTCTCCCGCCATCTCGAGGGGGTGGTTGACGCGCACCTCGCCGGAGCCGGGCGTGCCGCCGGCGAGCTGGGTCGTGAGGTTCGCGACGAAGTCGCCCGCCTGGCCCTCCCCCTGCGTGCCGCGCGGCTGGTAGGTCACATCGAAGCGGTCGAGCGTCAGCGCGTACGGCGTGAGCGAAGTCTCGTCGACGAACCGCCCCGGGTTGAACGACGTGTAGTCGAGCATCGTGTTGACCCACGTGCGGCCCTCGATGATCACCGTCTGCCCGGTGTAGGTGAAGCCGCCGCCGATGCCGACCGCGAGCAGCACGCCGACCAGCGACGCGTGGAACACGAGGTTGCCGGTCTCGCGCAGGTACCCGCGCTCGGCCGACACCGACAGCACGCCGCGGGAGTCGTAGCGCTCGACCCGGTAGCCGGCCTTCTTGAGCTGCTGCTGCGCGGCCTCGATCGACGCGGATGCCGCAGCCGCGGCTGGGCCCGCGCCCCCCGAGGCTCCAGACGACGCGCCAGCGGCGTCTGGAGAGGGCGTGGGGACTATGTCGTCCGCGAGCTCGAGGGTCTCGGAGTGGTGCACATCCAGGCGCGACAGACGAGCGGGAGTGCGCGGCGGCTTCGCCCGCAGCGCCTTCCAGTGATGCTTCGTGCGCGGGATGACGCAACCCACGAGCGACACGAACAGCAGGATGTAGATCGCCGAGAACCACGGCGACGTGTACACGTCGAACAGGCTCAGGTTGTCGAGGATCGGGGCGAGCTCGGGGTTGTCGGTGAAGTACTGCGTGACGCCGTTGGGATCGGCGCTGCGCTGTGGCACGAGCGATCCGGGCACCGCCGCGATCGCCAGCAGCAGCAGCAGCACGAGCGCGGTGCGCATCGAGGTGAGCTGACGCCATCCCCACCGCAGCCAACCGACGAAGCCGAGCGCGGGCTGGTTGACGTCGCCGGACGGCTCGGCGGCGTCGGCATGGTCCGCCGGACGCATCGGGTCGCCTGCGCTCGACACGTCAGAGCGGGGCCGGGACACTCGCGAACACCCCCTGCAGCTGAGCCATGATCGCCGTCCAGACGCCGGTCACCATGAGCAGCCCCAGCACGACGAGCACCGCGCCGCCGACGAGGTTGACCACGCGGATGTGGCGCCGCACGAACGACACCGACCGCGTCGCCCACCCGAAGCCGAGGGTGAGAAGGAGGAATGGGATGCCCAGGCCCAGCGAGTATGCGACGCCCAGCAGCGCGGCGCGTGCGGCCGAGCCGGAGTCGAACGCCATCGTGAGGATCACGGCCAGTGTGGGACCGATGCACGGTGCCCACCCGATGCCGAGCGCGATGCCCAGCAGCGGGGCGCCGACGAGGCCCAGGTTCGAGCGCACCTGCGGGCGGGCGATCCGCTGCGCCCAGCCGAACGCGCCGATGAAGACCAGGCCCATCGCGATGACGACGACGCCGAGGATGCGGGTGATGAGGTCCTGGTACTCGAGCAGGAAGCGGCCCAGTGTGCCGCCGAGCATCGCGATGCTCACGAACACGACGGTGAACCCCGCGATGAACAGGAGCACGCCCAGCACGAGCCGGCCGCGTGCGGGCGCCTCGGTCGCGGCATCCGTCGTCACAGCGCCCTTCGTCTCGGTCGTAGAGCGGGCGAGGCGAGACGAAACGCCTGCGCGTTCGACAGGCACCGGCCGAGGAGCGACCGCGCCGCCGATGAAGCCGAGGTACCCCGGCACGAGCGGCAGCACGCACGGTGACAGGAACGATACGAGCCCCGCGAGCACTGCGATCGGGATCGCGACGAGCAGCGACCCGTCGGCGACGAGCGCCCCCAGGTTCACGCCTCCTCCAGCGCGTCGCGCACGAGCGCCTCGAGGATGGAAGCGTCGTCGAGCTGTCCGATGATGCGCGCGGCGACGCGCCCCTCGGTGTCGAGCACGAGCGTGACCGGCACCGCGTTGAGCGGCGTCTGCCCCGCGAACGCGAGCTTGATCGAGCCGTCCTCGGTCGCGAGCGCGCTCGGGTAGGTCACGCCGTACTTCTCCGCGAACGCTCGCGACGCCTCCGCGCCGTCGTACAGGTTGACCCCGAGGAACGACACGTCCTGCCCCTCGAACGTCTCGTGCGCATCTTCGAGCTGCTCGGCCTCGACGCGGCACGGGGCGCACGCGGCGTACCAGAAGTTCACGACCAGCACGTCCCCGGCGTAGTCGGCGCTGGTGGCGGTGCCCCCGGTGTCGAGCACGCCCTCGAACTCGATCGGCTCGGTGCGCTCGTCCGCGGGGATCTCCTCCACCTCGAACCCGCTGGCCGCGATGAACCCCTTGTTGTCGCCCTCGCGGTACTGGTCGGCGAGAGGGTCGTTCGTGCACGCGGCGAGCGCCGCGATGAGCCCGACGGCCAGGAGCGCGGATACCGCGGCCCGGAGCCTGCGTCCGAACCTGGTCATACCGCCCCCACGTCCACTGCGCCCGCCGTGGACGCCGGCTCGGCGTAGGCGGTCTCGGTCCACTTGCCCTCCACCATCTCGAAACTGGTGACACTCGACAGTGCACAGCGGCGGGCGCGGGGGTCGTGACGCAGCGGCAGCCCGGCGACCGCGAGGTGCGTCACCCAGATCGGCAGCTGATGCGAGACGATCACGACATCGCCCGAGTCCACGGCATCCCACGCCTGCGTCATGGCCGCATTCATGCGACCCACGACGTCCGCGTACGGCTCGCCCCAGCTCGGCAGCGCCGGCTTGCGCAGGTGGCGCCAGTTCCAGGGATTGACCAGGGCGCGCATCATGCGCTTGCCCTCGAAGACGTTGGTCGGCTCGATCACGCGTTCGTCGATGACGGGCTCGATGCCGAACAGCGCCGTGAACGGCTCGGAGGATTCGCGCGCGCGCTGCAGCGGCGAGCAGATGAGCGTCGCGACCGGTCGCTGCATCGCCTGCACGAACTCGGCCGCCTGCCGGGCCATGTTCCGCCCGTCCGCGCTGAGCCCGTAACCGGGGAGTCGCCCGTAGAGCACGCGGCGAGGATTGTGGACCTCCCCATGGCGCACGAGATGGAGGCGATCGGCGGGCACCGCCCCAGTCTACGGCGGCTGGTTCTGTGGGGCGGCTGAGCGTCAGTCCGCCTCGGGTTGCGGCCCGGTGTCGCGGTCGTTGAGCAGGCTGCGGATGCGCACGAACAGGAACCACGCGACCGCGAGCGCGGCGACCCCGATCACGACGTACTGCAGGATGTCGGCGTAGCGCTCGACGATGTGCCACGACTCCCCCAAGAAGAAGCCCGACAGCACGAAGATGGAGTTCCAGATGAGGCTTCCCGTGGCGGTCAGCAGCACGAACCGCCACAGCGGCATCCGGGTGATCCCCGCCGGAATCGAGATCAGACTCCGGAAGATCGGGATCATCCTCCCGAAGAAGACGGCCTTGCCTCCGTGACGTCCGAACCAAGCGACGGTGCGGTCGATGTCTTCCGGACGCAGCAGCGGCACCTTCGCGGCGATCGTCCGCAGTCGCGCGACCCCGAGCCACGCGCCGAGACCGTAGAGCAGCAGCGCGCCGACCACCGAGCCGGCCGTCGTCCACAGCAGCGCCTCGACCAGCGTGAACGAGCCGCGGCTGGAGGCCAGGCCCGCCATCGGCAGGATCACCTCGCTCGGCAGCGGCGGGAAGAGGTTCTCCATCGCGATGGCGATGCCGGCGCCCGCGGGGCCGATCACATCCATGAGCGAGACGGCCCAGTCCGCCAGGGCGCTGAGCCAAGAACCGTCAGAGGTGGCAGTCGAGGTGTTCGTGGTCGCGAGGATGGCTGTCACGTCCTCGACGCTAGGCGAGCGACGTGAACCGTTCCTGGGTGCCAGCCCCCGAATCGAGCGGGGGGATGCCGTCGACGTACACTTGACCCTCGTGACTGAACGCGCTCTGATTGGCCAGCTCAAGGGTCTCGCCGACGGCCCCGTCTCGGTGTCGGGATGGGTCGAGACCGTCCGCGACCAGAAGAAGGTGCAGTTCGTCATCCTTCGCGATGAGACCGGCGCCGTGCAGCTGGTCAATCCGGCGACGCGGCCCGCCGAGGACGGCGCGGAACAGGATGCCGCAGCCCTCGCCCTCACCGACCTCATCTCGAACCTCGCCACCGGCACGTTCCTGACGGTGCGAGGCGAGCTCAAGCACGACGAGCGGGTCAAGCTCGGCGGTGTCGAGATCAAGATCGGATCGCTCGACATCGCCGCCGCGGCGCTGCCCGAGACGCCGATCGCCGCGGACTCCGGCATGGACAAGCGCATGGACTGGCGCTTCCTCGACCTGCGCCAGCGCCGCAACAACCTCATCTTCCGCGTGCAGACCACACTCGAGCACGCGATGCGCTCGTACTGGATCGAGCGGGACTACATCGAGGTGCACTCGCCGAAGCTCATGGCCTCAGCATCCGAATCCAATGCCGAGCTCTTCTCGCTCGAGTACTTCGGCGACCAGACCGCCTACCTGGCGCAGTCCCCGCAGTTCTTCAAGCAGATGGCGCAGGTCGCCGGGTTCGGCAAGATCTTCGAGATCGCCCCGGCCTTCCGCGCCGACCCGTCGTTCACCTCGCGCCACGCGACCGAGTTCACATCGATCGACGCCGAGATCAGCTGGATCGACTCGCACGAAGACGTGGCCAGGATGCAGGAAGAGCTGCTGGCGACCGCGTTCCAGGCCGTGAAGGACAAGCACGGCGCCGAGATCGAGGAGCTGTTCGGCCTCGAGGTGCAGGTTCCGGCGATCCCGTTCCCGCGCATCCCGCTCGCCGAGGCGCTCGAGATCGTGAAGAGCCGCGGCTACGAGGTGCCCCGCACCGACGGCGACCTCGACCCCGAGGGCGAGCGTCAGATCTCGGCCTACGTCGAGGAGACCTACGGCCACCAGTTCGTCTTCATCACCGACTACCACCCCGAGATCCGCGCGTTCTACCACATGCGTGACGAAGAGACCGGGCTCACCAAGAGCTACGACCTGCTCTTCAAGGGCGTCGAGATCACGACCGGCGCGCAGCGCGAGCATCGCGTCGACGTGCTCATCGCGCAGGCCAAGGAGAAGGGCCTCGAGCCCGAGCATCTCGACTTCTATCTCGACTTCTTCCGCTACGGCGCCCCGCCGCACGGCGGCTTCGGAATGGGCCTCGCCCGCGTGATGATGCTGCTGCTCGGGCAGGATTCGATCCGCGAGGTCACCTACCTGTTCCGCGGTCCGACGCGCCTGGCCCCGTAGTTTCCCGCGACGTCGCCCTGCGGCATCCGGTTCCGTCCTGCGAAAACACCAGTCCGTCGCGCGACACGCCGGGCCGAGGCATGCGTCACCGGCGTGTCGCGGTTACCGACTGGTGTTTTCGCGGCCGGACGGGCTTGACGCGTGACGTCGGGAGTCAGCCGGTGAGGGCGGAGCGCAGGCGGTCGGGAGACACGCGCCAGTGGCCGTGCAGCTCGCCGTCGATGAGCACGACCGGGATCTTCTCCCACCACACGGCATAGAGCGCCGGGTCATCGGCGATCGAGAGCTCTTCGACGTCGACAGCATCCTCGGGCAGCTCGGCGACGACGGTCTCGACGACCTCGCGCGCGACATCGCACAGATGGCAGTCGGGCTTGCCGATGAGGGTGAGCGTCGTCACCGCTTCAGTTTAGGAGCGCCGACGGATGCTGCGGCTCAGCGCTCGACCGGAAAGCCCGCGGCGATCCACTCGTGGGTGCCGCCGTCGACGTTGGTGGCGTCGTAGCCGCGCGCCTCGAGCGCCTCGACCACGCGGCCGGAGCGACCACCGATCGCGCAGATGACATCGAACGCGCCGTCGGGCAGCTCGTCGAGCCGGCCGCCGATGGCCGACATCGGGATGTTGACGGCGCCCGGCACATGCCCGGCGGCGAACTCGTCGACTTCGCGCACGTCGATGAGCGGCACGTCGACGCGATCGCGGAGCTGCTGGACGGTGATCGACTTCATCGGTTCCTCCCGCGGCAGAACACGAAGCGCCCGTCCATGGACAGGCGCTTGGTGTGGTGGCCGCTTACTTCTTGTTGCGGCGCTGGTGGCGAGTCTTGCGAAGCAGCTTGCGGTGCTTCTTCTTCGCCATGCGCTTGCGGCGCTTCTTGATGACAGAACCCACGGAAAACCTCACTATGTCGGGGTCTGGGCGCAACATGTGCGCGCCCGGGATCGGGGCAGATGCGTAAAATGCCTCGGGACAGTCTAGCCGACGTCAGCGATCGGCCGTTGCAGGGCCTCGGTGACCGCCGACTCGGGGACGCGATAGCTGCGACCGAACCGCACCGCCGGGAGCTCGCCCGAGTGGACGAGCCGGTACACCGTCATCTTCGAGACGCGCATCAGCTCTGCGACCTCGGCGACGGTGAGGAAGCGCACGTCGGGCAGCTCCGCCATTTGTGTCATTCCTTCCCCAGAAGTCTTGACGACACTCTAGATCCCGCGCGGTGTGCGTGTAAACACGGGGCGCATGTAAACCGGTGTGACACGTGAGAAAGTCGGGGCGCTGATTCAGGAATCGCCACGCTGCCGCGCGCGGTGCTCGTGTGCGATCCGGGCGGCCTGACGCTCGAGCTTGCGGGCGTCGCGCAGCGCCTTCTCGGCCGCGCGCACCGCCTTCTGGGCCTCGCGGAACTTCTTGTCGTCCATGATCTCGGAGTCGTCCAGCTTCGCCCACGGTGACCGCGGCCCGCGGCCCTCGGACGCCACGCGGTCGATGTAGGCGGCGACCCCGTCCAGGCTCCGCTCCAGATTGAACCGGAACGGGTCCGAATCGTCGAGGAAGACGCCGGCCTCGATGGCCGCGCGCAGCTCGGGGTAGCCGTCGGCGCTGATCAGTGCGCGGAAGAGCGCGTCCTCCTGGACGGTGATGTCGTGCCCGCGGAGGCCGCGCTCACGCTCCGTGCGGGCGTATCCGGCGAGCACTGTTCCGGTCCACCGCGAAGTGCCGGTGACCATGAGCACGACGGCCAGGCGCTCCTCGTAGGTGAGCTCCGTCTCGGCGAGCGCCCGCAGGCCGGCGTCCATCCACGCGGCGCTGTTCGGAGTCACCGGCGATCCGCTGATCGGGATGTCGAGTACCCACGGGTGACGCAGGTACATCTGCACCTGCTCGTTGTAGAGCGCCGTGAGCTGCTCACGCCAGCCGCCGGCGCCGGCGGCCTCCTCGCTCGGCAGCCCGGTGGCCTCCTCCTGCATCAGCAGCACGAGGTCGTCCTTCGCCGTGACGTACCGATAGAGCGACATCGGCGTGAAGCCCAGGCGTGCGGCCACGGCTGCCATCGACACAGCACCCAGGCCGTCGGCATCCGCGATCTCCACCGCCGCCTCGACGATGCGCTCGACGCTCATCTCGCGCTTAGGGCCGCGCTGCGGATTCGCCGCCACGCCCCACGCGAGAGCGATGCCGCGGGGAAGCTCGGGCTCTGGCACGTCGGTCATGCGGCCAAGTCTAGGTCTGTATATCTCGTAAACAGTGTGTTACCGTCATAAACAGTTATCGTGCTAAACAGTTTTCCACGTACACACCACTCGAAGGGATGCCTCCATGAACGACCCGACCCTCGCGCCGCCGGCCATCGCCGTGCGGGGCCTGCGCAAGAAGTTCGGTCGCCAGACCGTGCTCGACGGCCTCGACCTCACCGTCCGGCGCGGCGAGGTGTTCGCGCTCCTCGGCCCGAACGGCGCCGGCAAGACCACCACCATCAACGTGCTCACCACCCTCGCCCGCCCGGATGCCGGCACGGCCGAGATCTCGGGCATCGACGTCGAGCACGACCCGCAGGCCATCAAGCAGCGCATCAGCCTGACGGGTCAGGCAGCCGCCGTCGACGACGTCCTGACCGGCACCGAGAACCTCGTGATGCTGGCACGGCTGTCGGGTCTGTCGATCCGTGCAGCGCGGAAGAAGGCGGCCGAGCTGCTGGCCCGTTTCGACCTGACGGATGCCGCGGCGAAGCGTGTCGGAACCTACTCGGGCGGCATGCGCCGACGCCTCGACCTCGCCTTGAGCTTCGTCGTGACCCCCGAGGTGCTGTTCCTCGACGAGCCCACGACCGGGCTCGACACCCGCAGCCGCCGCGAGCTGTGGGATGTCATCCGCTCGCTCGCCGACGCCGGCACCACGGTGTTCCTCACCACGCAGTACCTCGAGGAGGCCGACCAGCTGGCCGACCGCATCGCGGTTCTCGACGGTGGCCGCATCGTCGCGACCGGAACCGCCGCGCAGCTGAAGAGCCGCGTCGGCGGCGACGCCGTCGAGCTGCACGACGCCCACGGCGACCTGCTGCGAGAGGTGCCCACGGACGGCACCGTGTCGGGCCTGCGTCGTGCCCTCGACGTGCTCGACGAGTCCGGCGCCGAGGGCACCGTCACCCTGCGTCGCCCGAGCCTCGACGACGTCTTCCTCGCCCTCACCGGCGGCAGCGCCGCCACTCAGCCCCGCCCCGCCGCAGATTCCGTGAAGGAGCTCGCATGACCACCATCGCCCCGCCGGCCCCGCCGGCCCTGCGTCCGCGCGTGTCGGGCCTCACCGCCGAGAGCGTCTTCGTCGGGCGCAGCCTTCTGCACTCCCTCCGCGATGGCGAATCCCTGCTGATGGCGATCATGCTGCCGGTGATGCTCATGCTGATGTTCACATGGGTCTTCGGCGGCGCGATCGACCCCACCGGCGACTACGTCCAGTACGTCGTGCCCGGGGTGATCCTCACGTGCGCCGGCTTCGGCGCGGCGTCCACCGCGGTCTACGTCGCCGGCGACATGAAGGCCGGCATCATCGACCGGTTCCGCACGATGCCGCTGCGGGCGAGCGCCGTCCTCACCGGGCACGTCGTCGCCAGCCTGCTGCGCAACCTGATCGCGACCGGCATCGTGATCGGCGTCGCACTCCTCGTCGGGTTCCGCCCCACCGCCGACGTGTGGGGCTGGATCGGAGCGGTCGCCGTGATCGCGCTGTGGATCCTCGCGATCACCTATCTGTTCGCCGCCATCGGTCTTGCCTCGGGGAGCCCCGAAGGAGCGAACGGCTACGGATTCATCATCCTGTTCCTGCCGTACCTCTCGAGCGCGTACGTCCCGGTGGCGACCATGCCGGAGTGGCTGCAGGGAGTCGCCGAGTACCAGCCGGTCACCCCGATCATCGAGACGATCCGCGGCCTGCTCATGGGCACACCGGTCGACGACTACGTCGGCTGGGCGGTGGCCTGGTGCCTCGCGATCCTCGCGGGGTCGTTCATCTGGGGCGCCTGGTTGTTCCGCCGCAAGGCCGGACGCCGCTAGTAGTCCCTTCCGCTGCGCGGGGTCATCCTCTGCCCGAGGACGATCCCGCGTCGCTCTGCCGCGGAGGAGTGTCGGGTCGTACTACCTGCCGGGGAGCTTGCGGAGGGCGTTCTCGAGAGCGTGCTTGGCGGATGCCGCGGCACGGCCCACCACTTCGGCGGCGTGCGCTGCGGGCTCGGGGAGCGAGGACGGCACCGCCGGCGCGTCGGCCCCGTCGTCCAGGAACGGGACCAGCCAGTCGTCCACCTCGTCCAGCGGCGCGGCCGAGAGGCTGTAGTAGCGATGCTGGCCCTCCTCGCGCACCGAGACGAGGTGCGCATCACGCAGCACCTTGAGGTGCTTCGAGACTGTGGGCTGGCTTGCGCCGAGCTCGTGCACGATATGCGACACGCTGGTGCCGTGCTCTCCGGCGGATGAGCGATCGAGCAGAAGTCGCAGGATGTCGCGACGCGTGCCGTCCGCGATCACGTCGAAGATGTCCGCCATGTGCTCAGATTAGTCGGGAGCCCATCGGAGTACCATGACACGGGTCTCAGAGCGAAAGGGGCACGCATGGCGACGGACCCGGCTGGGTCGCTCATGCGGCGTATCCCCACGACGCTCCGCGGCTGGTGGGACGGTCTGCGCAACCTCACGACATCCTCGCCCGCCCGGTTCGCGGTCCTCGTCTTCGTCTCGCTGATCCTCGTCTTCACCGCGTTGTTGTCGCTGCCGGCTTCCGCAGCCGACGGCAGGCGCATCCCGCTGGCTGACGCGGTCTTCACCGCGGTATCCACCATCTGCGTCACCGGCCTCACCACCGTCGACATCGCGACGACCTTCTCGGCCTTCGGCAAGGTCGTCATCTTTCTCGGCGTGAACATCGGCGGCATGGGCGTGCTGACACTCGCGTCGATCCTCGGCCTCGTGATCTCGAAGCGGCTCGGTCTGCGCGCCAAGCTCATCGCGGCGAGCGACTCCAATCCGCTTCGCACGCACGGCGGCCCCGTCAATGAGGGCCAGACGGTGCGTCTGGGCGAAGTCGGTCAGCTGCTGCGGACCGTGGCGCTCTCGACGCTCCTCATCGAGGCTCTGGTCGCGATCGCTCTCTATCCGACGCTCGTCATGGCCGGCATCGGAGCCCTCGAAGCGCTCTGGGAAGCGCCCTTCTACGCGGCGATGGCCTTCACCAACACGGGTTTCACGCCCAACCCGGGCGGGCTCATGCCGTTCGCCGACGACTACTTCCTGCTCACGACCCTGATGGTCGGGGTGTTCCTCGGGAGCATCGGCTTCCCGGTCATCTACGCCCTGTTCAAGCATTACTGGCACGTGCGCCGGTGGCCGCTGCACACCAAGCTCACGATCATCACGACGGTGCTGCTGTTCATCGCCGGGGCCGCGGCCTTCCTCGCGCTGGAGTACAACAACCCCAAGACCTTCGGCTCGATGGACGCGTGGGACACCACGTTCCAGGCCTTCTTCCTGTCCGCGATGACCCGTTCGGGCGGCTTCGCCGTCGTCGACATCGGTGAGCTGTACGGCTCCTCGCTCATCGTCGGAAGCATGCTGATGTTCGTCGGCGGCGGATCGGCGTCGACGGCCGGCGGCATCAAGGTGACCACGCTCGCGGTGCTCGCCCTCGCAGTCTTGTCCGAGGCGAAGGGCCGTCAGTCGGTCGAGGTGTTCGGCCGCCGCATCCCGAGCGATGTCCAGCGCGTGGCGCTGTCGGTCGTCGCGTGGGGTGCCACGATCGTCGCCCTCTCGACGATCGTCATCGCCCAGATCAGCCAGGAGCCCATCGCCGACGTCCTCTTCGATGTCATCTCGGCGTTCGGGACCGTCGGCCTGTCGACCGGCCTCACGGCTGAGCTGTCGGACCCGGCCGTCTACGTGATGGCCGTGACGATCTTCATGGGCCGCATTGGTACAGTGACTCTCGCCGCGGCCGTGGCCGCGACATCCCGTTCGCAGCTCTACTCGCTGCCCGTGGAAAGGCCCATCGTTGGTTGAGCGGATCAGAAGCGACGCCCCCGTCCTCGTGATCGGACTGGGACGCTTCGGCGCGGCCTGTGCCGGCGAGCTCGACCGGCTGAACCGCGAGGTGCTCGCGATCGACGACAACCTCGAGCTGGTCCAGAAGTGGTCCGAGCGCGTGACGCACACGGTGCAGGGGGACGCGCGCAACATCGACGCCCTCAAGCAGATCGGCGCGCAGGACTTCCAGGTAGCGGTGGTCGCCGTGGGTTCGTCGATCGAGGCATCCGTGCTCATCACCGCCAACCTCGTCGACTTGAAGGTCCCGCAGATCTGGGCGAAGGCGGTGTCGCAATCGCACGGCAAGATCCTCGCCCGCGTCGGCGCCAACCACGTGATCTACCCCGAGCGCGAGGCCGGCGAGCGCGTGGCGCACCTCGTGAGCGGGCGGATGCTGGACTTCATCCGCTTCGACGATGACTTCGTGCTGGCCAAGATGTATCCGCCGAAGTTCGTCCGCGGTATCGGCCTGAACGAGTCGGGCGTGCGTACGAAGTACAACGTCACGGTGGTCGGCGTGAAGAGCCCCGGCAAGCCCTTCCGCTACGCCGAGGCCAACACTGTGGTGACCAACCACGACCTCATCATCGTGTCGGGCACGAACGTCGACATCGAGAGGTTCGCGGCGCTCGACCGCTGAGTCTCGGCTCTCGCGATCGCCTACGCTCCCGCGGCCAGCTCCTTCGCGCGGGCCAGCGCGGCGTCGGTCGCTCGCGCGAACACATCGTCGAGCCGCGCGTCCTGCAGGACGGCGACGGCACGCTCGGTGGTGCCCTTCGGGCTCGTGACGCGACGCCGCAGCTCGGCCGGGTCGTCACCGGATGCCTCGAGCAGCGCTGCCGCGCCGATGAAGGTCTGCTCAGCCATGAGACGTGCCTCCGCCTCCGAGAAGCCCTTGCCGATCGCGGCCCGGGTGAACTCCTCCACGAGCAGGAAGAAGTAGGCGGGTCCCGAGCCGGAGATCGTCGACAGGGCGTCGATCCGATCCTCGGGCACGTCGACCACCGTGCCGACGGTCTCGAACAGGCGATGTGCGAGGGCGACCGCATCCGGTCCCGCCGTCGTGCCCGAGGCGAGTCCCGTCACTCCCCGGCCGACGAGCGCCGGAGTGTTCGGCATCGAACGGAGCACCGGGATGCTCGGTCCGAGGATGCTCTCGAACGTCGCGATCGTGACGCCGGCGGCGAGGCTGATCACGATCGTGCCCGGCCGCAGCACCGGGGCGATCTCTCGCAGAAGGTCGGGCACCATCGCCGGCTTGACTCCCACCAGCACGACCTCGGCGGTGGCCGCGGCCTCCGTGTTCGCCGCCGGCTCCCGCTCGAGCGCGACGCTCGCGACGCGGTCCAGGCCCGCGAGCTCCTCGGCCTTCGCCACGGTGCGGTTGGTCGCCGTCACCCGCGTGGCGAGGCCGGAGCGCACGACTCCCTGGACGATGGCGCCGCCCATCGAGCCGGCGCCGAGGAAGGCGAGGGACGGGAGAGCTGTGTCGTCGGTCATGCCGCCCATCGTACGATCTCCCTTTATTGAGCCTTGACTTATATAAGCGGCAATGCAAATATAGGTCGCATGCACGCGCTCGACGTCCTCGGCGACCCGGTGCGCCGCCGCATCCTCGAACTCCTCGCGGAGGGCGAGCACAGCGCCGGCGACATCGGCGAGGTCGTGCAGCGCGAGTTCGGCATCTCGCAGCCCGCAGTGTCGCAGCACCTGCGCGTCCTGCGCGATTCGGGATTCGCGAGCGTGCGCCCCGAGGGCACGCGCCGGTTCTACGCGCTCGACCCCGAGCCGCTCGAGACCGCCGCGGCGTGGTTCGACCCCTTCCGCCGGTTCTGGCAGCCGCACCTGGATGCGCTCGGCACCGAGCTCGCGCGCGGCCGGCGGCAGCGGCGACTCGCCGCAGAGCGGGACTCGCCGCAGGCGACGGATGCCGACGAGAAGCCGGATGCTTCGGCATCCGACTCCCCCGCCACCGATCCTGACGACCCCGACCCCCACACGACAGAGGAGAACTGAAATGGTCGATGTCAACGCACAGATCGACGCCGTGACGCGCGGCGTCCGCACCGTCGACGTGGACGGCGAGCCGTCGCACGTGCAGACGCTGACGCAGGAGTACCCCAGCCCGATCGAGGACGTGTGGGATGCCGTCACCAACGGCGAGCGCATCCCCCGCTGGTTCCTGCCGGTCTCGGGTGAGCTTCAGCTCGGCGGGCGCTACCAGCTCGAGGGCAACGCCGGTGGCGAAGTGCTGCAGTGCGACCCGCCGAAGGACGGAGCCGCCGGCTACCGCATCACGTGGGAGTACGGCGGCGGGGTGAGCTGGGTCGCGGTGCGCCTCGTCTCCAACGGCGACGACACGACGCGCCTCGAGCTCGAGCACACCGCGCACGCGGCGGACGTGCCCCCGGGATTCTGGGAGCAGTTCGGCCCCGGGGCGACCGGCGTCGGCTGGGATGGCGGCCTGCTCGGACTCGCACTGCACCTCAGCGGCAGCGGCGAACTCCCGCCGGGCGCGGCGGAGGAGTGGGCCCTCACCGACGAGGGGAAGGCCTTCTACCGTGCGGCCGCAACCGCATGGGGTGACGCCCACGCCGCCGGCGGCGCAGACCCCGAGGACGCGGCCCGCGCGGCCGACAACACCTTCGGCTTCTACACGGGACAGCTTCCCGCCGAGATGCCGGAGTCCTGAACCTCGACGCCTCTCACAGACGGGACACGTCGCCTCGGACTCACGCCCGGCGCGCCGTGTCCCGTCGTCGTCTGCAGGGGTGCGGCGCGCGGGCGCGGGACTATCCTCGAAAGCAGCGGAGGCACGGGTGCCTCGGCCCGGACCTGGGGAGGACCGACATGACGCTCTTCGACGGCATCACGGCACGACTGATCGAGACCCCTCGGCTGATGGTCAACGTCCTCGAGAGGGCCGGCGACGACCCCGAGACCCCCGCAGATCGCACGGTCGTGTTCATCCACGGCAACGTGTCGTCGTCGCTGTTCTGGCAAGAGACGATGCAGGACCTTCCGCCGGACTTGCGCGTCCTCGCGATCGATCTGCGCGGCTTCGGCGGCACCGAGCACGCCCCCATCGATGCGACCCGCGGCGTGCGCGATTTCAGCGACGACGTGCGCGAGACGCTGGCCGTGCTCGGCATCCCGACGGCGCATCTCGTGGGATGGTCGATGGGTGGCGGCGTGATCCTGCAGTATGCGCTCGATCACCCGGTGCTGAGCCTGACACTGCAGGCGCCGGTCTCGCCGTACGGCTTCGGCGGCACGCGGCGCGACGGCTCACGCCTGACCGACGACGACGCCGGCTGCGGCGGCGGCAGCGCGAACCCGGATTTCGTTCAGCGGCTCATCGACCACGATCGCAGCGCGGACGCCCCGACCTCGCCGCGCAGCGTCTTCCGTTCGGGCTATGTCGCCGGCGGCTACCAGAGCGAGCACGAGGACGTGTGGGTGGAGTCGATGCTGACGACCTCGACGGCGACCGGAAACTACCCCGGAGACTCCGTCGCGTCGGAGAGCTGGCCGGGCTTCGCGGCCGGCGACGTGGGCGTGCTCAACACGATGACGCCGGGGCATTTCGATGTGTCGGGCATCGTCGAGCTCGCCGACAAGCCCCCGATCCTGTGGATCCACGGCACGCTCGACGCGATCGTCTCCGACACCTCGTTCTACGATCTGAACAATCTCGGCAAGCTCGGTGTAATCCCGGGTTGGCCCGGCGACGACGTCGCGCCGCCGCAGGCGATGGTGTCGCAGACGCGCGACGTCCTCTCGCGGTATGCCGCGGCCGGAGGCAAGGTCACCGAGCTGAGCCTCGAAGGCGTCGGGCACTCGCCGCATCTGGAGCGGCCCGTCGAGTTCCGTCACGCACTCCTCGAGGCGATCGGCTACGTCGGCCATCCGATCGACCCCGCCCCCTCGACCGAGGCGATCATCATCCGCTCCTCGGACTGAGCTTCTGAGGGGCCACCGCATCCGTAGACTCGTGGCATGAGTGCTTCGGGCGGCAGCAGGGCGATCATCGCGGCGTTTCTGGCCAACATGGGCATCGCGATCGCGAAGTTCATCGCGTGGTTCCTGTCGGGCTCCGCCTCGATGCTCGCCGAGGCCATCCACTCGGTCGCCGACTCGGGAAACCAGCTGCTGCTCCTCCTGGGCGGCCGTCGCGCCAAGCGCGCCGCGGACCGCGAGCACCCCTTCGGGTACGGACGCGAACGGTACGTCTACGCCTTCGTGGTGTCGATCATCCTGTTCTCGGTCGGCGGCCTCTTCTCGATCTACGAGGGCATCGACAAGCTGACCCACCCGCACGAGCTCGAGAACGTGTGGATCCCGATCGGCGTCCTCATCATCGCGATCGTGCTGGAGTCGTTCTCGCTGCGCACCGCGATCAAGGAGAGCAACCACGTGCGGCTCAAGGGGCAGTCGTGGGTGTCGTTCGTGCGGCACGCCAAGGCACCCGAACTGCCGGTCGTGCTGCTCGAAGACATCGCCGCGCTCACGGGTCTGGTGTTCGCGCTCGCCGCGGTCAGCCTCACCGCGATCACTCACAACCCGCTGTTCGACGCGATCGGCACCCTGATGATCGGCACGCTGCTGATCCTCGTCGCGGTCACCCTGGGCATCGAGACCAAGAGCCTGCTCGTCGGGGAAGGGGCGACGGATGCCGATCACCAGCGGATCGTCGACGCCATCCTCGCGGGGCCCGAGGTGCACAAGCTCATCCACATCAAGACCCTCTATCTCGGTCCCGACGAACTCATGGTCGCGGCCAAGCTGGGCTTCGCCGCCGACGCGCCCCTGGCGCATATCGCGTCCGACATCGATCGCATCGAGGATCGCGTACGCGAGGCCGTTCCGGCCGCGCGCGTGATCTACTTCGAACCCGACATCTACCGGCCGGGCGACGACCGCACGCCGCCGACGTCGGAGTTCGTGATCAAGTCCACCGATTGATCCGTCGGCACCGTGCGGTCACGGCGATCAGGCCGCCGCGCGTACCGGCGCGCCGGATCCGCGCGATCTCCGCCCGCAACGAAAGGACACCGTGCAGTACTGCCTGTTCACCGAACCCCAGATGGGCGCGACGTACGCCGACCAGCTCGCGTACGCGCAGGCCGGCGAACGCCTCGGCTTTCACGGCTTCTTCCGGTCCGACCACTTCCTCAGCGGCATGGGGGACGGTCTCCCCGGGCCGACCGACGCCTGGACGACGCTCGCGGGGCTCGCGCGCGAGACCACGCGACTGCGCCTCGGGACACTCGTCTCGCCGGTGACCTTCCGCCACCCCGGGATCCTCGCGATCCAGGTCGCACAGGTCGATCAGATGTCGGGCGGACGCGTCGAGCTCGGGCTCGGTGCCGGCTGGTTCGCCCGCGAACACAAGGCCTACGGCATCCCGTTCCCGGATCGCCGATTCGACCTCCTCGAGGAGCAGCTCGGCATCCTCACCGGACTCTGGTCGACGCCGGTGGGCGAGACGTACTCGTTCGAAGGCCGCGACTACACGCTCGTCGAGGCGCCTGCCCTGCCCAAGCCGGTGCAGAGCAGCGTGCCCGTGATCATCGGCGGCGGCGGAAAGCGCCGCACGCCTGAGCTGGTGGCGCGGTTCGGCACCGAATACAACATCGGCTTCCCCGAGGATCACCAGATCCAGGAGCGGATCGACAACCTCCTCGCCGCGTGCGACCGGGTGGGTCGCGATCCCGGCACCATCCGGCTGTCGATCGCGATGTCGACGTTCGCCGGCAAGGACGAGGCAGCGGTCGCCGCGCGGGCCGCGCGTATCGGCAAGACCCTCGATGACGTGCGCGACGGCACCAACATCGTCGGCGGACCCGACGAGATCGCGGAGCGCATCGCCACGTATCAGGCTTTCGGGATCGAGCGCCTGTACTTCCAGCTGCTCGACCTGCAGGATGTCGACCACGTCGAGTACCTCGGCGCGGAGGTGCTGCCGCACCTTCCGGTGTGATTCTGCGCGTCGCGGAGGGCGCGCGTCAGCGACGGTCGTCGAAGAAGGCGCGCAGGAGAGCGGATGCCTCGGCCTCGCGCACGCCGGCGACCACCTCGGCACGGTGGGGCAGACGCCGATCGCGCACGACGTCGTACATCGAGCCGGCCGCGCCGGCCTTGTCGTCCCACGCGCCGAACACGAGCCGCGAGACGCGGGACTGCAGCACCGCGCCCGCGCACATGAGGCAGGGTTCGAGGGTCACCACGAGCGTGCAGCCTTCCAGGTTCCACGACCCGGTCGCCTCCGCGGCGGCGCGCAGGGCCACGACCTCGGCGTGGGCGGTCGGGTCATGCGTGGCCTCACGCAGGTTGCGGCCTTCGCCGATGGCGCGGCCCGCGGCATCCGTCACCACCGCACCGACCGGCACGTCGCCCGACTCCCCCGCGGCGGCGGCCAGCGCGAGCGCCCGGTCCATCGCGGCGAGATCGGCGGGGTCGGCGTGCACCCCTCGAGCGTATTGCCTCCACCTCCCTCGTTCACTTGCCCTGTTTGTATGCGCCGGCTGCGACTGCGCGTACATCCATGGCAAGTGAACGGTGCCCCCAGGCGCCGCAGGGCGGGCAGGGACGACGCGGAGGAACCGGACGGCACGCACTACCCTTGGCCTATGCGCCTGCACGTCGCCGACCACCCGCTCATCACCCACAAGCTCACGGTGCTGCGGGACCAGCGCACATCGTCGCCGGTCTTCCGGCAGCTGACCGAAGAGCTGGTGACCCTGCTCGCCTACGAGGCGACGCGCAACGTGCGCGTCTCGCCGATCGAGATCCAGACGCCGGTCACCACGACGATGGGTGTCAGGATCAGCGAGCCCCGCCCCCTCGTCGTGCCGATCCTGCGTGCCGGGCTCGGAATGCTCGAGGGCATGGTCAAGCTCATCCCCACCGCCGAAGTCGGATTCCTCGGCATGGTGCGCAACGAAGAGACGCTCGAGCCCTCGACGTACGCCGAGCGTCTTCCCGACGATCTCAGCGACCGGCAGTGCTTCGTGCTCGACCCGATGCTGGCCACGGGCGGCTCCCTCGGCGCCGCGATCGAGTTCCTCTTCGCGCGCGGCGCGCAGGACGTCACCGCGATCTGCCTGCTCGGCGCCCCCGAGGGGGTCGCGGCGATCGAGAAGCAGGTCGACGGCCGCGATGTGACGCTCGTGCTGGGCGCGATGGACGAGCGCCTGAACGAGAAGGGCTACATCGTTCCCGGACTGGGCGACGCCGGCGACCGGCTCTACGGCACCGTCTGAAGAAGGCTCGCGCGCGCCCCATGCGAACGAGGAGCGCGGGCGCGACATCCGCCCCTCGCCGAACGGATGCCGCACCCACGCCCCTCGACGCTTCGTCAGGCTACGCGCGCGATATCGGCCACCCAACGGGGTTGACACGACCAGGGCAGTTGTCTAGGGGTCGGCGCGGTGCACCGCCGGATCGGCTCAATCGCCGAGCGGAGGCTCCTGCGACGAACGCCTGCCCGTCTCCTGCTCCCAGAACTCCAGCTGCTGGGTGAGGGCTTTCGCGAGTTCGAAGACCTGCTCGGGTGGAATCCGGATGCGGCTGACCACGCGAGCCGGAACGATCGTGTGCCGCTGCCCGGTGTCGGCGTCGACCTGCTCCCGGGGCGGCTGCGCGAGCGTCAGGAAGTCCATGACGAACACGGTGGGCGTATGCCAGACGTTCGCGAAGTCCGCATACGCGCCGCCGATCAGCTCGGGCGGCAGGTCGATCTCGAACTGGCGGGGGGCGTCGTCGGCCATGGTGCCTCCTGACGGATCGGTCGCGGGTACGGCGAGGTCGAGCGCGAGTCTACGCGGGGGTCAGCCGCGGCCGACGAGGCGCGCGAACCCACTCAAGCGGGCGACGCCCTCGGGCGTGTAGGGAAGGTCGTCGAGCAGCCCCGGCGAGTACACGACGTACGCCGTGTGCATCGCTCGCGAGATGGCGACGTTCAGCCGGTTGCGCAGCAGGAGGAACTCGAGCCCGCGCGGCGCATCGCGCCCGCTCGACGCGGCCAGCGACACGATCGCGACGGCGGCCTCCTTGCCCTGGAACTTGTCGACGGTGCCCACCGGCACCTCGGCGAACCCGGCCGCGGCGAGCGCCGCCTCGACGGCGACCTGCTGCGCGTTGTAGGGCGTGACCACGATGATGTCGCGTGCCTCCAACGGCCGCGCGGGCAGCGTCGACGAGATTCCGCCCTCGTCGACGTGCGCGTCTGTCCATTCGCGGCCGACGAGGTCGGCGACCAGTCGCGCCACCTCGGCGGCCTCTTCGAGCGACTGGGTCGCGTTGCCGTGGTGGCGCAGCGCGACCGGGATGAGGCCCGGAGCGACGCCCTCTATCCGGCGAAGGGCGGTGGACGGGTGGGCTTCGAGCTCACCGCGATACGACAGTGCCGAGACGGGTGCCGCGACTTCGGGACGCATGCGCCAGGTCTGCGCCAGGAAGTATCCGTACTCCTGCGGGATGACGTCGGCGCCGTCCATCACCCAGCCGAGCGCAGAGGTGTCCACCGGTGCGGGATGGGTGCCCTGGCTCACCTGCGGCAGTTGCTGCGGGTCGCCCAGCAGCAGCAGGCGCGGAGCAGCGAGCGACACCGCGATCGTCGAGGCCAGCGAGAACTGACCGGCTTCGTCGACCACGAGCAGGTCGAGACTGCCGCGGGGCACGCGCCCCTCGTGGCTGAAGTCCCATGCGGTGCCGCCGATCACATAGCCCTCGGCCTCGTGCTCGGACGTGAACGCGGCGATCCCGTTCTTCGGCAGCACCGTGAAGGTGTGGTCGGCGCCGGGATCCTTCGGCGCCTTGCCGACCTGCGCGGCGGGCACCCCGGCCGCGATCACGCGATCGAGCAGCTGCTCGATCGTCGCGTGCCCCTGGGCGACGACGCCGACCTTGTAGCCGTGGTCGCGAACGAGCCGCGCGATGACGTGCGAGCCGACGTAGGTCTTTCCCGTCCCGGGCGGCCCCTGCACGGCCAGGTAGCTGCGATCGAGGTCGCGCACGGCCCGGGCGATCGCGTCCACGACATCGCCGCCGACCGCCGGCAGCGCGCCCGTGAGCGTGCGCGGGGGGCGACGGCACAGGATGTCGGTCGCCGGATCCTCCGGGAGCCGGGGGTGGGCGTCGATGACGGCATCCGCCCACGCGTCGATCGCCGCCTGCTGGTTGCCGGCGCCGGGCGGCGCGGGCGGCGTCAAGGCGAGCGGCAGTTGGCCCCACGTGTTCCCGTCGACCGCGGTCTCTTCGATCACGGCGCCGTCATCGAGCACCTCGAGGACCTTGACCGAGCGGTAGGAGTGGATCCACCGCGGCGACGCCTCGAACGGGTAGGGGGCGGGCAGCTCGTACAGGGCGAAGGGGTTCGTGCCTTCGCTCAGGCGCGTGCCGGGCGCGAGCTCGCCACGCAGCTCGATGATGCGACGCTCTCCGCCCCGCCCGCTCTCGGCGAAGTGCCAGTCCTCGGTCACGCGGCTGCGCGCCGGGTCGATGGTGACGACGTCACGCGTCTCGTCCCACAGCGACACCGGCTCGCGCAGCCGCAGGAAGTGCGTGGCCCAGAACGACTTCGACTCACGCGGGTAGTAGTCGATCGCGGCGGCACCGAGGTGCAGGGTGCGCGCCGCGACGGAGTCGTCCGGATGCTGGTGCGCGAGGCCCTCGAGCATGGTCGCGCGTGGCGACGGCTCGTACGCCCGCTCGTCGGGTTCGGGATCGGGAGAGGGCCGAAGCTGCGCTTCGCGTGCGCGGTCGACCAGCCAGTCGCGCAGGCGCCGCGTCGACACGCAGTCGTAGCGGTTGTAGTCCGCGAGATCGTCGAGGATCTCGCGCGCCGTGGCCTCGTCGCCGTCGTCGGCCAGCGCGCGCGCCTCGACGTAGCGCACGATCGAGTCGTCACCCTTCTGCACGTCGCTGGTGCGCACCTCGTCGCCCATGTACAGGGGCTCGAGCTTCTTGATCGAGTACGACCGCGATCCCACTCGCAGCGCGCGCCGGACGATCGGGTACAGGTCGACGAAGACACCGTCGCGCAGCAGCCGGTCGACGTCGGCCTCGCGCACGCCGTGGCGCGCAGCCATTGCGAGCAGGTGGGTCGGCTCGTACGGCGCGTAGTGGTAGATGTGCATGCCGGGGAACTGCTGGCGTCGCAGTGCGACGATGTCGAGGAACGTCTCGAGCGCGCGCTTCTCGTCGTCGAAGCTGTGCGCCCAGAGGGCGGTGTACTGCTCGCGCGAGTCGACCCAGCCGAACAGATAGTCGATGCCCCACTGCGTGGGCTCCCCCGGTGCCGGAGGCTCGGAGTGCAGCGGATCACCCTCGAAGTCGAAGAACAGGTCGCCATGGTCGGGCCGTGGGAGGGCGCCGAGCGCCTGCGGCGCGACGACCTCGAAGACCGGCATCGGGGGCGCGTCCGTCGCCGTTGCCGCCGGAAGTTCGACGACCGTCGCGACGGCATGGGCGACACGACCGGCCGAGGCGGCGGCGGCTTCCGCGACGATCACGGCGGGAGCACCACCGTCGTCGTGCGCGCCCGTGGTCTCGGTGCCGGCGAACGGCTTCGGTGGGAAGAGCGGCGGCGTGCCGGCAGGGCTCTCGAGCTGCAGTCGTGCCTGCGTCCGCAGGGACGCCAAGACGTCGGGATTCAGCCCGGCAGGCGCCGCCTCGACGGTCGCCAGCCGGTCGATGGTCGTCACGCCTGCCCCACGCAGCCGGTCCCGCTGAACGGGCCGCATACCGGCCACGAGCAGAAGATCGCGGGATGCCACGACCTCGGCGTCGCACGTCGCGCAGCGTCCGCACGCGATCACGCCCAGCTCACCCCGTTCGTCGCCCCATGCGATCGGCTCGCCCGCGGCGCCGAGCTCGAGACGGCGGTCGCCGATGAGGGCGGCCAGCCGCTCACGGCGCAGGCGGAAGACGGGCAGCAGGTCGTCGACCTCGTGCACGCTCACGCTGCCGTCGCCGAGCAGCAGTTCTACGCGGTCGGACCGCTGGACACTGAGCCGGTCGAGCTGATCGACGTATGCCGCCAGCTGCATGAGCGCCGTCACGCGCGCACGACGTGCAAGCTTCGTGTCCTGCACGATCCACGGCCGGGGGCCGGTCTGCGCGCCGTCCGACGGCTCGCGCACCAGGAAGTCCGCGAACCCGACGAAGTCGCTCGTCGCGAAAGCGGCCTGGTAGATCACCTCGGCGTCCGATGCCAGCGCCGCGTTCGTGCGTGCCACCGCGTCGGCCAGCGCCACGGCATCCGACGACCGCACTTCCGGGATCTCGACGACACCCTCGCCGTACCGGGCGACGTAATCAGCGAGCACCCGCCGCTCGTGCACCGTGCCGAGCCGGCCCGCCCGCTCGAGCGTGAGGTCCTCGGGCTCTTCGACGGCGGGGACCCTGCCCAGCCGCGCGTCGATCGCCCGCAGCCACGCGAACTCGCACTCCGCCGCGGCCTTGAGGTCGCTCGCGCTCCAGACGATCCGGCCTTCGTCTTCGATGTATCGCATGCCCTGCCCTTCGCTACGACCCTAACCGCGCCCGCCGACACTCCCCCTCTCTCCCCCGCCCCACGCGCGGCCTCCGGCCCACGGTCCGCGCGGCCCCGTCCCGCGCGGCCCCCGGTCCCGCGCGGCCCGAGCCGTCGCAACGGGTCGCTTGCGCTTGCCGCATGCGGCCATTCGCGACGCCTCGACATCCGGCGAACGATGCCGGGCGGACGCAGGCCGGCGGACGCAGGTCGGCGGAAGGACACCGGGAGGCGGGCACCTGCCAGACTGGTGCGCATGAACCTGCCGTTCGAGAGCGCCTACCGGCACGGGTTCGCGCGGGTCGCCGCGTGCACGATCCCCGTCGCGATCGCCGATCCGGCCGCCAACGCCGACGCCGTGCTCGCCGCCGCACGCGAGTGCGACGCCGAGGCCGTCGCCGTCGCCGTCTTCCCCGAGCTGTGCCTGACCGGGTACGCGATCGAGGACCTCGTGATGCAGGATGCCGTGCTCGACGCGACCGCGACCGCGATCGAGCGGCTGGTCGAGGCATCCGTCGATCTCTTCCCGGTGCTCGTCGTCGGTGCACCCCTGCGCCATCGCAACCGGCTCTACAACTGCGCCGTCGTGATCCACCGCGGCGAGCTGCTCGGCGTCGCACCCAAGTCGTACCTGCCGACCTATCGCGAGTTCTACGAGCGGCGCTGGTACGCGCCCGGCGACGATCGCGGCGACCACGACATCCGGGTCGGCGAGCTCGAAGCGCCGTTCGGCCCCGACCTGATCTTCGAGGCGCTCGACGTCCCCGGCCTCATCGTGCACGCCGAAGTGTGCGAGGACGTGTGGGTGCCGATCCCGCCGTCGTCGCGGGCCGCGCTGGCCGGCGCGAGCGTGCTGCTGAACCTGAGCGGCAGCCCCATCACGATCGCCCGCGCCGAGGATCGCAAGGATCTGTGCCAGTCGCAGTCGCTGCGCTGCCTCGCGGCCTACGCGTACGCTGCGGCGGGCACCGGCGAGTCGACCAACGACGTGTCGTGGGACGGCCAGACGATGATCTACGAGGGCGGCAATCTGCTCGCCGAGACCGAGCGGTTCCCCGACGGTCCTCGCCGTTCCGTCGCCGACGTCGACCTCGACCGGCTGCGTCAAGACCGCCTGCGCCAGGGCACGTTCGACGACAACCGCAGGACGCACGAGGCGGATGCCACCTTCCGCACGGTGCATTTCCAGCTCGACCCGCCGGCGACCGACATCGGCCTGCGCCGCAGCCTCGACCGCTTCCCGTTCGTGCCCGACGACCCCGAGCGCCTCGCGCTGGACTGCTACGAAGCGTTCAACATCCAGGTGTCCGGCCTCGTACAGCGGATGCGCGCGATCGGCGACCCCAAGCCTGTGATCGGCCTCAGCGGCGGGCTGGACTCCACGCACGCGCTACTCGTGGTCGCGCGCGCCATGGACCGCATGGGCCGCCCGCGCAGCGACATCCTCGCGTACACGATGCCCGGGTTCGCGACCAGCGACCACACCAAATCCAACGCGATCGCCCTGGCCGAGTCCGTCGGCGCGTCGATCGAGACGATCGACATCCGCCCGGCCGCGACCGAGATCCTGGAGGGCATCCGACACCCGTTCGCCGAGGGCGAGCCGGTGCACGACGTCACCTTCGAGAACGTGCAGGCGGGCGTGCGCACCGACTTCCTGTTCCGCCTGGCCAACCACCACGGCGGCATGGTGATCGGCACGTCCGACCTGTCCGAGCTCGCGCTCGGGTGGGCGACCTACGGTGTCGGCGACCACATGAGCCACTACGCCGTCAACGCCGGCGTGCCCAAGACGCTGATCCAGCACGTCATCCGGTGGGTCATCGCGCACGGCGAGGGCGTGGATGACGCCGAGGCCGCGGTGCTGCAGTCGGTGCTCGACACCGAGATCTCGCCCGAGCTCGTGCCCGCCGGGCAGGACGGCAAGATGCAGTCCACCGAGGACCGCATCGGCCCGTACGCTCTGCACGACTTCGCGCTGTACCACGTGCTGCGCTTCGGGTTCCGGCCGTCCAAGATCGCCTACCTCGCCGCGCACGCGTGGGCGGATCCGGATGCCGGGGCCTGGCCGCCCGGCTTCCCTGATGAGGACCGCTACGCCTACGACCTGCCGACGGTGGTGAAGTGGCTGCAGGTCTTCCTGCAGCGCTACTTCGCCTTCGCGCAGTTCAAGCGCTCGGCCATCCCGAACGGCCCGAAGGTCTCACCCGCGGGGTCGCTCTCGCCGCGGGGCGACTGGCGCGCCCCCTCGGACGGCAACGCGCGGGCGTGGATCGACGAGCTCAAGGCCGCGCTGCCGGAGCTCGTCGAGGACTGACCCGACGGATGCCTCGGCTCGACGCATCCGCTCGTCCGTTCCCGCCCACTCCCTCAGCCCCTTGCCGAGGACAGGTGCTCTGGCGAACCCAGGCCGGGTCCGGCATCCGCTCGTCCTTTCCATCCGTCTCCCGCCGATGCGCGCCCCGAGATCAGGTGATTTCGCGAGCGGAGGACGTTCTGGCGAGATTCCTCCTACCTCGGTGAAATCACCTGATCTCGCGGCGGCGGCCAGGCGCAAAGCAGGCACTCACCGGCCTGCATGCACCCCCGATACCGGGCCGGGCGACGGCCGAAGCGCCCGCCGACGGCTCAGGCGGGCACGGCGCCGAAGGCGAGCGTGATGATCCAGCCGTCGCGCGACAGGTCGGCGAGGTGGTACTGCACGCGCCGATCCGGGATCCAGCCCTTGGTGCGCGGACTGTCGAGGCGCACGTGGTCGGCGGCGACGCGCGCCCCGCGGCCGTCCGCGTCACGCACGGCCTGCACGCGCGTCCAGTGCGCGAGGAGCTTCGAGAGGTCGTCCTCCTCGAACAGGTGCGAGTGCCGCTTCATGGTGCGCAGCTCCGCGTCGTCGGGGTGCGCGTCGCGCAGGTCGAGGCCGATCGGCACCGCGGGGTCGCAAACGGCGACGACGCTCGCCGCGCGGAAGTTGGCGTTGCGGATCTTCACCGGAAGCTCCTGGCCTCCGACCTCCGCGATCAGCTGCGTGTGGAACCCGAAGCCGCCCGGCGCCTCACGCTCCACCCGCACATCCTTCGGCTCGACGCGCATGAGCCCGGCGACGATCTCTTTCGCGAGGAGTCGCTTGCGGTCGTGCTCGGCGAGCTTGGGATCCCATCCGAGTCGCGCCGTGACACCGTCCGGCGTGTCGAGAAGCACCGATTGCATGGTCCACCTCTTCCCGCGGAACCCCCGCCCTCCCATCCTGTCGAACCCACGGCGGCGACGGAAGATGGCCACGCGGGGGCCGGGCGGCTGCCGCGGCGTGCGTCAACCCCTGCGCGACCACGGCACGTGGATGCCAGGATGAGCCGATGGACGGCTTCGCGGCGGTCGACTTCGAGTTCGCGCGGCAGGTGCTCCAGCGGGGTATCGCGGCGCTGTTCGCGGTCGCGTTCGCGTCCTCGCTGAATCAGTTCCGCCCGCTCCTGGGCGAGCACGGCCTGCTTCCCGCGCCGGAGCTTCTCGCGTGGGCGCGCTCGTCGCCTCAGCGGCGCCGGATGCTGCGTCCCACGCTCTTTCTGCGCGTGCGCTACACCGACCGCCGCCTCGTAGCCATGTGCATCGCGGGCATCGTGGTCGCCGCTGCCCTCGTCGCGGGCATCCCGCAACTCGGCCCGCCCTGGGTGCCGATGCTGTGCTTCCTCGCGCTGTGGCTCGGCTACATGTCGATCACGAGCATCGGCCAGACCTTCTACGGCTTCGGATGGGAGATGCTGCTGCTCGAGTCCGGGTTCCTCGCGGCGTTCCTCGGGTCGAACGAGCAGCCACCCTCGACGGTCGTGATCGTGCTGTTCTGGTGGCTGGTGTTCCGGCTGGAGTTCGGCGCAGGCATGATCAAGATCCGCGGCGGGCGCGAGTGGCGCGATCTCACCGCGCTGACGTATCACCACGAGACCCAGCCGATGCCCGGGCCGCTCAGCCGGCAGGCGCATCTGCTCCCCCGCTGGTTTCACAAGGGCGAGGTGCTCGGCAACCACTTCGCGCAGCTGATCGTGCCGTGGTTCCTGTTCGCGCCGCTCCTCGGACTGTTCGTCCCCGGCCCCGTGCCGGCGATCATCGGTGCCGTGGCGGCGGCGATCGTCATCGCCACCCAGGTGTGGCTCGTCCTCACCGGCAACTTCGCGTGGCTGAACTGGATGACCATCGTGCTGGCGTTCTCGGCCATCGGTGTGCCGGGAATCGGCGCCGAACCGCGACCCGCCGCGAGCGACCCGCCGTGGATCGTCGACGGGATGCCGCTGTACTGGGCCGTCGTGACCGCCGCGGTCGGCCTGCTGTTCGTCGTGCTCAGCTGGGCGCCGCTGCGCAACCTGTTCGCACGACGGCAGCTCATGAACGCGAGCTTCAACCGGTGGCAGCTCGCCAACGCCTACGGGGCGTTCGGAACGGTCACGAAGGAGCGCATCGAGATCGTCGTCGAGGGCACGATGGACGAGATTCCGGATGCCGCCACCTGGCGCGAGTACGGATTCAAGGGCAAGCCCGGCGATCTGCGCCGGATCCCGCGGCAGTACGCGCCCTACCATCTGCGGCTGGACTGGCTGATGTGGTTCCTGCCGCTCGGACGTTCCCTCGAGGACTGGTTCACAGCGTTCCTGGTGAAGCTGCTCCAGGCGGATGCTCCGACGCTGCGACTGCTGGCGCGCGATCCGTTCGAAGGCGAGCGACCCCGATGGGTGCGCGCGGTGTCGTACCGCTACCGCTTCACCACGCGCGCGGAGTTCCGCGACACCGGCACCCGGTGGGTGCGCGACCGCCGCCGCCCGGTCATGGGCCCGGTCTCGTTGCGCCGCTGACCGGCCGGCTCCGGTTCGGGGGCAGCTTCCGCGAGAACGCCGCCGGGAGCGACCCGCGAACCGCGACCGCGCCCGAGATCAGAGGACGGGGGCGTCGCCGGCGGCGTCGGTGCGCTGCTTGCGCCGGGACGTGAGGTCGACGATGGCCACGACGAACGCGAGCGCGAGGAACAGCCCGACCGACAGCATCCCGAACGCGAAGGCGTCGTGGTAGACGACGAGGTCGTCGCGCGAGCCCGACTCCCGGTAGATCGTCGCGTAGAAGAGCGACAGCCCGACCGCGGTGCCGACGGCCGCCCCGATCCGCTGGCCCAGCTGGCCGACCGAGCCGGCAAGGCCGCCCTGCTTGACGGGCACGTCGGCGAGCGTGAGCGTCTGGTTCGGCGCGATCACCAGACCGCCGCCGGCGCCGCCGAGCGTCATGATCCCGGCGAACACGTAGGGTACCCACGCGGGATCCCCGAACATGGTCGTGAGCACGAGGCCCCCCACGCACGCCAGCATGCAGGCCAGGCCCCACACCACGATGATGCGGCCGTACTCCGAGACCAGGTTGCCCCCGATCCACGAGGTCACGGCGCTGGCCAGCGCGAACCCGATCGACGTCATCCCCGCATACACCGGCTCGAGTCCGAGACCGAGCTGCAGGTACAGCGTCGAGACGAGGAACAGCGCGGGCATCGCCGTGAAGTACGCCGTCTGCAGCAGTGTGCCGTTGCGATACGAGGTGACGCGGAACAGCTTGAGCGGAACGAGCGGACTGCCGCCCCGCGCGGCGTACCGGCGTTCCCACGCGACGAACGCCGAGACGAACAGCGCGAATGCGACCAGCAGCCACCATCGCGCGGGGTTGTCGGTCGGGGCACCGGTGGTGAACAGGAACGGCCACATGAGCGACACGATGCTCGCGCCGAAGAGCAGGACGCCGATGGGGTCCAGCTGCACCGGACGCCGCGACCGCGTGCGCGTGTCGGGGAGCAGCCACAGCGCGAGGCCGATCGCCGCGAGGCACAGCGGCACGTTCATCCAGAAGATCAGACGCCAGCCGTCGGTCGGGCCGCCGACGGCGATCAGCAGCCCGCCGAGGGTGGGGCCGAACGCCGTCGCCACGCCGATCGTCGCGCCGAACAGGCCGAAGGCACGGCCGCGCTCCTTTCCCTGGAACAGCTCCTGCGCCATGCCGAGGACCTGCGGCATCTGGATGCCGGCAGCCACGCCCTGCAGGAGGCGTGCGACGAGCAGGAACTCCGCCGAGGGCGCCAGCGCGCACGCCACGCTGGTGAGGGTATACAGCGACAGGCCGACGACGAACAGCGTCCGGCGGGAGCGCTGATCACCCAGGCGGCCCATGGGCACGAGAACCAGGCCGAACGTGAGCACGAAGCCCGACACGATCAGCTGCAGCTCGGTGGAGCCGGCGTCGAGCACGTCGCCGATCGAGGGCAGCGCGACGTTGACCTTGGTCATGTCCAGGATCGTGATCGCCGCGACCGACACGCACACCCAGAACGCACGCCAGCGTGCGCCCGACGTAAGCGGGATCGCGGCGGTGTGCGGCGCGGCATGCGCAGCAGCGTGTGCCGCGAGCGGGCGCTCCGCGAGTGCGCCCTCGGTGGTTTCCGGCGTCGGCTCTGGAGTGGGCATCGAGCCCAGGCTAGCGCGGGCATCAGACCCGATCAGCGCCGGATCCCGGTGCACGGGAGCCCGGATCGTCGGGCGCCGCCGGTGCACCGGCGAGAATGGAGGCATGAGACTTCTCGTCGCCGCGCTGGAATCCGAGCTGGCCGCCTTCCCTGGGGAGCTTCCCGGATTCGACCGGCTCGTGACGGGACCGGGCAAGCTGCAGGCCACCTACGCCCTGACGCGGGCGCTGGACGCGGGGTCGTACGACGAGGTGGTCGTGGTGGGCACGGCCGGCGCGATCGACCCGCGCCTGGACGCCACGGTGTACGAAGTGGATGCGACACTTCAGCACGATGTGACCGACATCGACGGCATCGTCGGCCAGCACGTGTCACTGCCGGCGCTGCTCGAGCTGGGCCGCGAGGGCGTCACGATCGCGACGGGCGACCATTTCGTGGACGACGCCGAGGCCGTGGCGCTGATCCGGCCGCTCGGTGCGGGACTGATCGACATGGAGACGTACGCGTACGTGTGGGTCGCGCAGCGCTTCGGCGTCCCGATCCGCGTGCTCAAAGCGGTGTCGGATCGCGCACAGGACGGCGCGATCACCGACTGGCATGCCACCGTGACGGCCTGCAGCCATCAGCTGTGGGACCGGGTCCGCGCCGACTACGGCGTCTGAGCGCCCCGCGCGGCGTCAGTCCGCCCGTCGCAAGACCGACCGCAGCACGAGGAACACGATCACGGCGACGACGGATGCCGCAGCCGCGGTCGTGGAACGTCGAAACGCCGGGCGTTCACACCCCGGCGAGCGAGCCGTTCGCGGCAGCGGCGTTCTGCGTCACACCGTCCTGGACGATCACACTCGGACCGTGCGGGCTCGCCTGGACGATCAGCTGCGCCGGCAGCTGCTCCTTCATCGCCGCGACGTGGCTGATCACCCCGACCGTGCGTCCGCCCTGGCGCAGCTCGTCGAGCGTGCGCATCGCGAGCTCGAGCGTCTCCTCGTCGAGCGATCCGAATCCCTCATCGATGAATAGCGTGTCCAGCCGCACGCCGCCGGCGCGCGCGGTCACGACCTCGGCGAGGCCCAGCGCGAGGGCGAGCGAGGCGAGGAACGTCTCGCCACCCGAGAGCGACTGGGCGGGCCGTGCCTGACCAGTGAAGGCGTCGACGATCTCGAGTCCGAGGCCCGACGCCGCTCCGCGCGCCGCGCGGGCGTCGCTGTGCTGCAGCCGGTAGCGTCCCGACGACATGTCGCCGAGCCGCAGGTTGGCGGCCGCCACGATGTCTTCGAGCTCGGCGGCGAGCACGAACGTCTCGAGGTCCATCTTCATCGAGTTGGGTGCCCGTCCGGCCACGGTGTCGGCCAGTCGAGTGATCGCGGCGGCATCCGCGGCCCGCTCGGCGACACCCGCGTACGCCTCGTCGAGCTGCTGCACGAGGTCGCGCAGTGCGGCGCCGAGGCTGCGCGCCTCGCTCTCGGCCGCCAGCGCAGCGGTGCGGGCCGCGTCGGTCGCGTCCAGCGCGGCCTGCGAAGCCGCGAGGTCGACCGGCTGGTCGGGCGTGCCCGCGAGCTCGAGTTCGAGCTCGAGCAAGCGGCTGCGCGTTGCGGTGAGTTGCGCGTCGTGCTCCGCGATCCGGGTGGACAGGGCGGTGACCGTGCCCGGCTCGCGCATCGCCGCGGCGGCATCGTCGGCGTCGGTGAAGACGGATGCCGCGACCAGCGCTTCGGCGTCGGCGCGGGCGTCCGCGTGGACTTTCTCGGCCTGGCGTGCGGTCGCCTGCGCGCGACTGAACGCGCGCGCCGCATCGCGGACACGGGTGACGGCAGCGACACGCTCGGCGACGGAGCCGTATTCACCGCGGGCCTCCGCGACGACGGCCCGGACGGCGGCGACGCTCGCCGACAGCGCGGCTAGGTGCGTGCGAGCCTGCGTCAGCTCGTCTGCGAGGGAAGCCCGTGCAGTCTCGGCTTCGGCGTCGAGCGCCACCAGCGCGGCACGCTCGGCCTCCAGCGCGGTGCGCCGACCGGCCGCGCTCTCGGCCGCGGCCACGAGCACGATGGCTGCCTCCAGCTGCTCCTCGAGCACTGCCGGCGCCTCACCCCCGGCCCGCGCTGCGGCGACGGCGTGGCGTTCGCGTGCGGCGCGCGCCGCGTCGGACGCGCTGCGCTCGCGAGCCGCCGCGGTCTCGCGTTCGGCCTCGGCAGCGGCGAGATCGTCGTCGGTGACGGGATCGTCCGAGATCGGGGCCGGATGCGGGTGGGCGGTCGACCCGCAGACCGCGCAGGGCTCGCCGTCCACGAGCGTCGCGGCGAGCTCGCCCGCGTAACCGTCGAGGCGACGCTGCAGCAGACTCGCCACGGCGGAGCCTGCGGCGGCAGACCCGGTCGCCGCGTCGCGGTGCGCGACCTCGGCGATCCGGAGTTCGTGCGCGAGCTTCTCCGCCTCGCGGGCCGCGTCCAAGCGTGCTGCCAGCTCGTCGCGTCGCGTACGCGCAGGGTCGACGTGTGCCGCGTCCTGGCGGGCGGCGGCCAGCTCGTGGTCGAGCCGCTCCAGCTCGCCCGGCACGAGGACGCGCTGCGAGTCCATCGCCGCGAGGTCGGCCTCCATGGCTCTCACGCGCTCGGCGCCGGCACGCAGTTCTTGCTCGCCCGCGGCCAGTTCTGCCTCCTGCGCGGCGGCGGAGGCCCACATCGCGAGTTCGCCGGTGAATCGTTCGATCACCGCATCGAGGTCGTCGGCGCGGTCGATCCCTGCGGCGACGGCGGCGGCATCCCATGTCTGCTCGGCCACCACGGCGGCTGCCGTCGCCGTGGCGGCTGCGGCTGCCGTGCGACGGACGGCGTCGAGCGTGGCACGCAGCGCCTCGGCGGCGCGGGCGCGCTCGAGGTCGGCGCGGTCGTCGGCGATGCGCGGCGAGGCGGCTTCGAGCGCAGCAAGCCGTTCGCGGGCCTGGCGCAGTTCGGACTGCGCCTTGGCCACCGCGACGACCGCGCGATGGTCTGCGTCGGCTGCTGCCCGCGCCGTGTCGGCCTGTTCGCGCGCGTGCGTGAGCGTATCGAGCCGGTATGCGGCGCGCTCCGTCCCGAGCACCACCGCGGAGCGACGTGCCGTCAGATCGCCGGCCGCCTCGGCGCCGCCGAGATCGTTCGCCGCGATGAGCCGCTCGGCTTGGTCCAGAAGCGTGCGCGCCCGCTCCGCCCGCGCGTCGAGCTCGCGCTGCGCCGCCTTGCTGCGCTCGCCCAGCTCGCGGGCGTACTCCTCGTAGCGCCGACTGCCGAACAGGGCCCGCAACAGTGCTTGTCGCTCCGAGCCCGATGCGAGCAGGAACCGCGAGAACTTGTTCTGCGCCAGCAGGATGACCTGCTGGAACTGCTGGGCGTTCAGGCCCAGCACCTCGTCGAGCAGCAGCCCGACCTCGCGTGGCCTCGCGGCACGGCCGATCCACGTCTCGCCGACGAGCTCTTCCAGCTCGGCCCGGGTCGGCTCCGTCGTGAGCCTGCCGCCGCGCCGTGCGGGGCGCTGGTACTCGGGAGCTCGGATGATGCGCCATCGCCGCTCGCCCACCGTGAACTCCAGCCGCACCTGGGTGGGGTCTTCGGGCTCGCAGTGGTCGCTGCGCAGCCTCTTCTCGCCGGATTCGTAGCGCGGCACCGTTCCGTACAGCGCGAAGCACACGCCGTCCAGGATGCTGGACTTGCCGGCGCCGGTACGCCCGGCGATGAGGAAGATGCCGTCCCGATCGAACGCGTCGAAGTCGACGACCTGGCGCTCGCGGAACGGCCCGAATCCGGTGAGCTCCAGGTGGTGGAGCTTCACGCCGTCACCTCTGCGTGCGCACGCTGCTCGACGACCTCGGCGATGAGGCGCGCTTCACGTTCGCTCGCACCCTCGCCCTCGCGCACGTGGGCGAGGAACGCGTCGACGAGTTCCGCCTCGTTGCGCGTCGCCCGCACGCGCTCGACGTATGTGCGCGCGTCGTCGGTGCGCACCACGACCGGCGTGTGCGCCACGGCCGCGCAGTACGGGAAGCGGGCCAGCAGGCGGCGCATGGGGTCCCGCTGCGGCAGCGGGTCGGTGTACTCGACGTTGATCCAGTCCGACTCGTGCGCGGCATGGCGTTCGTCGGTCAGGATCTCGTCGAGCGGACCGGTGAGCGTGGTCAGCCTCCGCGGAACCGGGAGTTCGAGCCAGCGCGCGTCCTGCAGACCGTCGGCGTCGAGGTCGATCAGCCACGAACCGCGTGGCTTGAAGCGTTCGCCGAAGCTGTAGTGCAGTGGCGCGCCCGAATAGCGCACGCGCGGGCTCAGCTGCTGCTGACCATGGATGTGCCCGAGCGCCATGTAGTCCACGCCGTCGAAGACCGACAGCGGCACGACGTCGAGACCGCCCTGCTGGATGTCGCGCTCCAGCTGCGGCGTGGGCTCGACGCCCGCGGCGAAGCAGTGCGCCATCGCCACGGCGCGGCCGCCGCGCTCGGCGTGGTCGGCGCGCACGAGGCCCATCGCGTGCGCGAGTACGTCCGCGTGCGACCGCACACCCGGCCACTGCGCGCGCAGCAGCACCGGCTCGAGGTACGGGATGCCGTAGATGCTGACCGGGCCGTGCTCGTCCTCGACGATCACGGGCGTTCCGACTGCGGTGGGATCGGTGATCACGTGAACCCCGGCGCGCAAGAGCGATGATTGGAAGCCCAGGCGCGCGGCGGAGTCGTGGTTGCCGCTGGTGACGACGACGACGGCACCGGCATCCGCCAGCCCACGGAGGACATCCGACAGCAGGGTGTACGCGCCCGCGGCAGGAGTGGCCGAGTCGAAAACGTCCCCGGCGACGAGCACGACGTCGACCGCGTGCTCCCGGACCTGTGCCACCAGCGTCTCGAGCACGCCGCGGAGCGCATCGAGCGTCGAGTGCCCGTGGAAGGACCTCCCGATGTGCCAGTCCGAGGTGTGCAGGATCCGCATGCTGACACCGTACGTTCGCCCTGCGACATCGCGGTCGAGGCAGGCCGCGCGTGCGGGAACGAAGCGGAACCGGATGCCGCGGCCCGCCGCGAATGCCCGCATGCCCGGCGGTGTGTCGCCCCCGCGGGGCGCTCCCCGACGTATCGTGGAATATGGCGCACAACGCAGATTCCGCCCCTCGGTCCACGGTTGTGGCGCTCGTCGGGGCCGACAGCGACGACCTGCTCACGGGCCTGGCCGATGTGCCGGCACTGGTCGCATTGTCGCTGCGCGAGGCCGAGCCGGCCGTCGCCGCGCACCTGGTGACGTCGGTGGCGCTCCCCTATGTCGTGCACGACGCCGACCCTCTGGAGCATGTGGCGGCGGCCTGGGTCGAGCTGTACGAGGAGCGCGCGACGCTCGGCTCACTCGAGGCCGAGGTCGAGGCACTCCTGGCGCTGTTCTCTTCGGGCGAGGCCGTGATGCCCGATTACTATGTCGTGGCCGGTCCCGAGGCGATCGAGGGCACGTGGCGGCACTGGTGGCTCGGAGCCCTCGCCCACCACGCGCCGTCGCGCGTGCTGCCGGTCGAGGCATCCGGGTCCGCACTGCGTGCGCGGCTGCGCGCGCTGCCGGCGTCTCGTCCGTGGCCGGATCCTGAAGCCTGGCTGCCCCGCGTGCAGTTCGACATCCCCGACCGCGTCGGTCTGCACGACCAGCCTGGCGCGGCCTGATCCGTGGCGGCGGTCGAGGCCTTCGAGCACGCCGGCGCGACGCTGATCGCGGAGCGGCGCGGCGCCGGCGACCCTGTCTTCGTGCTGGTGCACGGCATCGGAATGGGCCGGAGCGTGTTCGCCGAGCTCGCCGATCACCTCGACGACGGCGAGGTGATCGCGCTGGACCTTCCCGGCTACGGCGAGGCGCCCGAGCCGCCGCGCGTGCTCACCATGGAGCGAAGCGCCGATCTGGTGGCGCAGTTCCTCCGCCGTCGCGTCGGCAGGCCGGCCGTGCTGATCGGGCACTCGATGGGCGCGCAGGTCGTGGTCGAGATCGCCGCACGCCACCCCGAGGTGGTCGACCGCGTCGTGCTGATCGGTCCGACGGTCGATCCTTCCGCCCGGACCGCGCCACAGCAGCTGTGGCGCCTGCTGCGCGACATCGCCGTCGAGAGTCCCCGCGTGATCGCCGTCGGCGCGCGCGAATACCTGCGTGCGGGGCCACGCATGCGTGCCAAGCTGCGCGCGATGCTCGTCCATCGCATCGAGCGCACGCTCCCCCGGGTGGCTGCTCCAGCACTCGTGCTGCGCGGCGAGGACGACATCGTGGCACCACCCGAGTGGTGCCGCAGCGTCGTGGCGGCGCTGCCCGACGGCCGGCTGGTCGAGGTGCCCGATCACGGCCACGAGACGATGATCCGGGATGCCGCGGCCTCGGCGCGCGAGATCCTCCGGTTCGTCCACGACGGGTGACGGCGCCCTGCCGTCCGGCATCCGATTCCTGCCAACCATCGCCCCGCCGGCAATGTCGGAACCCCCGCGTAGGTTTCCACTGTCGGAAACCACGGAGGAATCATGCTCTCGCTCGTCACCGCCGCCGAACACCAGTACCGTCACGACACCTGGACCCGTGATCGTGAGAACGCCCTGCTCGCTTCGATCCGCGAGCATCGCACGGCCGAGACCGCTCCGGCACCGGTCACGTCACCGCCGGTCGCCGCCGTGCCCCGCGTCAAGCGGGCGGCGTGGCCGAGGCCGATCGGGGCCCACCGCGCCGAGGCCTGCACCACCGTCTGCGCGACCGCCTGAGGACCGAAGCCCCGCCCGCGAGTCCGGGGCTGGGCGCGGTCGATTCAGCGGTGTCGCCCGCGGCCCGCGAAGATGGTCCACGCCGGCCCGTCATGACCGGCGTCGCGTCAAGTGGACCTCGACGGTATCGCCGTCGGATTTGCCGATCGCGGTGCGCACCACGCCGCTGACGGGAAGCTTGTGGGTGCCGTCGCCGAGGGCCATGAACGATCCCTCGAAGGGATACCCGTCCACGGTGCCGGCGACCTTCACCAGCCCGCGGGTGCCGAAGATCTCGGCGGATCCCGGAAGCTGCACGCAGGTCCAGGTGTCGCCCTCCCGGACCTTGCCGAGGACGGCGGTGAAGCGGATGTCGAGCGGCTGAGCAGTGTCGTTCATGGCGGTTCCCTTCAGGACGCGGACCGTGGGCGGCGCGGTGCGCCGTCCCCAATGATGACGAACGACCTCGTTCGCGATCGACATCGCGTCCTGCTCCTCGTTCGGTGTCGGCCGCCAGGTCGGAACCGGCACGCTGCCTGGCAGCCGCTGACCGTCGCCGCTGTAAGCACAGCCGAGGTCTGGGCGCAAGCATCTGCGCCGAATCGCAAGGCGTCGCTACGCTCCCGCTGTGACCACTCCCGAGAGCGCCGCCCGACGCGCTCAGAGTTCGACCGTCTTCCGCGTTCTGGCCCGCTCCGGTTACGTCGTGCTGGGCATCCTGCACATCCTGATCGGGGTCATCGCGATCTCCATCGTCGCGGGCGGCGGTGGCGGCGAGGCCGACCAGAGCGGTGCAGTGGAGAAGATCCGCGATGCGCCGGGCGGCGTCCTGATGCTCTGGGTCATCGTGCTGGGTCTCATCGCCCTGGCCATCTGGCAGATCGCGGAAGCGATCATCGAACGCGACCCGGACACCAAGAAGAGATGGGGTCGTCGTGCCAAGTACGTCGGCACCGCGGTGGCGTACGTGGCTATCGCGGGAACGGCGCTCCTCGCAGCGCTGGGCGGTCGCTCCCAGTCGTCGGACTCGTCGCAATCGTTCAGCGCGCAGTTGCTGGCGACGCCCGGGGGCGTGGTACTCCTCGTGCTGGTCGGCGTCATCGTGGCAGCGATCGGAGCGGCGTTCATCGTTCGCGGCGCGGGGCGCGGGTTCGAGGAGCACCTCGACCTGCCTGCCGGCGCCGCAGAGAGGGGCATCGTGGCGTTCGGTGTCGTCGGCTACGTCGCCAAGGGCATCGCGGTGGGTGTGACCGGCGTACTGTTCGTCGTCGCGGCCTTCACGCACGACGCAGAGACGGCCGGCGGGCTGGACGCGGCCCTCCGGGCTCTCACTGAGCTGCCGTTCGGTGCGGCGATCCTCTGGGTCGTGGGTGCGGGGCTTGTGCTGTATGGCCTCTACTGCTTCGCGCGCGCCCGATTTGCCCGCATGTGACCCACCGCGAGGCCCGCGACGGCGTCGCCCCGCCCGGAGGGGGCGAGGCGACGCCGTCGGGGATGTTCCGCTGGAGCAGTCGCAGACGCGCGGCTCAGGTCCGCGTGACCCCCCGGCGGCGTGCGAAGAACACATACAGTCCCAGCACGATGATCGACCCGATGATCGAGCCGATGATCCCGGCCGGCTGCAGGAAGCCGCCGTTCGGATCGGCGCCGAAAATGAGGAATCCGAGGAAGCCGCCGACGAAAGAGCCGACGATTCCCAGCACGATGGTCAGCAGGATCCCCATGCTCTGCTTGCCGGGGATGATCGCCCGGGCGATGAGCCCCGCGATCAGGCCGATGATGATCAGGCCCAGAATTGTCCACAACATGATTTCTCCCCTCGATTGTCAGGAACGGGACGGACTCGCGGCGTCGCCGGTCGACACCTGGCGGGCGAGCTCTTCGACATCGGCATCCGGCAGCGAGACGCCCGACTGATCCAGCCGCTGGTGCAGCACCTCGACGATGCGCTCGAGCGGCTCGGTCCCGACGTCGGCGCGCGTCTGCGCGACGATGCCGGCCACCTTGTCGATGTCGGGCGCGTTGTTCTGGTCCATTGCCGGGAGCCGCTGCTCCTGCTCCGTCCCCAGCGCGCCGCTGGTCTGTTGGGCCGAACTCGCCGTCAGCGTGTCGCGGCCGTCGTCGTGACCGTGGTGATCGGTGCCGTCGATAGCGGCGCCGTCGATGACACCGATCCCGACGGCGGTGTGACTCGCGTCATCCGGCATGCCGGCGTCGCCGCCTGCGACTCCCGCGGCGTCGTCGGTCTGGGCGACGCCCGGCTCAGCCGTGCCGTCGGCGGCCTCGGCCCCGGTGGTCGTCGCGTCGTCGCGCGTCGGGTCACCCGGACCCGGCGTGCCCGTGGCACCCTCGGCGTCTTCCCGGTCGGGGTAGTTGACGCCCGGCCGCTCGTACTCGTTGCCCGTCGTGCTCATCAGGGCTCCTCTCCTCGGTCGGCATCGACCGCCAGGTCGGGGTCGGCGCCCTGGCGAGCAGCTTCCCCTTCGGCAGGGTCGTCCGGCTGCAGCGCCGCGTCGGTCAGCAGCGTCTCGGCATCGGCCGCTTCGGCATTGCGCTCGCGTGTCTCCTCGTCGCCGACTTCGTCCCAGCCGCCGGCCGGGTCGGCGTTGATGACGCCCTCGGGCAGGTCACGGTCCATGGCGCGCTCCTCTCGTCGGCCACCAGACTCCCCCACCCGCCGTGCGCGCGGCATGGGGTTGACAACGCCGGTCAGTCCTGTGAAGCGGGACCCGCTGAGCCCGAAGAGGCGCGCGATGCCTGCGCGGCGGCCTTGTCGCGAGCCACAGCGTCGCCGATCAGCTGGCCCCCGCTTCGCAGCAGCGCCCGCCGCCACGGCAGCGTGCCTTCGATCTCGATCTGAATCGAGATCGACAGAACGGTGCGAATGAGCACGATCAGGCCAAGGATCAGCGCGTCTTCGAGGGACGGCTTGGAGGTGATGGTGCGGATGAGGTCGGCGGCGACGAGGATCTCCAAGCCGAGCAGGATCGCCGAGCCCAGCGTCGTGCGCAGCACTTGGAAGGCCGCTCGGCCACCCTCGCGACGTGCGAGCGACCGCGCCCCGAGGACGAGCGCGATGAGGAACCCGGCCATCATCGCGGTGGCGCCGAGCGCCTCGAAGCCCACCGCGACCGCCGTGAAGACGTCCTCCATGTGCACGCCGCCAGCATAGGGCGCATCCTCGCGAGCGGGATGGCGCGCGAGATGCCACGCTGGTCTCGTGTCGATTCCTGCCTCTCCTGACGCCACCGAGGAACTCCGCCGCCTGCTCGCCCGTCACGTCGACGCGGGCACCATGCCGGGAGCGGTCGCGACGATCGGCGCCGGCTTCGCCCCCGTCGTGGTCGGCGTCGCCGGACCCGACGGGACCCCGCTGCGCGCCGACGCCATCTTCCGCATCCAGTCGATGACCAAGACGGTCACGGCCGTCGCTGCGCTGCAGCTCGTCGAGAGGGGCGAGATAGGTCTGGACGACTCGGTCGAGCCGTGGCTGCCCGAACTCGCCGACCGCCGCGTGCTGCGGCATCCCTCAGCCGACCTCGGCGACACCGTCCCCGCCGATCGCGGGATCACCCTGCGCGACCTGCTCACGAACCAGTCCGGGTACGGGGTGATCCCCACGGAATCCCCGCTGCAGCGGGCGATGGCCGCCGCCGGGCTGGAGGCGGGGAACGAGCCCGCGGATCGTGGCGCGCAGGAGTGGCTCGACGCTCTGGCGACGCTGCCGCTCGCGCACCAGCCGGGTGGCGGGTGGCGCTACCACCTGTCGTTCGGCATCCTCGGCATCCTCCTCGGCCGCATCGCGGGTGCTCCGGCACCGGAGCTGCTGAGGACGGCCGTCTTCGAACCGGCAGGCATGCGCGACACCGGATACCGCGTGCCCGACGATGAGGCCCATCGGCTGCTCCCCGCGTATCGGCGCAGCGAGTCCGGCCTGGTCGAGGTCGAGCCGACCGGCGGTGGTTTCCACAGCGGTCCGGCGCCCTTCGACGAGAGTCACTCCGAACTCGTCTCGACCATGGCCGATTACCACGCGTTCCTGCGCGCGCTGCTCGACGGCCGCCTGATCGACCCGGAGCTCGTCGAGCAGCTGCGCACCGACCAGGTCGAGGCCTCTGTCAAGACGCCGGACAGCTTCTTCCCCGGTTTCTGGGACGGAACAGGCTGGGGCTTCGGCGCCTCGGTGGTCACGGACGGCCCGCACCGCGGTCGGTTCGGATGGTCGGGCGGCTTCGGAACGGACTACTTCGTCGATCCCGATGGGACGATCTGCATCGTCATGACACAGGTCGAGATGGACGAGCAGATCTTCGGCCTGCTCGCGGAGCTGCAGCAGCTTCCGGGCTAATGCGAACGGTCGGCCAGGATGCCGCGCCGAGCGGGATTCTCGTCGAACCAGTCCGCGACGTACCAGCACACCGGGATCACGGTGCGGTCGCCGCTGCGCTCGAGCTCGGCGACCGCATGATCCACCACCTGCCCCGCGTAGCCGTGGCCGCGGAACGTCGGGATGGTGTACGCCCGCGTCATGGCGACCGTCCGGCCGTCGTCGCGGTAGTCCAGCACGCTCACCAGATCGTCACCGCGATGCAGCGTGTAGCGCGAGGCATCCGCTTCGTTCGTGAAACGCATCTCAGTCACGCCGACAGGCTACGCCCGCCTTCCCCCATCAGGACGAAGCGGGCGGAATGTCGCGGCGATCGCCCGGCGAGATCTCGGCGGACTCTCAGGGCGTCGCCGCGCGCCGCCGGATCAGTCGGGGAGGACACCCGTCTTGGCCAGCCGGGCGTACCAGTGCCCGCTGTCCTTCACCGTGCGCTCGAGCGTGTCGAAGTCGACGCGGACGATACCGAAACGCTTCGCATAACCGTAACCCCACTCGAAGTTGTCCAGCAGCGACCAGACGAAGTACCCGCGCAGATCGACGCCGCGCTGAATCGCCCGGTGCGCCGCCGTGAAGTGGCGACGCAGGTAGTCCTGTCGCAGCGGGTCGGGCACCGAGCCGTCCTCGGCGACGACGTCGTCGAAGGCCGCGCCGTTCTCGGTGACCATCAGCGGCTGATCGGGGAACTGCGCGTGCAGCGAGAGCAGCAGCTCTTCAAGCCCCTCGGGTGCGATGTTCCAGCCCATCGCGGTGTAGGGCCCCGGCTGTTCGACGAACTCGAGCACGTGGTCGCTTCCGGGCCACGCGGTGCCTCCGGCAACGCCCTTGTGCCCGTCGTTCATCTGCTTCGGCGAGACGCCGTCCCACAGCTGCACGGTCGCGGTCGAGTAGTAGTTGACGCCCAGCACGTCGATCGGCTGGTTGATCGTCTGCAGGTCCCCGTCGTGCACGAAGAACCAGTCGGTGACGGATGCCGTGTCTTCGAGCAGGTCCGCCGGGTACTCGCCCTTCAGCAGCGGGTGCGTGAATGCGCGGTTGGCGAGGGCGTCCGCACGGCGCACCGCCTCGGCCGCTCCGTCGCCCAGGCCTCGGAGCACGTGGAAGTTGAGCGTGATCGAGTAGTCCGGGTCGCCCGTCGAGGTCGCCCGCAGCGCCTGCACGGCGCGGCCGTGCGCGAGGTTGAGGTGGTGGACCGCAGCGAGCGCGGCGGCCGGCTCGTGGCGACCGGGGGCGTGGCCGCCCTGGCCGTACCCGAGGTACGCCGAGCACCACGGCTCGTTCAGCGTCGTCCAGGTGTGCACGCGGTCGCCGAGTGCCGCTCCCATGATCTCGGCATACCGCTCGAAGGCGTCGGCGGTGCCGCGCGCGGTCCAGCCGCCGGCATCTTCCAGCGTCTGCGGCAGGTCCCAGTGGTAGAGCGTCGCGACGGGGCGGATGCCGCGCTCCAGCAGTCCGTCGACCAGGCGCGAATAGAAGTCGATGCCCGCCTGGTTCGGCTCGCCGGCGCCGTTCGGCACGATACGCGGCCACGCGATGGAGAAGCGGTACGCACCGAGCCCCAGGTCCTTCATGAGGTCGAGGTCGCTCTCCCACCGGTGGTAGTGGTCGCACGCCACGTCGCCCGTGTCGCCGTTCCAGACCTTGCCCGGCGTCTTGCTGAACGTGTCCCAGATGGAGGGCGCGCGACCGTCCTCGGCTGCAGCCCCCTCGACCTGGTACGCGGCGGTCGCCGAACCGAAGGTGAAGCCGGGCGGGAACACGAGACCCGAGTCGCGGTAGTCGGGGCTGCCCTGGACGGGCGTGGAAGTCGAGGTCACGGGATTCACTCTGTCACCTCCGCACGATCGACCGTGAACGTCTGCGAGCGCCCGTCGGGCGTCGTGACGGCCACCTCGGCCGCGCCCGTTCCGCCGGGGAAGACCCGGAGCGCGAGACCGTCGAGGTAGTCGTAGTCCGGCCGGTCGCTGCGCGCCCCCCATGGCAGCACCGCGCCCGGACGGACATACAGCGGGAGGCTCAGGAAGCCGTGGGTCTCGCGCACCCAGCGCCCGCCCTCGACCTTCTCGCCCGTGAGCAGGCCCGTCCACGTGCCGGCCGGGAGGTAGAACTCCACCTCACCTGATTCGGAGAACACGGGCGCGACGAGGATGTCTCCGCCGAGCATGTACTGCCGGTCGAGGTGGGCGGCCGCGGGGTCGTCGGGGAACTCGAGCTGCATGGGCCGCATCACCGGAATGCCTGTCCTCGACGCGTCGACGCCGAGCTGATACAGGTACGGCATGAGCCGCATCTTCAGGTGCGTGAAGAACCGCGTGACCTCGACGGCCTCGTCGTCGAAGTCCCACGGCACACGGTACGAGCTCGATCCGTGGAAGCGCGAGTGACTGCCGAGCAGCCCGAACGCAGTCCAGCGCTTGAAGACTGCGGCATCCGGCATCCCTTCGAATCCCCCGATGTCGTGACTCCAGAACGCGAAGCCGCTCATCGCCAGCGACAGGCCGCCACGCAGAGTCTCGGCCATCGACGGGAAGGTCGACGTCGAATCGCCGCCCCAGTGCACCGGCATCGACTGCCCGCCCGCCGTCGCGGAGCGCGCGAACAGCACCGCGTCGCCTTCGCCGCGCGCCTCGACGAGCACGTCGTGGACGGCCCTGTTGTAGAGGTGCGTATAGAGGTTGTGCATGCGCGACGGGTCGGAGCCGTCGAAGTAGTCGACTTCGAGCGGGATCCGCTCGCCGAAGTCGGTCTTGAAGCAGTCGACGCCCTGGTCGATCAGGCGGCGCAGGTGGCCCTGGTACCACGCGGTCGCGTCGGGGTTCGTGAAGTCGACGAGCCCCATGCCCGCCTGCCACAGGTCCCATTGCCACACCGAGCCATCCGGTCGCGTGACGAGGAAGCCCTGCGCGGCCGCCTCGGCGAAGAGCGGTGAGCGCTGACCGATGTACGGGTTGATCCAGACAGAGACCCGGAGGTCCTTCTCGTGCAGGCGGGCGAGCATGCCCTCGGGGTCGGGGAAGGTGCGCGGATCCCACTCGAAGTCGCACCAGTTGAACTCGCGCATCCAGAAGCAGTCGAAGTGGAAGACCGACACCGGCAGCTCGCGCGCCGCCATCTCGTCGATGAACGACGTCACTGTGGCCTCGTCGTAGTCGGTCGTGAAGCTCGTCGACAGCCACAGTCCGTACGACCATGCCGGTACCACGGGCGGGCGGCCGGTGAGTGCGGTGTAGCGCGACAGCACGTCCTTCGGGGTCGGTCCGGCGATGACGAAGTACTCGAGCACCTCGCCCGGCACCGAGAACTGCACGCGTTCCACGGCCTCGGAGCCGATCTCATACGAGACGTGACCAGGGTCGTTGACGAGCACGCCGTACCCGCGGTTCGAGATGTAGAAGGGGACGTTCTTGTACGCCTGCTCGCTGGACGTGCCACCGTCCGCGTTCCACACGTCGACCGTCTGGCCGTTCTTCACCAGCGGACCGAAGCGCTCGCCGAGACCGTAGATGAGCTCGCCGACACCGAGATCGAGCTGCTCGTGCACGAACGTGTCGGCCCGCGGCACCTCGACGCCGGCCCGCGCGTTGCGCACGATTCCCGGGTCGACCTGCGCATCGGAAGACAGCCGGATGTAGCCCTGAGCCTTGTGGCCGCTGCGGGTCACGCGACGCCCGTCGACCTCGAACGACAGGTTCCACGGCGCGCCGGGGGTCACTTGCGCGGTGAGGCCGCCGGTGGTGAGCACCCCGCCTTCGTCAGTGACGGTCCCCACGCCCACTCCACGCGGCGCTGGCGCGCCGCGCGGAGCCTCCGGGCGCGTGGGCCCAACCGCACCCGCGCCGCCCTGAACGGCACTCTTCTGAACGGCACCGGTCAGCTCGAAGCCGCCGTGCCAGGCGCCGCCCTCGTGGTGGGCGACGCGCACCCGCACGACTCCCTCCAGCGGGGACGAGAGGGTGACCGTGAGCATGGGTCGATTGAGCGTGTCGCCGCGCTTGGCGATGACCGCTGTCGGGGCCGTCACGACCAGCGCCTGACCGTCGGCCGTCTCGGTCGGCCAGATGTCGTACGCCTCCTGCGCGTACAGGGCGGTGACCCCCGGCCGAAGCTGCCAGAACCCGTCGGTGAACTTCATTACTTGACTGCTCCTGCCGTGATGCCACGCGTCAGCGTGCGCTGGAAGATGAGGAAGAAGATGAGCGTCGGGATGAGGCCCAGCAGGGCCGATGCGCTCGTCGTGGTGACGTCCATGAGCCGGTCGCCCTGCAGCACGCTGATCGCGACCGGGACGGTCTGATTGGCGTTGGAGACCAGGAACGTCAGTGGGATGAGGAACTCGTTCCACGTCCAGATGAAGAAGAAGATCAGCAGCACCGACAGGGTCGGCCGCGAGATCGGGAAGATCACGCGCCACAGGATCTGCCAGCGGCCGGCGCCGTCGATCGACGCGGCCTCGAGCACCTCCTTGGGGAACGTGCCGTAGACCGATGCCAGCAGGTAGGTGCCGAAGGCGGCCTGGATCACCGTGAAGATGATGATGACCGACCACACGTTGTTGTACAGGCCGACCGCTTTGAACATGTAGTACAGCGGGTACAGCAGCGCCTCCTGCGGCAGCAGGTTCGCCAGCAGGAACAGCAGCACGACCCAGGAGCGGCCGCGGACCCGGCCGATGCCGATGGCGAAGGCGTTCAGCACCGAGATGAGGACGGCGAGCACGGCGACGGCGCCCGAGATGAAGAACGAGTTCCACACCTTCTCGGGGAAGTTGACGCGCTCCCAGAAGGCGGCGATGCCGTCGAGGTAGATCCCGGTGGGCAGTGACAGCGGCCCGCTGTTGGAGTAGTCCGACGGCGACTTGAAGGAGTTGACGAGGATCAGGTAGAAGGGCGCGATGATCAGGATCGCGGCGACGACCGCGAACGTCAGCATCAGCCAGTCGACGCCCTTCTTCTTGTGCATGCCGCCGCGGCCACGACGACTGCGCCCGGGACGTGCGGCCGCCTTGTCGGCGGTGGTGAGAGTCATGGTGGCGGCCATCACAGTCCCGCCCTTTCCTTGCGCTCCGCGGCGTTCTGCGCACGGATGAACAGCACCGACACGACGGCGATCACGATCGTGAGCGCCGTCGCGATCGTCGCGCCGTACCCGACCTGCTGCGACTGGAAGAACTCGGTGTACGCGTAGTACGCCGGCACGTTCGTGGAGTCACCGGGTCCGCCTCGGGTCAGGACGTAGACCGGGCCGAACACCTTGAGCGCCGCGATGGTGCACGTGAGGGTCACGACGTAGATCTCGGGGCGGATGATGCTCACCGTGATCGCGCGGAACCGCTGGAACCAGTTCGCGCCGTCCAGCTCAGCGGCCTCGTACAGCTCGGGATCGACTCGCTGCAGCGCCGCCATGAAGACCACGACCGGGTAGCCGATCTGGATCCAGACCAGCACGACCATGAGGCTGCCGAGCGCGGTGTCGGGGCTGCCCAGCCAGTTGCGTGCCAGAGCGCCGAGGCCGATGTTCTCGAGGATGGTGTTGAGTGCGCCGTCCTGTGGACGCAGGATCCAGCCGATCACGATGCCTGCGATCGCAGCGGGCAGGATCTGGGGCAGGTAGTACGTGGCGCGCAGGAAGCTCGCCAGCTTGCCGCCGAACTTGCGGCCGACCAGGTCGAACAGCAGTGCGGCGAGGATGAGGCCGATGATCGTCGGGAAGATCACCATTGCGACGATCATCCAGATGCTGTTGCCGAACGACGTCCAGAACTTCGCGTCGCCCATCAGCTCGATCCAGTTCTCGAGGCCGATGAACTCCGGCGGCTTGATCCCGCGCCACTCCGTGAAGCTCAGGTAGATGTTCCACGCCAGCGGGATGATCACGATCACCGCCAGCAGCACGAATCCCGGCAGCAGGTAGAGCCAGTACGCCCCCGAGCCGCCGCGCCCGCGCTGCGGGATCAACGGTTCCTCGGGAGGAAGCTTGGTGCGCTTGGCCTTCTCGGCGCGCACGAAGGGGACGGCGGTCATGTCCTTCTCCAGGTTCGAAATGGGGTGGGATGCCCGCGGCACCGCGCGCAGCGGCATCCCGCTGCCGGCTCGCCTTGTCCACGAGGCGAGCCGGCGGGGTGGCCCCAGGGGGAGGGAGACAACCCGAGAGGGGGGGTAACAGAAAGCCACCCCTCCAGGCGCGTCCCC
>NZ_JBLWIH010000003.1:0-71633 GCF_051364985.1 Microbacterium sp. I2
GGGGTGGCCCCGGGCGGCGAGCGCCGCCCGGGGCGAGGGGTCAGCGGAAGTCCGCCGCGTAGGACTCGTACTCGTCACCCAGGGCCTGCTGCACCTCGGCCGGCGTCTTGGTGCCGTTCACGAGTTCCTGCAGTTCGGCGACGAGCGTGTCGTAGAAGGTGGGCGTGGGCCAGTCGGGGTAGAACGACAGCCCATCCTGCTCGTTGACGGCGTTGAACGCCTTGATCAGCTCTAGGCTCTTCGGATCGGTGATGTCGGCCTCGTCCGCGGCGACGGGGAGCCCGCCGTTGTTGCCGATGAGAGCCTGGATCTCAGGGCGCATCGTGATGTCGATGAACTCGTACGCGAGGTCCTTGCTGCCCGAGCGCTCCGGAACGACCCACAGGTTGCCCGACGATCCGAGGCTCAGCTGGCTGTCGGGGAACGGGAACAGGCCCCAGTCGAAACCGTCGATCTCGTCCGCGAAGCGGCCGTACCACCAGCTGCCCGACACGAAGATCGGGGCGCTGCCGTTGATGAACGACACGCCGGCGTCTTCGGCCTTCAGGCCCGTGACATCGGGCGAGATGTAGCCCTTGTCGACGTAGTCGAGGAGCGTCTCAGTGGCGTAGCTGATCTCTTCGCCCTCCCAGTCCACCGGGTTCTCGTAGAGCTGGTAGTCGTTGACGAACTGACGGTCGGCCTGACTCAGCGCCAGCTGGTACCAGAGCTGTCCGAGCGGGTACTCGAGCCCGGCCTCGGCGAGCGGCGTGACTCCCTGCGCGACGAACGCATCGAGCACCGCAGTGAACTCGTCGTACGTCGTCGGGATCTCGAGCCCTGCCGCGGCGAAGGCATCCTTGTTGTAGTACACCGTGACGAACTCGCCGTAGTTCGGGATGCCATACCAGGGGCCCGAGCCCATGACGCCCTCGTCGTCGTAGCGCGCGGTGGTCTGCAGCGCCGGGGCGAGCTGGTCGGCCCAGCCGTACTCATCGACGGCCTCGCTGATGTCGGCGAGCAGGCCCTGGCTGGCCAGGAGCCCTGCCGTCGCGTTGCCCTTGTTGTACTCCATGATGTCGGGGGCCTCATCGGAGTTGAGCACCTGGCTCGCGGTGGAGCGGATCTGCTCGAAGCTCTTCGCCTCGAACTCGACCGTGGCGCCGGTCTCCTCTTCGAAGACCTTGATCGCCTCATCCCACGCGATGCCCATCGCGCTGTTCTCGCCCTCGAAGTGCCAGAGCGTCAGAGTGTTGTCGTCGGACTCCTCGCCCCCGCCGCCGGCACAGGCCGACAGCGCCAGCGCGCCGATCGTCAGGGCACCGACGGCGGTCAGTGCGCGCCGGCTGCTCTTGCGGGTGATTCGTGCCATCGGTGGCACTCCTTTCTTGGTGACCTGCAGGGGTCGGGAAATGCGGTGTGAAGTTGTCGAAGCGCTTCGACTCGAGGCGTGCGAACGGGCGGTCGCGACGCGTTCAGCCGAGCGCGGTGATCACGGAGGAATTGCCCGGCGGTGCGGTCGATCCGTGGGCGAGGTATGTCGGGGGGATGTAGCGGATGCCCGGTTCGGGCGGGGACTCGTCCAGCGCCTGTACGGCGAGCTGGACGGCGAGTTCGCAGGATGCTTCGGGCACCAGCGGGATCGAGTCGATCGGCGTGGCGAGGCCCGCCGTGTCGAAGGACGCCCCGACGGCGACGACCGAGACGTCCTCGGGGACGCGCAGCCCGCGTTCGGCGATCTCGGCGAGGATCGAGGCCTGCGCCTCCTCGGCGCAGTGCAGAACGAGACCCGTTGCCCCCTCCTCGAGCAGGCGCGCGGCCGATGCGCGAGCCGCGGTGCGGCTCACGCGCTTGCCGCCGGAGGTCCCGTATCCCGCGGCGACGCCGCGCTCCTCGGCCCGTGCCATGAACGACGCGCGGACGCGGGGCGGGAAGTTGGACATCTCGTACGCCGTCTGCGCCTGACCGACGAGGCCGAGCGAGGTGTGCCCGGCGTCGGCGAGCACATCCACCGCGAGCGCGGTCGCCGCCTCGAAGTCGAGGTCGACGCACACCAGCCCGTCGTTGTCGTTCGGGATGCCGATGAAAACCGTCGGCGTCGCGATCTGCCGGGCGAGCTCGACGCGCGGGTCGTGCGGTGCGACGTCGAGCACGAGGATCGCGTCGACCAGGCCGTTCGCCGCGACGCGGCGCATGCCTGCCTGGGCCTCTTCGTCGGTCAGCAGCAGCACGTCGTAGTCGTGCCGACGCGCCGCCACGGCGGTGGCCAGCACGAACGCCATGTGCGTCGGCGCGTGGGTGTCCTTGCGCAGCGGTTCGGTGAGGGCGAAGATCTGGGTGCGGCGGCCGGCGAGCATCCGCGCGCCGGCGTTCGGGCTGTAGCCGAGCTCTCTCACCGCCTCTTCGATCCGACGACGCGTGTCGGCTGCCACGGGCCGCTTGCCGCTGAGCGCATACGAGACGGTGCTGATGGACACCCCGGCGGCCGCAGCCACCTCGTTGATGTTCGCCATGCCGACCTCGTCGTCTCAAGATGTCGCTGGTAGGGATGTCGAAGCGCTTCGCGAAGCGCTTCGACAGGCATGTTAGGCACACCGGCCAGCCGAATGCAAGTAGTTTGTCGAATCCGCCAACAAATGCGGCCCGCTCCTCGGCTGCGACGACGGCGCCCGTCCGATCGGCAGCGAGTGAGCAATCTGTCAAATTGCGTCATCATCGGGTCGCGGCATCCGTGCGATTTGACGCATTCAGACCAATTCCGTCATAATCAGCCACATGACTGACAACGCACGCTCTCTGTCCGCCTGGGAGGCGAACGGGACTGCCGGCATGATGATGGCCGGTGGCGTCGTCATGTGTTGTCGAATGTGCCACTAGCACGGTGACCCCCGCCGGACACCTTCCCCGTTTCTGAACACGGTCGAGGATGTCCCCCGAAGCACCGGGACCGCGCGTCGATCACGCACGCCCGCTGTCGCTTCGCACACAAGCCCACCGTCGGGCACCGGCCTTCTTCAGGCCCCGGCCGATCTTGGCCGCAGCACATCCGAACCCGTACCTCGCACACCGGGTTCCTCCCGCAAGGACCATCATCATGTCGACCACCGCCATCCTCGACCGCCCCGCCGATACCGCCCGCCACCTTCGCGCCGTCAACCACCCCGCCCGCGTCGAAGCACCGGCAGCACCGACCCCCGAGCCGGCTCAGCCCGCCGGCCGCAACCTTCCCGCCGGCACCGCCCCGCGCGGCTTCGCGCTCTACGTCGGTCTCGACGAGGCCAAGGCCGCGGCCGCGGGCGTCAACCTGGGCGTCCTCGTCGACGCACTCCGTCGCACCATCGCAGAGCTCGCGCCCGCTGCCGAGACGTACGCCACCGTGGCCCTCGCTCCGGTGGGCGCCGGCGGTCGCGACGTCGACGTCGTCCGGCTCGCGCTGCATGAGCCGTCTGCGATCGCCCGCACCAAGCAGGACGAGCCCGAGGACGAGGACGGCAACGCCGGCGGCGTCGTCGTCGACATCTCGCGCAAGCGCGTGCTGATCGACGGCGAGTCCGCTGCGTTCACCTTCAAGGAGTTCGAACTGCTGCAGTACCTCGTGCTGCGCGAGGGCCGCACCATCGAGCGCACCGAACTCGTGACGTCGCTGTGGCAGGGCGCCACCGAGGAGGAGGCGCCGGGCGAGCGCACGATCGATGTGCACGTGCGGCGTCTGCGGGCAAAGCTCGGCCGCTACGAAGACATCGTGCGCACCGTGCGCGGCGTCGGCTACCGCTTCGACCGCCACGCCGACGTCGTGATCCGCTACGGCCACGGCACGCCTTCGCCCGACCGCTTCTGACCCGCGCGGACCAGGCGGGCCCGAGACGGGATGTCGGAAGGCGGCGCGTAGGGTGAGGGCATGACGACGTCGCTCTCGCGCATTCCTCGGACGAGGGATGCCGCGGCGTACGCCGAACGCTCACGCAGGGGTGCGCGCGACCCCAGACCCGACCACGGCCGGCCGCTCGAGACCGAGTACCGGCCGAGGCATCCGCTGGATCTTCGACGCACGGTGCTCTACCAGCGCCACGGCGCCGGCGACCCGACGATGACGGCCTCGGGGTCGGTGATCTGGTGGGCGAGCAGGACGCCGATGGGCATCGCGACACTCGCGATCCGCGAGACCCACCCCGGCGTCATCCGTGGGGCCGCCTGGGGCCCCGGACGCGAATGGGCGCTGAGCAGGCTGCCGGCGCTGTGCGGAGCGGACGACGAGCCGGGCGACTTCGACGCGTCGCGGCATCCGCTCATCGCCGACGCTCACCGCCGCAACCCCGGCATCCGGCTCTCGCGCACCGATCTCGTGTTCGATGCGCTGGTCAGCGCGATCTTCGAGCAGAAGGTCACGGGCATGCAGGCGTTCGGCGCGTGGCGCCGCATCGTGACGTGGTGCGGCGAGCGCGCGCCCGGCCCCACACCCACACCCATGTTCGCGCCGCCGACGATCGAGGGCTGGCAGCACGTTCCGTCGTGGGCCTGGCATCGGGCCGGACTCGAGCCCCCGCAGTCCAAGACCGTGGTGCGCGCGGCACGCCGGGGTGAGTCGCTCGTTCGCGCCCTGCACGCCGCCGAAGACGGGGAGGCCGTGGACCGCGTGCTGATCAGCCAGCCCGGGATCGGTCCCTGGACCTCGGCCGAGACACGCATCCGCGCGTTCGGAGATCCCGATGCGGTCAGCGTCGGCGACTACCACCTCGCCCACGAGGTCGGCTATGCGCTGACAGGTCACCGCGTGGACGACGACGGGATGCTGAAACTCCTGGCACCGTGGTCAGGTCACCGTCAGCGCGTGATCCGGCTGATCGGCGCGAGCGGCGTCCATGAACCGCGCCGTGGTCCGCGCCTGCACCCGGAAGAGCACCGCAACCGCTGATCCGCGCCGTCGACCGGCTTTCGTTCGCCGGTCGCGCGGGCAGCCTTGCGGATGTCGGAGGCCCGGAGAACACTGGGTCGGGCCACGCGGCCGGGCGCGGCATCCATCTTCCACGTCCAGGAGTTCACTATGCCCAGCCTCAACCCGTACCTGTCCTTCAAGAACGAGGCCCGCGAGGCCATGACCTTCTACCAGAGCGTGTTCGGGGGCGACCTCGACGTCAACACGTTCGGCGAGTACGAGGGCATGGTGCAAGACCCCGCCGAGAACGACCTCATCATGCACGCCCAGCTCACCAGTCCCGACGGCTTCGTCCTGATGGGGGCCGACACACCTTCGGGGATGGAGTATCAGAAGCCGGCCGGCATCTCGGTGTCGGTCAGCGGCGACGACGACACGTCGCTTCAGGGCTACTGGGACAAGCTCGCCGACGGCGGGACGATCGTCATGCCGCTGGACACCCCGCCGTGGGGTGGCAAGTTCGGGATGCTGACCGACAAGTTCGGCATCGACTGGATGATCTCCATCGACCCCGCGCAGGACTGACGCGCGCCGTCCGGTGCGATGGCGCGAGCCTGTCGCACCGGACGGACGCAGCGCGGTTCAGGCGTAGCGACTGTCGTCGATCGGCGACGGCGCCGGGCCGAGGGCCTCGAGTTCGTCCCACAGCTCCTCAGGGATCGGCGTTGCGGCGAGATCGTCCAGCTGTGCGCGGCGACCCGGAGAGGCGACCCCGACGACGGTCGAATCGACCAGCGGCGAACGGAGCGAGTAGTGCAGAGCGACCGCGGGTAGCGAGACACCGTGCGCGACGCAGACCTTCTCGAGTCGTTCGACCCACGCGATGAGGTCCGGCGTCGCGGGGCGATAGTCGTAGATCGCGCCCTCGCGAGGGCCGGTGACGAGGATGCCGGAGCCGAAGGGGGCCGCGTTGAACACCGTCATCCCGCGCTCCTGCGCGTCGGCGAACACCGGCGCGGCGGACTGGTCCACGACCGTGAAGCGGTTGTGGATCAGCACCGCGTCGAAGACTCCGGTGCCGACGTAGCGGGCCATCAGCGGCACGGGCGCGGCAGCCACCCCGATGCCGTCGACGCGGCCCGACTCTCGAAGCTCGATCAGTGCCGCCACCGCCCCGCCTGGGCCCATCGCCTCCTCGAAGGTCACGGTGTACGGGTCGTGCAGGTGCAGCAGCGGAAGGCGGTCCACACCCAGCCGCGTGGTCGTCTCGTCGAACGAGCGCAGCACGCGCTCCCGGTCGAAAGCCCCGCTCTCGGGGTCGGCGTCGACCTTCGAGATCACCCTGGTCGCCGCATCCGGGCCGATGCGGGCGATCGCGAGACCGAGGATCGCCTCGGAGCGGCCACCGGAGTAGTTGTTCGAGGTGTCGGCGAAGCCATGGCTGCTGGAGAGGAGGTCGACGGCGATCGCCACCGCGGCTTCCTCTTCGGGAGAACCCGGTTCGGTGTTGCGGCCCAGGCCGGAGGTGCCGAGAGTGAGCGGGCTGACGTTGAGGGCCATGACATCCGTTTCATATCGCGCGGTCGGTGCCTCCAACCTACCGATCGCCCCGCGGACCCGTAGGCTGTGGCCATGGCATCGAGGGGCAGAGGCTGGACCCGTGGGCACTCCGGCTGGGCGTTCGGCACGGCGCTCATGTTCACGCTCGGGATCGTCTTCGGATTGATCTGGGGAAACCTGCTGCTCGGGGTGGTGCTGGCGGCCGCCGTATCGATCGGCTGGCTCATGGCGTACGAGTCGTGGCGAGGGCGCAACGTCGGCCTCGACAACCGCGACGACGACGGCGCCCAGATCTGATCCCTGCGGCCCTACACAACGCGCCGCCAGCGTCGTATCGTGGCCGCCAGGAGGTGGTCCGCATGCAGACACGTGTGGGCGACCGCGTGATCATCCACGGGCGAGTCGTCGGTGCGGCCGAACGCGCCGGCGAGGTCGTCGAGGTCCGCGGAAGCGAGGCGAATCCGCTGCTGGTCGTGCGTTACGACGACGGCCATGAGGCGATCCTGTCACCCGGCAGCGACTGCGAGATCCGACACGCGCCCTGAGACCGGTCCTCCGTCGACGGTACGGGTGGCCGCCGGCACCGCTGCCGGTGAGCCGGGAGCGGGCGCCTCGGACTCAGCCGAGCAGTTCGGGCCGGACGAACTCCTCGCCGCGCACGTGCTCGGCGAGGAACGCGAACACGGTCTCGTACCAGACGATCGCGTGCTGGGGCCCCAGCACCCAGTGGTTCTCGTCCGGGAAGTACAGGAAACGGTGCGGCATCCGCCCGTCCTCGTCGGCGTGGTGCTCGGCGAGTTCGGACCACAGTCGCAGGCCCTCGCCGATCGGCACACGGTAGTCCTTGTCGCCGTGGACCACGAGGAGTGGTGTGCGGATGTCGCGCACGAACCGGTGAGGTGAGTGCTCGAGCATCGCCTCAGGTGTGAAGATCCTCTGCCAGTAGTCCGATCCGTCCGTCGTGCCGGCGAACTGGTCCAGCGCCCACAGGCTCGCGTGCGTGACGATCGCGCGGAACCGGTCGGTGTGCCCGGCGACCCAGTTGGCCATGTAGCCGCCGAACGATCCGCCCATCGCGGCAGTCCGCGTCTGGTCGATGTCGTCGCGCTCGATCGCCGCGTCGGTGATCGACAGCAGGTCGGTGTAGGGCTTGCCTCCCCAGCTGTTCCAGCCGCGGGCGATGAACTCCAGCCCGTAGCCGGTCGACAGCGCCGGGTCCGGCAGCAGCACCGCGTAGCCCTGCGCGACCGCCAGCAGCGGCGACCATCGCCAGCTCCACGCGTTCCAGCTGTTCAGCGGACCACCGTGGATCCACAGCAGGAGCGGGGCCGGGGCATCCGCCGACACGCCATCGGGAAGCAGCAGCCACCCACGGACGCGCGCGCCGTCCTCAGCCGTCGTCTCGACCTCGGTCATGGTGCCGGGTGCGGTGGGCGCGGGCGCCGGAGTGATCAGCGGGGTGACGGCACCGTCGCGTGCGATGCGCACCGGATGCGGCGGCACGACCCACGACGAGCGCAGGGCGACGAGGGCCCCGGTGGTGCGGTCGACCGCGATGTGCGAGTACGCGAAGTCATCGTGCGTGAGCTGCGCGGGCGTCGATCCGTCCAGCGGGATGCGGAACACCGGCCCCCGACCGTTCGAATCCGCCGTCGCGATCAGCGCCGAGTCATCCGCATCGAAGACGAACGAACTCGGCCAGCGGTCCCATCCTTCGGCGATCCGGCGCGCCGCGGAGCCGTCGAGGCCGGCGACCCACAACTCGTAGTCGGTCGGGCCCTGTGGCGTGCTCTTCTCGGTGCGCAGGTACGCCAGCCGCGTGCCGTCGTGGCTGATCACGGGCATCTCGTAGTCGACGCCCACCTCGTCGAAGAGCGTCACCTGCGCACCGGTCGCCGTGTCGATGCGCACGATCACGCGCCGCCCGCTGCGCTGCTCGTGTCGTTCGAGTGAGGCCACGAGCGTCTCGCCGTCCGGCGTCAGCGCCGCCTCGGCGTGGTCGGCGGAGCGACCCGGCTTCGGCGTCAGGTCGCGCGGGCGCGGCAGCGTCGCCGGATAGGGCTCGTCATCGGATGCGGCGGCCTCTGATGCAGGCGCGGCGTCGGCGTCGGCATCGGCATCCGCGGCATCCTCCCCCGCCGTCTCGGCGACCACCGCAGCGATCGTGTCGGCGAGGGCGTCGAGATCCAGCGCGAGCAGGTGCGGCTGCGCGGGGCCGAGGTCGTGGTCCCAATACCGCACCGGGTAGGCGTCGTGCAGGATGGCCGACACCTTCTTCTCCTTGCGTCGTGCGCGCAGGGCGGCGTCGGCCTCGAGCGAGTCGGAAGCGGGCAGGAGGGATGCCGCGATCACGACCCGCTCACTGGCTTCGGCGGTGGCGGCGATCCCGTCGACGCCCCCGGCCAAGCGGGTCGCCGGCCGCGCCTCGCCGCCCGCGGCCGGAAGCACCCACAGCTGCCCGGACTCCCCGTCGCCGTCCTCGTCGGGGCGGGCGGACACGAACAGCAGGTCGCCGCCGGAGGTGAAGGCGGCACCGCTCTCGCCCTTCGCGGAGCGGGTGAGACGCCGTGGTGCACCACTGCCGTCAGAGGGCACCGCCCACAGCGACCGCTCGTAGCCGGTCGCATCCTTCTTCAGCGCAGCGACGGTGAGCACGGCGGTCCGGCCATCCGGCGACAGCGCCAGCGCCTCCACTCGGGGAAGCGCGATGTAATCGGTGAGCGCGTGGAACGGAGTGGAGCCGGAAGGGGTCGCCATGGCTCCACGCTAATGGAGGGCTCACGGTCATCCCGCACCTTCCCGGGCGCGGGATTGACGAGCGCCGCGCGCTCGGCCATCGTCGAGGGGACATGACCGAATCCCCGAACTCCCCGCGTCCGCTCACCATCGCCGTGGCGGGAGGCACCGGCGTCGTGGGCCGCCCCACCGTCGAAGCCGTGCGCGCAGCCGGCCACCACGCGATCGCGCTCAGCCGCAGCTCCGGCGTTGACCTCCTCACCGGCACCGGACTGGACGCCGCCCTCACCGGCGTGGATGCCGTCGTCGATGCGGCCAACGTGTCGACGCTGTCGGCTCGCAAGGCGACTCGCTTCTTCGAGACGGCCACCGGCAACCTCGTCGCCGCGGCCGCGCGGGCAGGCGTCCGGCACGTCGTGGCGCTGTCGATCGTCGGCATCGATCGGATTCCCCACGAGTACTACGCCGGCAAGCTCGCGCAGGAAGCGGTGGTGGAGGCATCCTCCGTGCCCTGGTCGATCCTCCGAGCCACGCAGTTCCACGAGTTCTCGGCACAGCTGTTCAAGCGCGGCCACGTCGGACCGTTCCACCTCGCACCGCGAGCGCGCGTGCAGCCGATCGCGGCTCGCGAGGTCGGCGCCCGCCTCGCACAGCTGGCTGCCGGCACCGCTCGCGGGAGGGTGGCAGATCTCGCCGGACCGCGCGAGGAACGACTGGACGACATGGTCAAGGCCTACGCCGGCCGCATCGGGCACCGCGGCTGGGTGCCCTCCGTCAGCCTGCCCGGGCCGCAGATGAAGGGCATGCGAGCGGGGCTCGCCTTACCGGCCCCGGGCGCCGAACTCGGCACAGAGACGTTCACCGAGTGGCTGGAGCGCCTCAGCTGACGCTTCCGCGGCCGGCGCCCGTCAGCGACGATGGAGGTCCAGGCAGGACCGACCCGAGAGGACGCCGTGAAGTTCGCGATCGCCGGCGGCACCGGACTCACCGGCACGCACCTGACGGCGGCCGCCCATGAACGCGGGCACGAGGTGGTCGTCCTCTCACGCCGTACCGGAGTCGAGCTGCTGAGCGGTGCGGGGCTGGCCGGAACGCTGGACGGCGTCGACGCCGTCATCGACGTGACGAATGTCACCACATCGAAGCCGGATGTGTCGGTGTCGTTCTTCGCGGGAGCCACCAAGAGCCTCCTCGCCGCCGAACGCCGCGCGCGCGTGCCGCATCATCTCGCCCTCACCATCGTGGGTGCGGATGCTGCACCCGACGGCTACTACGCGGGCAAGCTCGTGCAGGAACGACTGATCGCGAACGGGCGGACGCCCTGGACGGTGCTGCGCGCGACGCAGTTCCACGAGTACGCGGCGATGCTGTTCCACCGGGGACGCGCCGGCGTCCACGTCGTGCCGCACGGGCGCGTGCAGCCGATCGCGGTGCATGAGGTCGCCCAGCACCTGCTCGATCTCGCCGAGGGGCAGCCCGCCGGTAGAGCCGCCGACCTGGCGGGCCCACGTGAGGAGGATCTCCCCGAGATCGTCCGCACGTACGCGCACGCGGTCGGCTTCCGGGGCCCCGTCGCCGCCGTCGACCTACCCGGCGCGTACGGGCACGCACTGCGCCGCGGCGCTCTGCTTCCGGCGCCTGGAGCGACGCTGGGGCGGCAGACGTTCGCGGAGTGGCTGGACGCCCTTCCCGACGCGTGAGCTGCGCGTCGACGAGAGGCAGGCGATGCTAGGCTCCGCGAGGTTCGCTCGCCCGCGCGCGCGACCTCGGCAGATGACACCGGCACGACAGGACACACAGAACGAATGAGCGACTTCCGCATCGGTGATGACGACTTCCTGCTCGACGGGCAGCCGTTCCGCATCCTGTCGGGAGCGCTGCACTACTTCCGCGTCCATCCCGACCAGTGGCGCGACCGCATCCGCAAGGCACGCCAGATGGGTCTCAACACCATCGAGACGTATGTCGCCTGGAACGCGCACGCCCCGCGTGAAGGCGAGTTCGATCTCACCGGCGGGCTCGACCTGGGGCGGTTCCTCGACGACGTCGCCGCCGAGGGCATGCGCGCGATCGTGCGACCCGGGCCGTACATCTGCGCCGAGTGGACCAACGGCGGACTGCCCGCGTGGCTGTTCACCTCGGGGACGGTCGGCGTGCGCCGCGACGAGCCGCAGTACCTCGCCGCGGTGGACGCGTACATGCGGCAGCTGGCGCCGGTGCTCGTCCCCCGCCAGATCGATCGCGGCGGCCCGGTCATCCTGGTGCAGATCGAGAACGAGTACGGCGCATACGGCGACGACCCCGTCTACCTCCGGAAGCTCGTCGAGCTCAATCGCGACATCGGCCTCACGGTTCCCTTCACGACGGTCGACCAGCCCACGCCTGACATGCTCGAGAACGGCAGCATTCCCGGATTGCACAAGACCGCTTCGTTCGGCTCGCGATCGCTCGAGCGTCTCGCGACGCTGCGACAGCATCAGCCCGACGGCCCGCTCGTGTGCTCCGAGTTCTGGGACGGCTGGTTCGATCACTGGGGAGCGCATCACCACACCACCTCGGTCGAGGAGTCCGCACGCGACCTCGACGATCTGCTGAGTGCCGGCGCGTCCGTCAACATCTACATGTTCCACGGGGGCACGAACGCCGGGTTCACCAACGGGGCGAACGACAAGGGCGTGTACCAGCCGCTCGTCACCAGCTACGACTACGACGCCCCGCTCGACGAGGCCGGCAATCCCACAGTCAAGTACTGGGCGTTCCGCGAAGTGCTCAGCCGGTACACCGCTCTGGCCGACGAGGACGTGCCGGCCGAAGCATCCGATGCCCCCGTCCTCGACGCCCGCCTCACCTCGGTCGTCCCGCTCGCGCAGGTCGTCGAGTCGCTCGGCACATGGGCGTCGTTCGACCACGTTCCGACGATGGAGGAGCTCGGCGGCTTCGAGGGCTTCGCGCTGTATCGCACCGGGATCGACGAGGCCGGTACCGGCGTGCTGGAGTTCGCCGAGGTGCGCGACCGGGCGATCGTGACCGTGGACGGCGCGCCCGTCGGCGTCCTCGCCCGCGATCACCACGACCACGCGATCGCGCTCCCCGCCGGCGCGCGCGGAACGCTCGAGATCCTCCTCGAAGACCAGGGTCGCGTGAACTACGGTGCGCGCATCGGCGAGGCCAAGGGCCTGATCGGGCCGGCCCTGCTGAACGGCCGTCCGCCGGCGCGGTGGCAGGCGATGGCGCTGGATCTGAACGACCTGTCGGCGGTGCGGGATGCCGCGTCGGCCGCCGCGACCGAGGCCGAAGTGCTTGCCGGGCCGGCGTTCGGCGTGGGCGAGTTCGTGCGGGACGAGCCCGCAGACCTCTTCCTCTCCACTCGCGACTGGGGCAAGGGCTCGGTGTGGATCAACGGCGTCAACATCGGCCGCTATTGGTCGCGGGGCCCGCAGCACACGCTCTACGTTCCCGCGCCCCTGGTGCGCGCCGGGGTCAACGAGATCATCGTGCTCGAACTGCAGGCGGCTCGGACCCGAGTCGAGTTCGTCGCGCGACCCGACCTCGGCCACACCGAGTCGTGACGCACCGGCGCCCGGCTCCGGCGCTGCTGCCTACATCTCCTCGTGCGTGTTCGGGTCGCCGCCCCACAGGCGGCCGCGCTCGAGGGCGCTGATCGCCGCCACCTGATCCTCGGTGAGCTCGAAGCCGAACACGTCGGCGTTCTCGCGCTGACGGTCGGCGTCGGCCGACTTCGGGATCGGCGTACTGCCGAGCTGCGTGTGCCACCGCAGCACGATCTGCGTCGGAGTCACGTCGTACACCGCCGCGAGCTCCCGCAGGAGCTGCTCGTTCAGCAGCTCGGTGCGCCGCGCGAGCGGACTCCAGCTCTCGGTGCGGATGCCGTGCTGGGAGTGGAACGCGCGAAGCGGCCCCTGCGGGAAGTACGGGTGCAGCTCCACCTGGTTGACCGTGGGCGCGACGCCGGTCTCTTCGATCAGCTCGGTGAGCATCGCCTCGGTGAAGTTCGAGACGCCGATCGAGCGGACGAGACCCTGGTCCCGCGCCTCGATCAGCCCGCGCCAGGTGTCGACGTACCGGCCCACGCTCGGGTTCGGCCAGTGGATCAGGTGCAGATCGATGCGGTCGAGACCCATCATCCCGAGCGACCCCTTGACGCTGTCGACCGCCTCCTGCCTGCCGTGCTGGCGGCCGGGGATCTTCGTCGTCACGAGCAGGTCGTCACGATCGACCCCACTGCGCCGCACCGCTTCGCCGACTTCGCGTTCGTTCTCGTAGTTCACCGCGGTGTCGAGCAGCCGGTAGCCCGAACCGATGGCGTCGACCATCGCCTCGATGCCCTCCTCGCCGCGCAGATTGTAGGTTCCCAGCCCCAGTTCGGGAAACCAGGTGCCGTCGTTCAGTGTCACGGAGGGGATCGCGCTCATGCATCCATCCTGGCCCGGTTCGCCGCCCGGCGGGGCGTCGTGCTGCCCTCCGCCGGGCGGTCGGCCCCGAACGCCCGCCGAACCGTCACGGGCGGTCGTCGGCGTCGAGAGTGCCCTCGGTGGCCGCGCGCTCGTCGGCAGCGGCGCTGTCGAGCCGGTCGTCGTCGAGATCGGGGTCGAGCGGCCGGTCGTCGTCAGCGAGGACGTCCTCGTCTGCTGCGAGATCGTCGTCGTCGCCCGTCGGCGGGACGATAGGGGGAATCGGCTGGCTGGACATGGGGTCCTCCATTCGCTCGGGTGATGCCTCGATGCGAACGTAGAACGGCGCTCCCGGAGCGGCACGGGGCTTGCGCGCGGAGCGCCGGCGAGGTAGCCGCGCCGTCAGTCGAGGGAGCGGATCCTCTCGCGGCGACCCGGGATGCCGCGCTCGACGCGCGTCCACACCCCGTCACCCGCCCGCACTTCGTAGCCCGCGAATGCGCACGCGATGCCTGCGGCGGTCATGAGGTCGGCCGAGTCCATGAGCTGGAAATGGAGGTGCGGTGATGTCGAGTTGCCGGTGTGACCGACGCGACCGATCACCTCGCCCGCGGCGACCTCATCCCCCGCGCGCACCGCGACGCTGCCGGGCACGAGGTGCGCGAATCCCGCGTACACCTCGCGCGGGCCGTTCGCCTTGAGGATCACGTGGTTGCCGAGGATCGCGGGGATCTTCTCGGGGCGGAAGGTGATCCCGTTCCAGATCTGGCGTGCCGCCTCGCGGAAGGGATTGATCCAGCGACGCTCGGACACACCGTCGACCGCGGCCACGATCACGCCGTCGAGCGGGGCGTGAACCTCGGCCCCCCACGCGTAGTACTCGTTCGTGCGGCCGCCGATCGTCGACGCGACGAACGTCGAGGCAGGATGCACGCGCACGCCCGGCCGTTCGTCGACTTTCACGAAGTCGTAGGCGTAGCGCTGCCCCAGCAGGTCGACGCCGTGGCTGGGGATGCGCGCGGCGGGCGTCGTGACCGCCATCCACCCTTCACCGCGGAGCGGAAACTCGACCACGATCGGCGCGTCGAGTTCGCGAGAGGTCACCGACGATCCCATGGCTCCCGCATCCTGCCGCCGCCCGCGCTCACCGGTGCGCCTCGATGCTCTCCACCGCGAGGCCTCCGGGGGCGGCGCCGACCAGCACCTCGGCCGCTCGCGCGGTGCGCGCGGCGAATCGGGCGGTGTCGGTGCCTCGCGCGAGCGACTGGGCGTTGAGCCCGTCGATCATGCCGATGAGCTGCCAGGCCACGGCACCGGGGTCGCTCGTGGTGAAGCGGCCCTGGCGGCATCCGTCGGCGATGAGACCCTCGACGAGCCTCTGCCAGCGCTGCATCTGCGTGCGCACCGCCTCGGCGAGCGCCGCGTTGCGCCGCGCCATCGCCCACCCCTCGACCCAGACCACGGTCAGATCCTCGCGGCCGTCATCCATCAGGGTCGCCAGCAGTGCGGCGAGTCGCTCGGCCGGGCCTTGTCGCGTGTCGAGGATGCGCTCCACGTCGCGGATCTCGTCGTCGACGAGGTCGGTGTACACGGTCGCCACGAGGTCGTCCATCGACGGCTGGTAGTGGGCGATCAGTCCGGACGCTACGCCCACACGGTCGGCGACGGCACGCAGCGTGAGAGCGCTCAGACCGCTTTCGCGTGCGATCGCCGTGGCCGCGCCGACGATCTCGGCCGCTCGCTCGGCGGGGGCCTTGCGCGAGCGCGGGCGGGGTTGCGTGCTTGACATCGTCTCGCCAGTGTAGATATCTTCCCTATTGATCGCTAGATCAATTATGGTGAGCCGATCAACCACACGATGCGAAGGGGCACGCGATGGCCTGGAGGATGCCGCACGAAGGCGATCCGCATGAGCGCACCTGGATGGCCTTCCCGGCCGAGGGCCCGACGCTCGGCGACAACCGGGCCGAGCACGAGCGCTTCTATTCCGCCTGGAGCGCGGTCGCAAACGCCGTCGCAGAGTTCGAGCCGGTGACCATGCTCGTCGACCCCTCGCGGACGGACGACGCGCGGCGCCTGCTCTCCTCCGGCATCGAGACCGTGCAGACTCCGGTCGACGAGTTCTGGTTCCGTGATCACGGTCCGACGTTCGTGGTCGACGACGAGCGACAGGGCGTGCTCGGCGCGGTCGACTGGGTCTTCAACGGCTGGGGCGCGCCTGAGTGGGCCCACTGGGACAAGGCGGCCGCGCATGCCCGCTTCACCGCAGAACTCGTCCGCGCCGAGCTGGTCAGCTCGCTGCTCGTCAACGAAGGCGGTGGCATCCACGTCGACGGCGAGGGAACGGTGCTGCTCACCGAGACCGTGCAGCTCGACCCGCGGCGCAACCGCTTCGCCGACCGGGCGCGGGTCGAGGCGGAGCTTGCCCGCACGATCGGCGCCACGAAGGCCGTATGGCTTCCCCGCGGCCTCAGCCGCGACTATGACGAGTTCGGCACGAACGGACACGTCGACATCGTCGCGACGATCGCGACGCCGGGCCGCCTCCTTCTCCACGCGCAGCAGAATCCCGACCACCCGGATTTCGAGGTCTCACGCGCGCTGCGCGAGTTCCTCGGACAGCAGACGGATGCCGCCGGCCGCCCTTTCGAGATCATCGACCTCCCGGCACCCGACGCCCTCCGCGACCACGAGGGGTTCGTCGACTACAGCTACGTCAACCACCTGCTGGTGAACGGCGGCATCATCGCGTGCGGGTTCGGCGACGAGCGGGCCGACGCCCGGGCGCGCGCGATCCTCGAGGCGGTGTACCCCGGCCGCCGCGCCGTCACCGTCGACGCTCGGCAGATCTTCGCGGGCGGCGGCGGCATACACTGCATCACCCAGCAGCAGCCGGCGGTGGCACGATGACCTCACCGTTCCCCGTCGTGGAGAAGTCGATCGCCGAGCTGCGAGCCGCGCTCGAGTCCGGCGAGGTGACCGCCGTCGAGCTTGTCGAGGCCTACCTCGCACGTCTCGCGGCCTACGACGAACCCGGTACCGCCACGGCCCTCAACTCGGTGATCGTGCGCAACCCGGAGGCGCGCGCCGAGGCCGAGGCATCCGACCATCGTCGCGCCGAGGGGCGCACGCTCGGCCCGCTCGACGGCATCCCCTACACGGCGAAGGACTCGTTCCTTGCCCGCGGGCTCACGGTCGCCGCGGGCTCGCCGGCCTTCGCCGAACTCGTCGCGCAGCGGGACGCGTTCTCGATCGAGCGGTTGCGCGAGGCGGGCTGCATCCTCCTCGGCCTGACGAATATGCCGCCGATGGCCAACGGCGGCATGCAGCGCGGGCTCTACGGCCGCGCCGAGAGCCCCTACAACGCCGACTACCTCACTTCAGCGTTCGGATCGGGGTCGTCCAACGGCTCGGGCACCGCGACGGCGGCATCCTTCGCGGCATTCGGATTGGGCGAAGAGACGTGGTCGAGCGGGCGCGCACCCGCATCGAACAACGCGCTCTGCGCCTACACCCCGTCGCGGGGCGTCATCTCGGTGCGCGGAAACTGGCCGCTCGTTCCCACGATGGACGTCGTGGTGCCGCACACCCGCACCATGGCGGACCTGCTCGCGGTGCTCGACGTGCTCGTCGCCGACGACCCCGAGGCGCGCGGCGACTTCTGGCGTGCGCAGCCGTGGGTGCCGATTCCGGATGCCTCGGCCATCCGCCCGGCGTCGTACCCGGCGCTCGCACCTTCCCACGCCGACGGCGCCCGGGCTGCGCTCGCGGGAAGGCGCTTCGGCGTGCCGCGCATGTACGTCAACGCGGACCCTGAGGCGGGCACGAATCCGGACGGCGGGATCGGCGGACCCACCGGGACACGCATCGAGACCCGCCCGTCCGTCATGGAGCTGTGGCGGGCCGCGCGGCTCGATCTGGAGGCCGCCGGGGCCGAGGTGGTCGAGGTCGACTTCCCGGTCGTGACCAATTATGAGGGCGACCGGCCCGGTGCCCCCACCATCACGACCCGTGGGCTCGTGAGCCCCGAGTTCCTCCGGCGCGAGATCGTCGACCTCTCGGCCTGGGCGTGGGACGACTTCCTCCGCGCCAACGGCGACCCTGCGCTCGACCGGCTCGACATCGTCGACGGCGCGGCGATCTTCCCGCCTCCGCGGGGTGCCCTCCCCGATCGGTACACCGGGTTCGACGACGACATCGCGACCTATCCCGCGCAGGTGCGGGAGCACCCGTACGCGTCGTTCGCCCAGATCCCGGAGCTCGAATCGGGAGTCCGGGGGCTGGAGCAGACGCGCCGGATCGACCTGGAGGAGTGGATGTCGCGGCACGGCCTCGACGGGGTGCTCTTCCCGGCCGTCGCCGACGTCGGGCCGGCCGACGCCGACGTGCATGACACGTCGGCCGAGGCGGCGTGGCGCAACGGGGTCTGGGTCGCCAACGGCAACCTCGCGATCCGCCACCTCGGCATCCCGACGGTCACGGTGCCGATGGGCACGATGGCCGATATCGGGATGCCGGTGGGCCTGACCTTCGCCGGGCCCGCGTACGCCGACCCGGACCTGCTGACATGGGCGGCCGCGTTCGAGGCGCTGCGCCCGCGCCGCACGCCTCCCCCGCGCACCCCCGAGCTCGGCTGAGCCCGGCGTCAGTCAGCGCACGCTCGAGCGCATGTGATCTCCGGCGTCGCCGACCGCGTCGGTGACGCGCTCCTCGGCCGGCGCGGCGTCGACGGCCTCGACCTCGCCAGCTGCCTCGGCGACAGCATCCGGGTCCGCGTCCGCGTGGAGCGACGGAGGGGCGGCCGCGTACGCGTCCGAGAGTTCACGGTACGGCTTCGACGCGAACGCGAGCAGCACGACCACCAGGAGCACCAGACTCGCGCCCACGAACGCCAGGGCGATGCCACGCGCCTCGCCCTCGCCGAGCAGCCAGCCGAGCGAGTCCTGCCCGGCCTGCGAGTTCATGTACGGGATCAGCCAGAACTGCGCGAGGGGCCCGACGAGGAAGGCCGACACCGGGGCCGCCGCCGACTCGACGCTCGCCGCGAACCCGAAGACGCGGCCCTGCTTCTCGTAGGGCACGACGCGCTGCACGATGGTCTGCTCGGATGCCTCGGCGATCGGCATCAGGCACATGAAGACCAGGATCCCGACCGCGTAGAGCCACCACACCTCGCGGATGGCGAACGTCATGCCCAGCAGCGCGATGCCGATGTTCACGAGCAGCATCGTGCGAACCGGGTTCTTTCCCAGGCCGAACTTCGCGACCAGACCGCCGCCGATGATGAACCCGAAGCTGGTGATGCCCAGGATGATGCCCCACATCTCCACCGAGAAGAGCGTCAGCCCGTACGGGTCCATGAGCGCCATGAAGACGCCGCCGACGAGGTTGTTGAACGTCGAGAAGAGGATCAGCGCGAGCAGCCCCGGCACGATCATCACCGCGGGAATCACCTCGCGGAAGCCGAAGCCCTTGGGCGCCTCGCCCTCCACGTGGGCGACGCCTCGCTCCGGGATCGGCACGAACAGCAGGTGGAGGAGGGCGATGGCGGTCGCGAAGATCGCGATCACGACGGTCCAGCCCATGCCGAGCAGGCCGACCGACAGGCCGGAGAAGACGCTGGTCACCATGAACGCGATGCCGTGCACCGTGCCCACGAGTCCGTTCGCCTTGTCGCGGCGGTCCCCCGGCACGAGCAGCGTCACCGTCGTGGACAGCGCGATGTTGCGCATGTTCTCGACGACCCCGCCGATGAGGATCACGCCGGCGAACACCCAGAACCAGGGCCCGCCCCAGTTCACGAGCACGCTCTCGGGGAACGACAGGTACAGGGCTCCGGCCAGCAGGTACGTCGACAGCGTCACGACGCTGGAGAGCACCATGACCGCCTTCTTCTTCATGTGGTCGACGATCACGCCGAACACCACACCCAGCAGCGCGACCAGCAGCATGTACGAGCCGCCGATGATGGCCGTCGCGAGCACCGACCTCGTCTCGAGGTAGGCCCAGAATGTCAGCGCCCACCAGAGGTAGCTCGATGTGACGTTGGCGACCGCGGTGTTGATGAGGACCTGGTAGAAGGCCCGCAGGGTTCCCGGTCCGGGCGCCGGCTGCAGCGGTTCGGTGGACGCCGGCGACTCGGGCGTGGGCTGACTCATGGGGTTCCTCGGGCGTGTGGGATTCGGCAACAGCAAGTGGGAGGGGTACGGTGAATGTGGACACCGTGCACATTCGATGTTCACACCGTACACACTTGAGCGGGGCGACGCAATGACTCCACTGGTGCGCACCTATCATCACGGGGACCTCCGACGTGCCCTCATCGACGAGGGACTGCAGCTTGCCCGTACCGGTGGTCCGGGCGCTGTGACGCTGCGCGAGGTGACCCGCGCCGTCGGTGTCTCGCCGAACGCCGCGTACCGCCACTTCGCCGACCGCGAGGACCTCGTCCGCGCGGTCGCCGCCGAGGCCCAGCTCGCCCTCGCCACGGCCATCGGCGAGCGCGTGGCGGCCACGCCGTCCGAGCTGCCCGTGGCCGCGGCATCCGTCGAGCGACTCCGTCGCGTGGGCCTGGCCTACATCGACTTCGCGCGCGCCGAACGCGGCTGGTTCGAGGTCGCGTTCTCGACCCAGGACACCGAGCCGAACGAAGACATCGTCACGCTCGGCGATGCGGTGGTCGCGCCGTTCCAGCTGCTGCTGGACACCCTGGACGAGATGGTGGATGCCGGAGCCCTCGATCCCGAACGTCGCCCGTACGCGGAGTGGGCGTGCTGGTCGGCGGTCCACGGCTTCGCCGAGATCGCCGTCCACGGTCCGGTGCAGTGGCAGCCGGCACCCGTCATCGACGCGCTCGCCGCCGCCGTGGTGGAGTCCGCCATCACCGGCGTGCGCGGCACGACAGCGGCACCGGCGGCCGCAGCGCAGGAGGCGGAATCTTCGGCCACCTGACGCCGGCGGCTCCTAGACTTCGCGCATGACCCACGCACCGCCGGACGCCGGCGACCGCGCCGGCCCCCTGCGCCGGGCGCTGTGGTGGGCGGCCGACTACGCCTACGCACTGCGACGGCAGCTCGCCGTGCTGTCGCTCTCCTGGGCCGTCGGTCGTCGGCGGGCGACGCCCGATGCATGGCGGCGCGGTGACGCCGCGCGTCCCGAGGTGTACCTGCTCCCCGGTGTGTACGAGCACTGGACCTTCCTGCGCCCGCTCGGTGACGCTCTCGCCGCAGCCGGGTATCGCGTGCGGGTCGTGCACGGACTCGGCGTGAACCGGCGCAGCATCCCCGAGACGGCGGAGCGGCTCACGCGCGTTCTCGCCGAATCACCGCCCCCCGCCGCGGGACGTGTGCTCGTGGCGCACAGCAAGGGCGGGCTCATCGGCAAGCACGTGCTCGTGCGCTCGGGGGCGGCGATGGACGCCGCGGCCGAAGCGGCGGCAGGCGGGGACCCCGCGGATGCCGCGGCCACTGCGACGCCGCCGGCGGGAGGCCCCTCCCTCGGGCTGCTCGGGCTCGTCGCCGTCGCGACACCGTTCGGCGGCGCGCGCCGCGCCCGGCTGCTGTTCGCGGACCCGAGCATCCGCGCCTTCCTGCCCGACGACGAGACGATCGTGATGCTCGGGCGCGAGACGTCGATCAACGGCCGGATCGTGTCGGTGTTCGGGCCGTACGATCCGCATATCCCCGAGGGAAGCGCGTTGGACGGAGCGACGAACATCGCCGTGACCGGCCGGGGGCACTTCCGGGTGTTGGCCTCCCCCGCGACCCACCGCGCTGTGCTGGACGGCATCGCGCTGCTGGCACGACCCGGAGGCGTCGCCCCGTGATCAAGGCGAGGGAGCAGGTGCCGAACCGCGCCACGCGGCGAGGATCTCGACGTGGCGCAGCAGGAAGGCGCGTTCATCGAGGCGCTTGCGCCGCAGCCACCCCGTGACCTCGTCGTTGCTCTTGCTCGCGTTGCACGAGCGGCACGCCGGAACGACGTTCTCGAACGTGTAGCGCCCGCCGCGAGAGATCGGCAGCACGCAGTCCTTCTGAAACGGCCCGTCCGCGAGCCCGCAGTACGCGCATGATCCCCACGCCTCGACGATCGCCACCCACTCGTCGAGCGTGAGGTCGTTGTCGGCCGCGGCGACGCGGCGAGCACGACGGCGCGAGGCGCGCGCGCGACGGGTCTGACTCACCGGCATGCGCTCACCCTAGGTGACCTGGCCGTGCGGTCCGCGATGCCGCGCGGGATCTCATGTCACAGAAGCGGTGCTTCCCGTCGCGGACAGTCACATCTTCTTTGACACCGGCGGGGACCGTGTCTCGGCACGGGCGACTCGGCGGCTCGATGTCACCAGTTCTGCGACACCGCCGCTCGGGCCCCTCCCCTCACAGCGAGCACACCTGCACCGTGAGCATCGTGAAACCAACGCGCACTCAGCTCCGAGTACGGTAAAGGACGTGACTGCGCCCGTCGATGCCACCGCCACTTCCGCCTGGGCTGAGCTCAGCAGCATCCGCGACTCGTTCTCGCCCGATCTGCGGGGCTGGTTCGCCGCCGATCCGGGGCGCGTCGAGCGCTTGACCTGCGATCTCGCCGATCTGCACGTGGATCTGTCGAAGAACCTCGTGACCGACGAGATCCTCGCCGCGCTGGTGCGCCTCGCAGAGCAGACCGGCGTGGCGGAGCGCTATGCCGCGATGGTCGCCGGCGAGCACATCAACACCACCGAGGACCGCGCCGTGCTGCACACTGCGCTGCGTCGCCCTGCCGGGGCAACCCCCGCGCTCGTCGTCGACGGGCAGGACATCGACGCCGACGTGCACGCAGTGCTCGACGCGATGACGGCCTTCGCCGACCGCGTGCGCAGCGGCGAGTGGACCGGCGTGACCGGCAAGAAGGTCACGCACATCGTCAACATCGGCATCGGCGGTTCGGACCTCGGCCCCGTCATGGTGTCGGCCGCGCTCGAGCCGTATGCGACCGCCGGCATACAGGCGCGTTTCGTGTCGAACATCGACCCCACCGACCTCGCGCAGAAGACCAAGGGGCTCGACCCCGAGACGACCCTCTTCATCGTCGCCTCGAAGACTTTCACGACGCTCGAGACGCTCACCAACGCGCGACTCGCCCGTGACTGGCTCTGGGCGGGTCTCGAAGCCGCCGGCGCCATCGACGACAGCGACGAGCAGAAGACGGATGCTGTCGCCCACCACTTCGCGGCCGTCTCGACCGCTCTCGACAAGGTCGCGGCCTTCGGCATCGACACCGACAACGCCTTCGGATTCTGGGACTGGGTCGGCGGAAGGTACTCCGTCGACTCGGCGATCGGCCTGTCGCTCATGATCGAGCTCGGACCGGATGTCTTCCGCGAGCTGCTCGCGGGCTTCCACGCCGTCGACGAGCACGTGCGCACGACGCCGCTCGAGCGCAACGTGCCGGTGCTCATGGGCCTGCTGAACGTCTGGTACTCGAACTTCCTGGGCGCGCAGTCGCACGCCGTACTCCCCTACGCGCAGCAGCTGAGCCGCTTCGCGGCATACCTGCAGCAGTTGACGATGGAGTCCAACGGCAAGTCGGTCCGCTGGGACGGCAGCCCCGTGACCACCGACACGGGCGAGGTGTTCTGGGGCGAGCCCGGCACCAATGGTCAGCACGCGTTCTACCAGCTCATCCACCAGGGCACGCGCCTCATCCCGGCGGACTTCATCGCGTTCGCCAACCCGGCGTACCCGCTCGCCGACGACGGCCGCGATGTGCACGGGCTGTTCCTGTCGAACTTCCTCGCGCAGACCAAGGCCCTCGCGTTCGGCAAGACCGCAGAAGAGGTCGAGGCCGAGGGCACGACCGGATCACTCGTCGCGGCGCGCACGTTCGCCGGCAACAAGCCGACCACGTCGATCTTCGCGCCGGCGCTCACCCCCGCGGTGCTCGGTCAGCTCATCGCGCTGTACGAGCACATCACCTTCACGCAGGGCGTGGTGTGGGGCGTGAACTCGTTCGACCAGTGGGGCGTGGAGCTCGGCAAGCAGCTCGCCCTGCAGATCGCCCCCGCGGTGGAGGGCGACCAGCAGGCTCTGGCGGCCCAGGATGCCTCGACTCGCGCGCTCCTCGCCTACTACGCGGCACACCGCAAGAGCTGACGGATTCCGGATGCCGGTGGCCCCGGCATCCGCCCTGAACGAGCGGCCGCTTACACGGTTCGTCCAGCAAAACCGGAGGACTCGTCCAGACCGGCGGCGCAGACTCGGGGACTTGTGCGTCCGACCCGAGGGCGCCCCGCACGGCTGTGCTCGCGCGGAACACCCGAAGGATCGTACGTTCGTCATGCTCTCAGACCCCTCGTCCACTCCTACCCGCCGCACGCTCCGCACCCGCCGCCGCTCCGTCCGGCCTGTGATCGCCGTCGGCGCCGCCGCCGGCATCCTTGCCGCCGCGGGCGTCCTCCTGGCGCCGCCTGCTGTCGCCGCCGCAGCCGCGTCGCCGCTGACCGCCTCGTCGGCAGCCGTCACCGCCGCCGCGAGCGTGCTGCCGGCCACCGAGTCGCTCCGCGACATCGCCGCCGACGCGGATGCCACGCTCGAGACGGCGAGACTCGCGCTGGCCGACGCCGACGCCGTGGATGCCGAGATCGTCGGCTCGGGCCTCGATCTCGGCGCTGAGCGCACCGCGATCGACACCACTCGACTGCGCGCGGCGGTCGCCGGGCTGGCGAGCCTCGACATCGTTCCGCTGCTGCTACTCCCCGACGCAGCCGGCGAGGTCACCGCCCAGACGCGCACGGTCACCGCGCGCGTCACCGAACTGCGCGAGCAGCTGGAAGCGGTACGGAACCAGCGCGCCGCCGAAGAAGCCGCCGAAGAGGCCGCGGCCGCCGCCGCCGCAGCGGCCGCCGAGGCGCAGCGCCAGGCCGAAGCGGCTGCAGCCGCCCTGGCGGCGGCCAACACTCCCGAGGGTGCGCGCGCGACTGCTCAGGCGATGGCGGCCGACCGCTACGGATGGGGCGGCGACCAGTTCTCTTGCCTGAACTCGCTGTGGCAGAAGGAGTCGAACTGGAACTACCAGGCCTACAACGACTCCAGCGGTGCCACCGGCATCCCGCAGTCCCTTCCCGGCAGCAAGATGGCCACAGCCGGGGCCGACTGGCAGACCAACGCCGCGACGCAGATCGCGTGGGGCCTGGACTACATCTCGCGCGCGTACGGCACGCCGTGCGCAGCCTGGGGGCACTCGCAGGCCACCAACTGGTACTGACGCCCCGGCGCCGTCGAGCTCCGGGTCAGATCGCGGCGAGCCACTCGTCGAAGGTCGTGGGCGCGATCCGCGCACCTTCGCCCGGCAGCAGGACCTCTCCGGCGAACTCGACCCCGAGCGCCGAGCCCTGCCAGCTCGCTCGGATCGGCCGGGCGTCTCGTCGGGCTGAGCGCGTGCGCCGCGCCATGTCGACGGCATCTTCCGTCAGGGGTCCCGCGACGTCGGCGTAGCGCCCCTGCGGCTCGCCCTCGGCCAGTTCGACCAGCACACCGGCGATGTCTTCCGGCGCGATCGGCTGCAGCAGGAGCGGCGGCACGTGCGAGACACCGTCGACGGTGCTCCAGTCGGCGATCATCGCCGGGAAGTCGTGGAACTGCGTCGCCGGAACGGTCGTGTACGGCACCGGACCGGTCGCCACTACTCGCTCTTGAACGCGCTTGCCGAAGTAGTGCGGGTTGCCGAGCACCCGGCTGGCACCCGCGATGGACAGCGCGACGTGGTGGCCGACCCCGGCCCTCGCCTCGGCGGCGAGCAGGTTCTCGCTCACCGCGGCGAACACCCGCTCCGCCGTCGGCACATCCGCCACGGCCGGATTGCTCACGTCGATGACGACGTCGATCCCGGCGAGCGCGCCGTCCAGGCCCTCACCCGTCACGAGATCGACGCCCTGCCCCCGACTGAGCGAGACCACCTCGTGATCGCGAGCTCGAAGCCGCTCCACCACCAGCGTTCCGATCCGACCGGTACCGCCTGCCACTGCACTGCGCATGAGATCTCCTATTATGGATATTTAGTGTCCACGATAGCCAGGACCGATACTCTGGACAAGTGAAGCTTCCCGAGACCACGGAATGGGCACTGCACACCGCCGCTGTGCTCGCACAGCTCCCCACCGACTCGACGATCTCGGGTGCGCAGCTCGCCGAGCATTTCGGCGTGCCGAACCCGTACCTCTCCAAGCAGCTCGCGAAGCTGGTGCGCGGCGGGATCCTCACCGGCAGCACCGGACCGCGCGGGGGCTTCCGCCTGGCGCGGCCGGCATCCCGGATCAGCCTCCTCGACGTCGTGGCCGCCGTCGACGGCATCTCGGATCCGTACGTGTGCCGCGAACTGCGACAGCAGGGACGCGGAAGCGCGCGGCCCGAGGACTGCACGCGCCCGTGCGCACTGGCGGTGGCGATGCGTGGCGCCCACGAGGCATGGCTGGAGTCGCTGCGCGGCGTGACGCTCGGAGAGATCATCGCCGGACTGTCGCCCGATGTCGTGGCCAAGAACCGCCGGCTGCTCGTCGAGAATCCGCTCCCGCGCCGCTGAAGCCCGAGGACCTCGAGCTATTGGCCCGCGTAGCCTCCGTCATCGAGCTGCCACGCAGTGACGGCCACGGTCGCCCCTTCGACGATGTCGAGCTCGACGGGCCACGAGTCGCGCGTCATGCCGACGACAGGGGCGGCGTGCAGCGTCGCACCGACGAGCGCGCCGTGGGTGGATGCCGCATCCCAGCCGAGGTACGTGACGGCCGAGCCGCCCGCCGGCACTTCGATGCGCTGCGCACCGAAGTCCGTCGTCATGAACGAGCCGCCCCGCGCGATGGTGACGTCGAGCAGATGCCCGTTCTGGTCGCCGAAGGCGATGTCGGGGTAGCCCTCGACGACGCAGGGTTGTTCCGAGAAGTTCATCAGCTGCACGGCCTGCACACGGTGCCCGGTGGCGGCGTCCCCGCCTCCCAGCAGGAGCGTGGCGCGCTCGGGCGTGCACCACTGCGCGTCGTCGGGAACGGATGCCTCTGCCTGCGCGGGCACGGGATCCCCCTCCGCGTTCGGGTCGACCGGTGCGCCGATGCCCCTAGCCGCCTCGGCCTGCGCCTGCCGCGTGGCCTCGACCTGCGCCTCGATGTCGAGACGCCGGGCGTCATCACCCCCGAGGCCCGCCACGAGGACGATGACGACCGATGCCGCGGCGGCCGCCCAGATCCATGGGCGCATCACGGGTGTGCCCGTCTCCGCCGCGCCGCGTGGTGCTTCGCGCGCGGCGACGAGCCCCGGCATCCATCCCGCGGCCAGCCCCCACAGCGCCCCGGACGCGGCTGCCACGCCGAACGCGCCGCCGAGAAGACCGCGCGCACCGAACATCGACAGCGAGCTCCAGGCCACCGCGAAGTCGAGAGCGAGTCCGACCGTCGCACCTGCCGCAGCGGTCGCGAACCACCCGCCGATGAGACCGGATGTCGCGGCCCCGCGGCGCGCGAGCCTCGTGAACAGCGCGTGGCAGACGACGATCGCGAGGCCACCCAGCACGACCATCGCTGCCGGCCAGGCGCCGGGCCACGTCCAGACAGTGGGCGGCATGATGGCCGGAACCAGGTTGGCCAGCTGCGGCAGACCTCCGGGCAGCTGACGCAAGCCCCAGGCAGCCCCGGCCACGATCAGCCAGAGCGCTCCGGCCAGGACACTCGAGAGGGCCAGACGCCGGCCGGAGGGTTCATTCATCGAGTCCATCCTGGCCGATGGACGAACGCTCAGCGGACGGGCGTGTGCGTTCCGTAGTACTGCGCGACCTGCTGCGAGGTCAGCCAGCCGTCGAAAGTCTCGGCCTGTGGCCATCCCTCCGGAGAGTCCTGCCACGCTTCCCGGCGGCCGTAGGGCAGCAGATCGATGAGCGGGAAGGTGTGCGCCAGCTGCTCCGTGCCGCGACCGTCGGTGTGCCATGTGCGATACACGTCGTTGCCGTCGCGGAGGAACACGTTCACCGCGAACCCGCCGCCCTTCGGCGCGTCCATGTCCTCACCGAAGGGGCTGTCTGCCGTCGAATACCACTCCATGCGGTTCCCGGTCTTCTCCTTGTAGGCCAGGGCCTCGTCGATCGGCCCTTGCGTGATGATCACGAAGCGCGCGTCGTACGGCTCGAGGAACTCCAGCCGCGTGAACTGCGACGTGAAGCCGGTGCAGCCCGGGCACTGCCATTCCTTTCCCTCGAACCACATGTGGTGGTACGTGATGAGCTGCGAGCGGCCCTCGAAGATGTCGGCCAGGCGCATGGGGCCGTCCTCGCCGACGAGCGTGTACTCGGGCAGCGCGACCATCGACAGCCGCCGGCGCTGCGCCGCGATCGCGTCGAGTTCGCGCGTGGCAGCCTTCTCGCGCACCCGCAGCTCGGCGAGTTCACGGCGCCACGTCTCGGCGTCCACAACGGGCGGGAGGGCGTTCTGGGTCGTGCTCTGCATCGGAACCTCCGAGTGTGCGAGTGTTATGTTCACACTGTACACATCACCCGAGGCTGGTCAAGCCCGACTGCGCTGCACGAGCTGCGCCGCCGAGCGGCCGTCAGCGGCGGTCGAGCCAGGCGGCCGCGAGCGATGTCCAGGCCGCGGCATCCGTATCGACTGCCAGGCCGATGCCGTGCACGTCGCCGGGAAAGACGTGCAGCTCATGCCCGACGCCCGCGGCCGCGAGCGCGGTGCCCAGCAGATAGCTGTGCTCGACGGGCACGACGCGGTCGCCCGCGGTATGCCACACGAACATCGGGGGCGAACCCGGCGCAACGAGGCGCTCGAGCGAGAGCTCGAGCGCCGTCTCTTCGGGACCCGGGTCGCCCACGAGAACGCTGCGGGAGCCCGGGTGGGGGTGGTGCACCAGGCTCACCGCGGGATAGCCGAGAACAGCGAAATCCGGCCGCTCGTCGGGCGACGAATCCGGAGCGAGTGCGGCGTGTCCCGCAAGGTGTCCTCCGGCCGAGAATCCGACCACGCCGACGGTGTGCGCCCCACGCGCCCGTTCGGCCGCGATCTCGCGTCGGACCGCAGCGAGCGGTCCAGGATGCCGCGTCAGCACCGGATAACGTACGACCCGGGTCGTCCAGCCGAGACCCGAGAGCCACTCGGCGACGGGCTCGGCCTCGTGCGGGGCGTGCCTGCGGTAGCCGCCGCCGGGGAAGCACGAGGATCACGCCACGATCACGACGGCGGGGAACTGGCATGCCTCCATCTTGTCGCGACCATCGTGCGCGTGTCCGATCACGAAAAGATAACGGCAAACCCTTGCTGTCGTTACCTCGCCGTTATACAGTGCTTGCACGGTAGCTGTTTTGCTGTGGCAGCTGCCGGCATGTGATTGCAGGACACTCTTGGTGCAAAGGGACAAGGGCCGGTCGGTTAGCCTCTCCGACCGGCCCTCACCTTTGCCGCCGCGTCAGGCCCTCCAACGCCCGCGCCACGGATGCTGTCGGTCACTCGAAAGCTGTCGTGACTAGTCGGCGCCAGGGAAGCCGTCGCGCCACGTCGAGTAGACCGGCGACCAGCCTCGCGCGCGGGCCTTCGTGTTCGACACGCGCCGGCCCCGCACCTCGCCGGGCTGGAGCGGTAATGCGCGAGGTTCGGGGGCGCCGAGCCGACGGGCGAACACCGGCGCCCAGATGGTCGCCGCTGCCGGCTCGTCATCCACGACGTTGTAGACGCCGTCGGGCCAGTCGATCGATTGGACGGTCGCCGTCACCGCGTCGTGGAGATGAATGAACGACGCGATGGCGGGGGTCGCCTGAAGAAGTCCGGCAGCGGCGGCATTCGCTATCCGGCCGCCCTCGGCGTACCAGGTGCCCGGGCCGTAGAAGCGGCCATAGCGCAGGACGGTGGTCCGTGGCATCCCCCGTAGACGCTCCTCCATCACTGCGACCGCCGTGTTCTCGACGAGCGGCACGCTCTCATCGGCGACGGTCTCGCCAGGGACATATGCCCACGCGATGCTCTGCGCGATCATCCGCTCGACGCCCGCCTGCCGCGCCGCCGCGACGAGGTTGGCGGTGCCCGCGCGACGCAGCCGCGCATTCGCCTCGAGGTCGAAGTCACTGAGGTCGGTCAACTGATGGATGATCAGGTCGGGCGCGGCGCCGCACATCACATCCGCGATGTGCGGCGCGTCGTACACATCGACGACGACGCCGCGCGCACCCCGGTCTTCAATGAACTGGACATTCTCAGGACGACGAGTGGAAGCGACGACGTCATGCCCGGCGGAAGCGAGCGGCGGGATCAGGCGGCTTCCGATGACTCCTGAGCCACCGGCGATGAAGATCTTCACGAGCCGGCTTTCGGGCGGCCTGTGCGACAGGGTGTTGCGTTCATACCTTCAGGACCGTGCACCGCGATGAAATGTGAGCCGAAACCTCACATTCGGAGCGGCTGCGCGGTCTAATGAGCAAGAGGAGAGGGCGCAGACATGACGATCACGCCGATCGGCGGGCTCCAGGACGATGTGCTGGGCGAACGCAGACACCTCGTCTCATTGGCCTTCCGCATGCTGGGGACAGTCGCGGATGCCGAAGATGCGGTGCAGGACACGTACATCCGCTGGTACCGGATGAGCGACGAGGATCGGGCGGCGATCGAGGTGCCGCGGGCATGGCTCACGAAGGCGACGAGTCGGGTGTGCCTGAACATCCTGGCCTCAGCACGACAGCGGCGCGAGATGTACGTCGGCCCGTGGCTGCCGGAGCCGGTGCCTGCCCTCGCGTTCGGAACCCCGAACGAGGGGGTTCTGGATCCACTGGACCGCGTGACCCTCGATGAGTCGATCAGCACCGCGCTGCTCGTGGTCCTGGAGTCGATGACGCCGGCGGAACGCGTCGCCTTCGTGCTCCACGACGTGTTCGCGATGCCGTTCGACGAGATCGCCGAGGTCGTCGGCCGGTCTGCACCGGCCTGTCGTCAGCTGGCCCTCTCCGCGCGACGCCGCGTTCAGAGCAGTCGCAGTCGCCGAGCGACCCATGCCGAGCACGAAGAAGTGGTCAGGGCCTTCGCCGCCGCAGCTCGCGCGGGCGACATCGCCGGCCTCGTTGCCGTGCTCGACCCCGACGTCGTGCTGCGTTCCGACGGCGGCGGAATCGTCACGGCCGCCCGCAATCCGGTCTTCGGCGTCGAGAAGGTCGCCCGGTTCATTCTGGGCGCGCTCCACAAGCGTCCGAACACCACGGTGCTCGAGCAGGAGACCCACGACGGCACGGGATTCGCGCTGTGGGACGACGGACGCATCTACGGCATCGTCACCCTGGACGTGGCCGACGGTCTCATCGTCGATGTGCGGATGATGATGAACCCGTACAAGCTCTCGCTGTGGAACTGACCTCACGAAACACGCTCCCGCCCGGTCAATATTCGTGAACGGCCCGGACGAGGCCGCGAATGGAGACGATCGTGAGCACCCCGCACACCGCCAGCATCGCGAATACAGATCAGGACTATCGTCGGATCGGGATCTCCCGCGACGAGATCGTCCCGAAGGAAGATGGCGCGCGCACTGACGGTCGTCGCGGAACATACGAGTGGTGGTACTTCGACGCGCACTTGGACGACGGCGCCAAGCTCGTGATCATCTTCATGACGAAGGACCTGTCGACACCGGGCAAGCCCCTATCGCCCATGATCCGGCTGAACCTGGATCTGCCGGACGGGACGAGCAAGAGCTTCATCCGCACCTACGACGCCGGCACCTACGAGGCGGGGCGCCGAAACGCTGACGTGCAGATCGGCCGGAACAGCTTCGTCGGCGACCTCTCCCACTACGACATCGACGTCGAGATCGACGACGTGAAGGTGAAGGTGTCGCTCGACGCGACCCTCCGTCCGTGGCGTCCCGACACCGGCTACCTCGTCTTCGGCGAGAAGCGCGACCTGGAGTTCTCATGGCTGCCGGCCGTTCCGGAGGGAAGGGTCTCCGGATACTACGAGGTGGACGGTCTGCGCTCGGATGCCACGGGCGTGGGGTACCACGACCACAACTGGGGCAATGTCGGCATGACCACGATCATCAACGATTGGTATTGGGCTCGCGGCCAAGCGGGTCCCTACTCGGTGATCGCCTCCTACATCACGTCCCACGAGAAGTACGACTTCGCTGAGATCCCGATCTTCATGCTCGCGAAGGACGGCGAGATCGTCGCCGACCGGGCCGAGTATGTGCGCTTCACAGCATCCGACGTGTATATCGACCCGAAGACCAGGAAGCCGATCGCGGGAGTCACGGAGTACTCCTACGACGACGGCAGGGAGCGCTTTGTGGTGCGGTTCGCCAGGAGACGGGATCTCGTCGCCGCTACGTTCGTGGAGCAGATGAGCGGATGGCGCAAACTCGCCGCGCGGCTGATCCGTTTCGACGGCGCCTACCTGCGTTTCGTCGGCGACTTGACCATCGAACGCTGGTCGGGCTCGACGCTCGTCGAGTCGTTCGCCGACGAGGCCATCTGGGAGGTTATGTACTTCGGCCACCCGCGCAGGGACGCGGCGTCTCCGGTGCGCGCCGGCCGCTGAGCCGGCTCATCAAAGCGAGATGTCGTCACCCCGCTTTGATGCTCTCCTTCTCGTCCCCGCCCTCGACGGTCCGTACCGGGATGGGCTCTATGCCCGCGCGGACGTGCTGCTCGATCCTGTCGGAGTAGAACCACCTCGCGACCCGCGCCCTGACACGCTCGATCACGGGGAGTCGTCCAGCCTCGTCCGGCCGCGCATCGACCGCATCCGGGTGGGTGTGGGCCGAGAGACGCCAGCGCTCGTAGTCGTCGAGTGGTTCGTGGACCTCGATGTACTCGCCACCAGGGAGACGCACGATCCTGCCCGTCTCGAATCCGTGCTCCACCAGGTCGCGGTCCTTCTTCTGCAGGGCGAGGCAGATGCGCTGGGTGACGAAGAAGGCCAGGAATGGGCCGGCGATCAGCGTTATCTGCAGGGTCGTGATGACGGACTCGAACGTCAGACTGAACACGAATGCCATGATGTCGGCACTGGCGGCCAGCCACAGCACGCCGTAGAAGGTCATGCCGGCGACTCCGATGCCCGTGCGGGTCGCGGCGTTGCGGGGTCGATCGAGGATGTGATGCTCGCGTGCATCCTTCGAGATCCATCCCTCGAGGAACGGGTAGACCGCCACGACGAGGAGGAAGACGCCGATGACGACGAGCGGTACGAGCAGCGCCGCCGCCCAGGTGCGATCGAACAGCACGAACTCCCAGTTCGGGGGCACCAGTCGCAGCGCCCCGTCGAGGAACCCCGTGTACCAGTCCGGCTGACTGCCGGCGGACGCGTTGCCCGGATCCGCGGGCCCATACGTCCACACCGGGCTGATCTGCACGGTTGCGGCGATCAGGACCAGCAGTCCGAGGACCATCGAGAACAGCCCACCGGCGCGGAGGGCGGCGTTGGGCAGCAAGCGGATGCCGACCACGTTGCGCTCCTTACGCCCGGCTGCTGCGAACTGCGGCGGCTTGTTGCGGTATGCGGACCTCGCTCGCACGGCGATCAGCACGAGGATGGCGACCGGCACGATGGCGATGTGGATCAGGTGGAGGTTCTCGATGATCCTGCTCGGGAACTCGCCGCCGAAGAGGACGGACGCGATCCACGTCCCGACCAGCGGGATGCTGAGCACGATTCCGTGGACGATGCGCAATCCCGACCCCGACAGCATGTCGTCAGGGAGCGCGTAACCACTCCATCCACCGGCGAGCACCGCGACGAGCAGGAGGAACAGGGCGACCCAGCTGCCTCGGCGCGGGCGCCGGAAGGCGCCCGTGAAGAAGCTCACGAGCAGCTGGATCATGATGGATGCCGGGACGAGCAGAGCCGCCCAGTGGTGCAGCTGCCGCAGAAGGAGCCCGCCGGGCACCTCGAAGGACAGGCGCATCACGGAGTCGAACGCCCTTGAGACCTGCGCGCCCTCGAGTGGCGCGAAGGGCCCGTGGTAGGTGACCGGCTCGCTGGAGGGCGAGTACACGAACATCAGCGCGACGCCGGTGACGAACAGCACAGCGATGCTCGCGATGGTGATCACCCCGAAGAGGTTCGTCCAGTGCACGGGCACGGAACGCCGCTTCGCATCCGCGACGGCGGCGGCGAGGCTGCGCCCGAGGGTGGTGCGCTCGCGCAGGAACCGTCCCGCTCGGTCCGTGACGGACTGAGGGTGGCGCCGGTCAGCTCGCACGACGTGACTCCACCGGCTCGTCGTCGCCGCGGCCGGGCATCGGGCGGGGCGCAGCAGGAACGGCGGCGAGGAAGGCGGCCCTCGGCTCCTGCACGGACTCGAGCGAGACGATGTCACGCCCGAAGAGGAATGCCGAGATCCAGAGCATGAGGACGCGGACCTTGCGGCTCCAGGTCGGCACCGCGAGTACGTGGTACCCCCGGTGCATGAGCCAGGCGATGAGCCCTTTGACGACAAGACGTCGGTACTGGAAGATCCCGTACCCCAAGCCGAGCGTCGCTACCGTTCCGAGGCTGTGATGCAGATAGTCCCTCGGCAGCTCGCCGCGGACGACCGCCGTGAGATTCTTCGCCAGCAGCTTGCCCTGGCGCACCGCGTGCTGTGCGTTCGGGACGGTACGCGCGCCATCCCGGCCGAGCGCCAGGTCGGGGATGGCCGCATTGTCTCCCGCCGCCCACGCGTCCTCGATGACCTCGTCCGCGGTGCCGACGCGCAGATCGGGCCTCGTGACGATCAGCCCGCGATCGTCCACCGGCAGATCGGTGTGAGTGGCCACCACCGGGTTCGCGGCGTTGCCCGCCGCCCAGACGAGGACATTCGTCGCGAATCGCTCGCCGGTCGAGAGGACCACCTCTCCCCCGCGCGCTGACACCATCTGCGTTTCGAGGTGCACGATCGCCCCGCGCTGGGTCAGATGATCGACGACCCACCTGCCCGGTTTCTCGGTCACCTCCGGCAGGATCCGGCCACTCGCTTCGATGAGGTGGAAGCTGAGGTCGGAGAAGTCGAGCTCCGCATACGACCTCAACAGCGCCGACCCCAGCGACAGCATCTCGCCGAACACCTCGACGCCCGAGAACCCTCCGCCGACCACGGTGAAAGTGAGCAGTCTGCGACGCTCCAGGCCGTCGGGCAGGGCCGCCGCCGTCTCGAACGCGGTCAGCAGCTGGTCACGGATCGCGACGGCCTCCTCAACGGTCTTGAGTCCGATCGCGTGCTCGGCGATCCCTTCAATCGGAAACGTGCGCGTCACGGCGCCCGCAGTGATCACGACGATGTCGTAGTCGACCGTTCTTGATGATCCGTCAGGCATGCGGACCGTCACCGACCTGTCCGCATGCCTGATGGCGAGCACCCGACCAGGGATGACTCGCGTGCGCCGCAGGTTGGTGCGCAGCGAGACGGCGACGTGCCGCGCCTCGACGGACCCGGCGACGACCTCCGGGAGGAACGGCTGATAGGTCATGTACGGCCGCGGCTCGATGATCGTGATCTCCGCCTCCTTCGCCTTGGCCCTCTTCTCCAGGTGCCAGGCCGCGTAGAAACCCGCGTAGCCGCCGCCGATGATGAGTATCCTTCGCATCACTACCTCCGATTGCTCCTACATATGAAGACCGGAGAGGTGCGCGATTTGTGATCGGCGCGCATCAGTGGCCGGGAGCGACCGGGTAATGGCTGCTGATGGCGACGCGGTTCCACGCGTTGATCGCCACCGACAACCACGTGACCGCGGCGATCTGGGAGTCCGACAGCGCGGCCAGGTCGGCTCCGCGATCCGGCATCGGGTTGCGGTCGCTGATCAGGGTCACCTGCTCCACGATCTGCAAGGTGGCGCGCTCTTGAGGCGAGAAGTACTGCGACTCCCACCAGGCCGCGAGCACTGCGAGGCGTTCCGGCGTCTCACCGAGCGCCGTCGCATCCCGTGCGTGCAACCGCAGGCAATAGGCGCATCCGTTGATCTGGGACGCCCGGAGCTTCACCAGTTCGACCAGCCGGCCCTCCAGTCCGGCCTGCTCCGCCGCCGCGGCGGCCTGCACGCTGAATCGCTCCATCGCCCGATAGACCTCGGGGTACTCCTTGCCGATGTTGATGTGACCCATGAGTGGCCGCTCCGTTCCCGGCGCGGTCCTCGCGCCTACTGAGAACGACCGGACGGATCGGCCGTTTGTGAGGCGCACGGCACAACCTCACATCGGGCGGACCCACCCGGTCATACAGGGAGTGGACGTCTCCACGCCGCGCACGCTCGGCTCATCGGATGCGCACCCGCACCGATCACACGAGCGAGACGCGCTCTCGCGACACCGACCCGCACATCAGGGAGAAGCAGGCACATGCCCACACGATCCAAGGCGCAGCGCACCAGCACAGCGGAGCCACAGCGAGGTGACGGCAAGGCGGAACTGGCGTTCTACCGGCAGATGGTGCTGGTCCGGCGCTTCGAGGAGCGGGCCGCCCGCGGGTACGCCGAGGCCAAGATCGGCGGGTACTGCCACCTGAATCTGGGAGAGGAAGCGGCCGTCGTCGGCGTGATGGCCGCCCTCGAACCCGACGACTACGTGTACACGAGCTACCGCGACCACGGATACGCGCTGGCGCGCGGAATAGCCCCCGAGCGGGTGATGGCCGAGCTGTACGGACGCGCCGACGGCGTGTCGAAGGGCTGGGGCGGGTCCATGCACCTGTTCGACGCCGACTCGCGATTCATGGGCGGCTACGGCATCGTCGGCGGGCAGATCCCGCTCGCGACAGGCACCGCACTCGCGATCAGTCACCGGGGCGGGACCGAGGCCGTCCTGTGTCAGATGGGCGACGGCACCACGAACATCGGCGCGTTCCACGAGTCGCTCAACATCGCAGCCCTGTGGGGACTGCCCATCGTGTACGTCGTCAGCAACAACGGCTTGGGCATGGGTACGACAGTCGCGCAGTCCTCGGCCGAACCCGAGCTCTTCAAGCGCTCCTCCTCGTATCGGATCCCCTCTGCACGCGTCGACGGGAACGATCCCGTCGCCGTGCACGCAGCCGCATGCGAGGCCTTGGCGAGCGCCCGGTCGGGGAGGCCCTTCCTGATCGAGACGATCACCGAGCGACTCAAGGGCCACTCGGTCGTCGACCCCGCCTCGTACCGCTCCCGCGCGGAGAAGGCCGAGCTGCTGGCGGGCGACGCCCTCGCCGAGTACGCAGCCACTCTCGCCGAGCGGGAGCTCCTCAGCGAGGAGTCCGCGAGGGAGATCGACGATGCGGCGATGGCAGCTGTCGACGCCGCGGTCGCGTTCGCCGACGCGAGCGCCCATCCCGCGGCGTCCACGCTGTTCGACTACACGTACGCGACACCCGTCCCCAACGACTCCCGGCGTCTGCCCGGGGAGGCCCTATTCCCTGCCGCCGCACGGCCGGGCGCCGTGACCGCGGAAGTGCGAGCATGAGCGTCATCAGCTATCGGCAGGCACTGCACGATGCGCTGCGAGAGGAGATGCACCGGGATCCCGACGTCTTCCTGATCGGCGAAGAGATCGGTCGATTCGAAGGCTCGTACAAGATCACCGCCGGAATGCTCGAGGAGTTCGGCCCCCAGCGGGTGCGGGACACGCCGATCGCCGAAGAGGGGTTCACGGGAGCGGCCATCGGTGCCGCGATGGTCGGACTCCGTCCCGTGGTCGAGATCATGACGATCAATTTCTCCCTGCTCGCCCTCGATCAGATCGTCAATCACGCTGCCAAGATCTACGGCATGTTCGGCGGGCAGGCGCGCGTCCCCCTCGTCGTGCGCACCCCCGGAGGCGGCGGTCAGCAGCTCGGCGCGACCCACTCTCAGAACATCGAGCTCTACTACGCCTTCGTGCCGGGCATGAAGGTGGTCGCACCGTCGACGCCGGCGGATGCCAAGGCGCTCATGCTCGCGGCAATCCGCGACGACGACCCCGTGCTGGTGCTCGAGAACCTGGGACTCTACAACACGACCGGAGAAGTCCCCGAAGACCTGGAGCCCGTACAGATCGGCAAGGCCCATGTCGCGCGGACCGGCGCGGACATCACCGTGATCGCGTACTCGCGCATGGCGATGATCGCGCGTCAGGCCGCCGAGCTGCTGGCGGGCGAAGACATCGACGTCGAGGTGATCGACCTGCGAAGCCTGCGTCCGCTCGACCGCGACACGATCATCGCCTCGGTGAAGAAGACCGGCTGCGCCGTCGTCCTGGAGGACGACTGGCTCACCTACGGCATCGGCGCCGAGATCGCCGCATCCATCTCAGACGGGGCGTTCGACTGGCTGGACGCTCCTGTCCGCCGCGTGGCGATGGCGGAGGTTCCGATGCCCTACGCCAAGTCGCTTGAGACCGCCGCACTGCCCTCGCTCGACGACGCGGTCCACGCCATCCGCGAAACCCTCGACGCCGTCGCGCGCCGAGTCTGAAAGGACGATCATGATCGACATCCTCATGCCGCGGCTCTCGGACACCATGACGGAGGGCGCCGTCGCCGCCTGGCACAAGAAGCCGGGTGATGCGGTGAAGCCGGGCGACATCCTCGTAGAGATCGAGACCGACAAGGCGCTGATGGAGCAGGAGGCGTACGACGAGGGCATCCTGGTCGAGATCCTGGTCCCCGAGGGCGAGAACGTCGAGATCGGCACTCCCATCGCTCGCCTGGACGATGGGCGCGGCCCCGGGCCGGAAGCCGCCGATCCGCCCGCCGCAGAGGCGGTCTCCGCGACCGTCACCGACTTGCCCACCAGGACCGCCGCACCCACCGAGAGCGCCGCCGCCTCCGAGAGCCCCGCAGACCCCGGCGAGAGGCGCCTCGCCACACCCCTCGTGCGCCGGCTGGCCCGCGAGCAGGGCATCGACCTGAGCAGCGTCTCCGGCACCGGCCCCGGCGGACGCATCGTACGCGCCGACCTCCCTCCCACGGGCGCCACGACGGCCGCCGACGAGCACATCCCGGTCGCCGCCCTCGTGCCTGCCGCACCGGCGGATACGGACGCGCGACAGAGCACGCGCGTGCCGTTCGACGGCATCCGTCAGGTGATCTCCTCTCGATTGACGAAGAGCGCAACGACCATCCCCACTTTCACGGCGACCGCATCGGCCGACGTCGGGGAGCTGCTGCAGCTGAGGGCGCGGATCAACGAGGCCACAGCGGAGAGCGGCGTCAAGGTGAGCGTGAACGACCTCATCGTGCGCGCGGTCGCGCTCGCGTTGCGCGCGCACCCCGCGGTGAACGCATCGTACGACGCTGACGGGCCAGGAGCTGCGCTGCGGCACGGACGAGTGCACGTGGGCATCGCCGTCGCATCCTCCGCCGGGCTGGTCGTGCCGGTCATCCGCGACGCCGATCGCGCGTCGGTCACGGCAATCGCGACGTCGTCCCGCGAGCTCATCGGCAAGGCGTCGGAGCGCAGGCTGTCGACCGCGGAGGTGCGCGACGGGACCTTCACGATCAGCAACCTCGGCATGTTCGGCCTGGATCATTTCACCGCGATCATCAACCCGCCCCAGGGCGCCATCCTCGCCGTCGGCGCCGTGCGCGATGAGGTGATCCCCGTCGGCGGCGAGCTCGTCGCACGCAGTGCGCTGAGCTTCACCCTCACTTCCGACCACCGCATCATCGACGGGGCCGATGCCGCCCGATTCCTCGCCACGCTCAGGGGTCTTCTCGAACAGCCGCTCCGGGTCATCGCCTGAGTTCAGAATCCTCGCCGACTCCGTGCCGTGCTCGGCACGGTCGTCAGCATCTGACCACCACGAAAGGAAATCAACAATGACCATCCACAACGTCGGCCTGATCGTCGGCAGCATCTCCTCGACCTCGATCAACCGTCGCCTCGCGCGGGCGCTGATCGCTCTCGCACCGCAGACCGACCTCCTTCTCACCGAGATCCCGATCCGCGACCTGCCGATCTACTCTGCCGACCACGACGCGGCGATCCCCGAGGAGGCCGCCGAGTTCAAGCGGGCGATCGTGGACTACGACGCCATCATCGTGGTGACGCCCGAATACAACCGCTCGGTACCCGGCGTTCTCAAGAACGCGCTCGACACGGCGAGCCGCCCCTGGGGCGACAACAGCTTCGCCGACAAGCCGTCGGCAGTGATCGGGACGTCCATGGGTGCAATCGGCACAGCCGTTGCGCAGCAGCAGCTGCGCGGCATACTGAGCTTCCTCGCCTCCCCGGTGCTCCCACAGCCCGAGGCATACGTGCAGTCGTACGACGACCTCTTCACCGATGACGGGCAGGTGACGGACAGCCGCACCCGAGAATTCCTCATCAGCTGGCTGACCGCCGCTCACGCGCATTTCGACAAGACGCTGCGCCCCGTTCACGGCTTCACCCTGACGCAGTCCTGAGGGCGACGCTCCAGATCACAGAAAGATAACGAGAAACCTTGCCTTCGTTACCTGGCCGTTATAGAGTTCACGAAGGTAGTTGTTTTGCTGTGGCAGCTACCGACATGTGATTGCAGGACACTCTTGGTGCAGGGACAAGGGCCGGTCGGGAGCCTCTCCGACCGGCCCTTTTCTGCGCCCCCGCCCTTTTCTGCGCCCCCGCCGTCTTACGTGACCCGCCCGTCGCCCGGCCGTGCGACCCGCAGCCACCGGTATCCGTACGAGGGCACCTCGAGCTCAACGCGCCCTCGATCGCCGAGAGCGATCCGCTCCGCACCGAGCAGGTCGACGAGGGACACCCCGTCGGGCTCGTCCTCGAGGGCGAAGGCCACGACCGCCGGCGCATCGCTGAAGTTGTGCACGGCCACCATGCGCCCGACGTCTGCCCGCAGCGAATGCACCAGCACCCGGGATCCTTCGGGCGACAGCACCTCGAATCGGCCCCAGCCGAGCTCGGGCGAGATCCGGTACCGCGAGATCAGATCACGGAAGAAATGCAGCAGCGATCCGCGATCCTCGAGCTGATCGGCGACGTTGACGTGCTCGGGCGCGAAGCCATCGCCCGGTGGCCGCGAGACCAGGCGTGAAGCCGCGGCATCCGAGAATCCTCCGTTCTTGTCGCGCGACCACTGCATCGGCGTGCGCACAGCCTGGCGGCCGCGGATCTCGGCGTTCTCACCCATCCCGATCTCTTCGCCGTAGAACAGCACGGGCGTGCCCGGCAGGGTGAACAACAGGCTGTAGGCCATGCGGATGCGCCGCGGATCGCCCTCGAGCATCGTCGGCAAACGCCGCACGATGCCACGCCCATACACGCGCTGCTTCTCGTCGGGGGCGAGCGCGTCGAACACCTCCTGCCGCTCGTCCTCGCTCAGCTGGTCGAGCGTGAGCTCGTCGTGGTTGCGCAAGAAGTTCGCCCACTGCGTCTCAATCGGCAGCTCCGGCCGCGCGGTCAATGCCTCGACGAGGGGCGCGGGGTCCCGGCGCACCAGTGACAGGTACAACCGCTGCATAGCGACGAAGTCGAACTGCATCGTGAGTTCCTGGCCGTCGTCGTTGGCACCGAAGAACGCGACCTGCTGCTCGTACGGCAGATTCACCTCACCCAGCAGCACCGCCTCGCTCGAACGCCGTTGCAGGAACCGTCGTACATCGCGCAGGAAGTCGTGCGGATTGGCCATCTCTGCACCCTCGGGCACTTCGAGCAGGAACGGCACCGCGTCGACGCGGAAGCCCGCGACGCCGAGTTGCAGCCAGAAGCCGATCGTCCGCGCGATCTCGTCGCGTACCCGCGGATTCGCGACGTTGAGGTCAGGCTGATGCTCGTAGAAGCTGTGCAGGTACCACTGCCCCGACTTCTCGTCCTTCGTCCAGATCCCGTCCGCCTCGCCGGGGAACACGCTGTTCTTCTGGCCCTTGGGGGGCGGGTCGTCGCGCCACACGTAGTAGTCGCGGTAGGGCGAGTTGACACTGCGCTTGGCCGAGACGAACCACGGGTGGCGGTCCGAGGTGTGGTTGATCACGAGGTCGACGATCACCCGCATGCCGCGGTCTTTAGCCGTGCGCACCATCTCGACGAACGTGCCGTGATCGCCCAGGCGGCTGTCGACGCCGAAGAAGTCGGTGACGTCGTAGCCGTCGTCCCGGTCGGGCGTCGGGTAGAACGGCATGAGCCAGATGCACGTGACGCCCAGCTGCGCGAGATAGTCGATGCGAGCGGCGAGGCCTTGCAGGTCGCCGATGCCGTCGCCGTTCGAGTCCAGGAACGTCTCGACGTCCAGGCAGTAGATGACGGCGCTCTTCCACCACAGGTCGCTCGTGTCGGTGATCCTCATTCCCCCGAGCGTTGTCGGGACGGATGCCGCGCAGAACCCCCTTTCGCGGGCGACGGCGATGAGCTAAACAGGCCTACACCCCGCCGCCGCCACCACCTCCGCCGCCTCCACCGGCCGAACCGCCGCCACTGGAACCGCCCGATGTCGACGACGCCGACGCCGAGCTCGAGGACAGGTTCGAGATCCCAGCCGAGAACGCGGCGGCGTTGAAGCCGGAACTGCCCGCGTACCACGTGGGCGAATTGCCCTCGCCGTACAGCACGGCGAGCTCGCGCGCCCATTGCTTCTCCTGGCCGAACACGACCGCATAGGGCAGCAGCGTCTCGTACAGCCGCAGCATCTGACGCGGGTCGTCGGTGTCGACGGGCACCCTCTCGGCGCCCTCCGGAGACTGCAGCATCCGGATGCGGTCGGCCTCGGCCCACTCGATGAACTGCTTGAGCCCTAGTAGGTGATCCCGCGTCTCGGCGCCCACGGCCGTGAGCGGCTTGTGCACGACCAGGAGGATCACCAGCAGCACGGCGAGCACCGCGACGATGATGAGCACGATGGGAACGAGCGGCTGCACGAACCCGACGAGCGCCGCAATCCCGAAGCCCACGACGAGCACGGCGGCCACGATCACCACGAGGATGGGCAACGCCCGCACGCCGCCGCGCACCTGCCGCTGCAGCCCTCGTGTCACCAGTTCCCGAGCAGCGCTCTTGAGGATCGACTGCGCGGCCGACGAGAACCTGGTGTCGGTGCGACCGAACTCGAACTCGTCACCGGGCCGGCCGTCCGGAAAGAGGCCTTGCAGCAGCATCCGCCCATCCCCGTCTGCCTTCGACGGATCGATGAGCACCGCCTTGAGCTTGGTGCCGCCCCACCACTTCGACGCGCCCTCTTCGATGCGGATGCTGCCCACCACGGCCTGCTCGAGCACCTCGGCCGGGATCGCCTTCGTGGTCATGCCCAGCATGACTGCGCTCTCGAGCGCGTCGATGCCGCGCGGCGGGGTGAACTCGGCCACGACGACGGGGCGGCCCGGCGCGTCGCGCAGGTGCCGTCGTCGGGCGCGTACGGCGAGGGCGACCGCGCTGCCCAGGCCCAGCACCGCGGCGCCGGCCTGCAGCCAGCCCCACGGTGAAGCGAAGTACGACGAGTCGAACCGCGTGAAGGTGCCCTGCTCGAAGCCGATCGCGATGGTCATCGTCTCGTGGGGTCCCAAGGGACCGACGGATGCCTCGACCTCGGTGCCGTCGCCGGTGAGGGTGCACGTCTGGGTCGAGCCCTGGGCGCCGACGTAGCAGGCCTGTTCGCCGGTGCGCGCCTCGGCGAGCGCGTCCGTCATCGTGACTCGAGCGGTGACGCTGCCGAACGGCTGCGGCCAGCCGGTGCCGTTGACGTCCCAGTAGAACTCGTCCGCGGCCGTGTCGGCGAACGGGCGCGTGACGTTCTCGAGCGTGTAGGTGAAGACGAAGGTCTGGCGTCCGTGCACGAAGTCGTCGGCACGCGAGGTCATGACGTACCAGCCGTCCTCGGATTCGACTTCGGACGGGCGCTCGGCGCCGGTCTCGTCCGTGATCGAGACGAGTTCGGGATGCAGCGGCGCGCCCTGGTGCGCCTCGGGAACGGCCCGCTGCATGCCTCGGTTCTGATCGTGCTCGGGGAACAGCGCCACGAAGGTCTCGACCACGGTCAGCGTGCTCGTGCCGTCCTCGTCGCGGTCGAGCTGGTACTCGACGTTCAGGTTCTCGAAGGCGAAGTCGTCGACGTCCGCGTGGGCGGGCGATCCGCCAAGCCCGATCACCATCGCGAGCAGGCCGGCGAGGATCCCGAGGAGCAGTACGCCGGCACGGGGGCGGCGGTCGAGCGGTGGCGTGGCGAATCCAGTCCCCATGGGGTCAGCCTACGGGTGCCGGTTCGCCGTAATCTTGTCGCTATGACCGATCGACGCCTTGCCATCGACGCCTGGGAGAGCCTGTTCCGCGCGCAGCATGAGGTGTTCGGCGACATCAACGAGGACTTCCACGACGAAACCCTCAATCAGGCCGAGTACGACGTGCTCCTGACCGTCACGCGCGGCGAGAACATGACCGCGCGGCTGCGTGATGTCACGGCCAACATGCTCATCAGCCAGCCCAGTGTGTCGCGTCTGGTCGACCGCATGGTCGCCCGTGGCCTCATCTCGAAATGCGCCGACCCCGACGACGGTCGCGGCTCGCTGGTGAAGGCGACGGATGCCGGAGCCGCCCTCTTCCGCCGCGTCGCGGGTGCGCACGGCCGGGCGATCGCCGAGCGGATGTCGATCCTGAGCGACGACGAGCTGCAGCAGCTGCGCGAGCTGACCGCCAAGCTGCGCAAGAAGCAGCCGAGCTGCTGAAAGCCCCGCCCATGCGCTCACCTGCCCCCGCCCGCCTGCAGGTCGTGGCCGGCCCGATGTTCGCGGGCAAGTCCGAGGAGCTGCTGCGCCGAGTGCGGCGGGCCCGCATCGCCGGGCTGTCGGTCGACGTCGTCAGCCACGCGCTGGACGACCGGCGCGGCGAGGGTCAGGTCAGCTCGCACTCCGGGCTCGCCGCGCCCTCGCGGTCCGTGCCGGACGTCGATGCGCTCGTCGCAGGCGTGGGCGGCCGCGGGCTCGACGTCGTCGCGATCGACGAGGCGCAGTTCTTCGGCGGCGACCTCGTCGACGCGGTCAACACACTCGTCGCCGATGACGTGACGGTGATGGTCGCCGGCCTGTGCGTCACGTTCGACGGACGCCCGTTCGAACCGCTGCCGTCGCTGATGGCCATCGCGGACGACGTGCTCAAGCTCACGGCCGTGTGCGCGGTCTGCGGCGCGGACGCCGCGTTCCACCAGCGTCTGGCGCCGGGTGAGCTCGGAGATCCGCGCATTCCGACCCCCGCGCAGGTGGGCGGCATCGAGTCGTACCAGGCGCGCTGCCGACGTCACTTCACCGGAGCTGAGAAGCCCGCAGACGACAGAACGGATGCCTCATCCCGGGGATGAGGCATCCGTTCCTGTGTTGTGACGCCTTCGCCTACTGCTCGATCGGCTGCGGCTCGTCCTGGTTCGGCTGGTTGCTCTCCTGTGCCTGGAGCACGGGCGCCGAACCCTCGGAATTGACCTCGATCTTGCGCGGCTTCGCCTTCTCGCTGACCGGGATCGTGACGCTCAGCACGCCGTTGTTGTAGTTCGCCGAGATGCGGTCGGTGTCGATGCCCTGGCCGAGGTTGAGCTGTCGCAGGAAGCTCGCGGCCTCGCGCTCACGCGTGATCCACTTGACATCCTCGCCGCTGGTGAGCGTGCGCTCGGCGCGGATCGTCAGCAGCTGGCCGTCGACGTCGATGTCGACCGAGCCCGGGTCGATGCCGGGAAGGTCGGCGGTCAGCACGTAGTGGTCTCCGTCGCGGTAGAGGTCCATCGGCATGCGGCGCGGGCCGCGGCGCGTGTCGAAGAGGCTCGATGCGAGGCGGTCGAGGTCGCGGAACGGGTCGTACGTGGCCATGGTTTCTCCTCTCTGGTCTGTAAGTTGAGCCACCTCGGCTCAACTACGACCAGATTAGCACTCTAGGGTCGCGAGTGCTAAGTGCGTGACGTTCGCTCAGAACGAACATGAGCCCCGTCGGTCGCTGCCGCTTCGGGTGGCACAACACGCGGAATCCCCGCGCCCACCCCGCGTGTCGCGCCACCTGAACTCGAGGCGAGTCGTCGGGCACCTCGCACCCAAAGCCAACCCGCCGCCGAAGTGCCACAACACGCGGAATCCGCGCACCCACCCCGCGTGTCGCGCCACCTGAACTCGAGGCGAGTCGTCGGGCACCCGACCGGCGGCTCCTCCACAGGCGACCTTCTCGGGCGGAGAACTCACAATCCCGGAGCCGAGCGCGGCGGATGGACTCAGCGCACGGCATCGTCGCAACATGTCTGCGCGCCCCTCACCGCTGCCCGGAGGCCTTGGCAATGCCTTCTCCGTTGCCGACGCCCGTGCGCGGGGTGTGTCATCCGGTCGACTGCAGGCGAGCGACTTGGACGCGCCGTTTCACGGCGTGCGCCAGACGTTGGAGGTTCCCAAGGCCGACCTGTCCGTCCACGACGCCGCCCGGCGATCGGAGCAGCGAAGAATTCAGGCGTACGCCACCGCGATGCGACCGCACGCGTTCCTCGCGGGACGTACCGCCGCCGTCCATCTCGGCCTTTCGATCGACCCAGACACCCGCCTGGAGATCGGCGTGCTCGCACCAGCACGAGCTCCCCGGGCGCGAGGCGTCCGTGGCGTCAAGGTCGCGCCGCACCTCGCGAACATCCGAGTGCACGCCGGGGTGCGCACGACGGACGCAGCATCGACGTGGGCCATGCTGGGCTCGGAACTCAGCGTGCGCGAACTCGTCGCACTCGGTGACCAGATCGTCCGTATACCTCGTGACCGGCGCGGAGGGCTCGTGCCGCGCGACCGCCTCGCCACGATCGACGAGCTGACGACGAGCGTTTCGGCCGGGAGGCGTCGCGGCATCGGACGCCTCGCCGATGCCCTGCCGCTCATCCGGGTGGGCAGTTCCTCGCCGCTCGAGACGGACTTCCGCCTGGATGCCGAGGCCGCGGGCCTGCCGAGGCCCGAGCTCGACGTCGAGATCCGTGATCGCCGCGGCGTTCTCCTGGGAATCACCGAGTTCGTGTTCCGGAAGTATCGGACGGTCGTGGAAATCGAGGGAGATCAGCATCGCACGGACCGCAAGCAGTGGAACCGAGACATCGAGAAGTACGCCGCGTACGCCACCGAAGGCTGGGAGGTGGTCCGGCTCACGTCCGCCCACGTGCGCAGTGCCGATCATCGCGGGGTGTCGATCGTGCGGTCCGTTCTGCAGCGACGAGGCTGGCGCCCCGCGCCGTCATAAGCGCGCGAGGCGCGGCCAACCGCCATTCAGGGGGCACGACACGCGGCATCCGTCGTCCGATTCCGCGTGTTGCGCCACCCGAACCCGCCTCCACGCCAACCCGGGAGCGACGCACGTTCAGGGGGCACGACACGCGGCATCCGTCGTCCGACTCCGCGTGTTGCGCCACCCGAACCCGCCTCCACGCACCACCGAAGAGCGAGGAACGGCGCTAAGGGCGCCTCGCGTCAGCACTCGATGACGTTGACCGCGAGGCCGCCCTCGCTGGTCTCCTTGTACTTGTGCGACATGTCGATGCCGGTCTGGCGCATGGTCTCGACGACGGCATCAAGCGAGACGTAGTGCGAGCCGTCGCCGCGCAGCGCGAGCCGTGCTGCAGTCACCGCGGTGGATGCGGCGATCGCGTTGCGCTCGATGCAGGGGATCTGCACGAGGCCGCCGACCGGGTCGCACGTGAGGCCCAGGTGGTGCTCCATTGCGATCTCGGCGGCGTTCTCGATCTGCCGGTTGGTGCCGCCCATCACCGCCGTCAGGCCGCCGGCGGCCATCGCGCACGCCGATCCCACCTCGGCCTGGCAGCCGCCCTCGGCGCCCGAGATCGAGGCGTTCGCCTTGAACAGCGAACCCAGCGCGGTCGCCGTCAGCAGGAACCGCCGGATGCCGCGGCGCCGGTTCGCCTCGGCGATCAGGCGTTCGTCCTCCAAGGCGCCGGCGGCAGGCGCGTGCCCGCCCTCGCCGAACCCGAGCAGCGCACTGCCGACGAGCTCGCCATACGGCGTGACGGCGTTCCCGGCGCCGAGGCCCGAGTCCGCGAGAAACCGCCACCAGTACATCGCCACGGCCGGGACGATGCCTGCGGCGCCGTTGGTCGGGGCGGTGACGACGCGTCCTCCCGCGGCGTTCTCCTCGTTCACGGCGAGCGCGAACGCGCCCAGCCACTCCCCCGGCAGTTCTCGTCGGCCGTCCGCTTCGGCTGCCTCGAGCTGCGCGCGGATCGCGGCGGCACGCCGCTTCACGCCCAGCATGCCCGGCAGCACTCCGTCGGCCTGCAACCCCGCTTCGACGCAGCCTGCCATCGCGTCCCAGATGGCGTCGAGGCCGTCGGCGAGCTGCTCGTCGCTGCGCAGCGTCACTTCGTTCAGTCGCGCAGCCTCGGCGATCGTCAGCCCGCGTTCGTCGCACAGTGCGAGCAGCTCCTCTGCACTGGCGAAGTCGACGGGGAACGCGTGCGCGCGGACAGGCGCCGCTTCGCCCTCGCGCCGAACGAACCCGCCTCCCACCGAGTAGTACGTCTCGCGGGCGAGGAGCCCGGGCGCCGGCCCACCGGATGCCACGGCCGCCGGCCGATTGTCGGCGCCGGTCGCCCGCACCCCGAGCGCGTGGTCATGGCCCTGCCGCGGCGGACCCTGCTGCGGCGACGCCCACGCCTCGAGCGTCATCGCGTTGGGATGTGCGGGCAACCGCGTCCGCGGCTCGAAGACGATGTCGGACCGGTCGAACGACACCGAGTGCTCGCCGCCGAGGTCGAGAGGTCGGTCGTGGGGCCACCCGCTCCACGACGAGCGCACAGCATCCGGATCCGCCGTCTCGGGCCGCAGTCCGCGCAACCCCGCGACGACCGCATCCGGTGTTCCGTGCCCGATGCCGGTGGCCCCCAGCGAGCCGTAGAGGGTGCACGTCACGCGCTCGACCCGGGGCAGCATCCCGGTCTCGCGCAGCCGGACGACGAAGTCATGCGCGGCCCGCATGGGGCCGACTGTGTGGGAGCTCGAGGGTCCTACGCCGATGGAGAACAGCTCGAACGCCGAGACGTAGGCGCTCACCCGTCCAGGTTACGCCGCGCGGCGGGCAAAGTGCGTACCCTGGTTCATCAGGAAATGGCAGGATGCTGCGGCACGGGCGGCTCGGATGTGCAGTGTGTCGCTCATGGGCGTTGGAAAGCAATCAGCCCCACGGTGTTGCCTTCGGAATCCTCGATGAACGCCTGCCATTCGTCGTGGCCCTCGGGGCCCAGTCGGTCGTCGTCGTGGCGGAAGATCACGTGCGGATGCGAGACGATCCGCGCGACACCGTCCAGTCTCTCGAGAGTCTCGTGGACGTTCGCGACATGCAGGTAGATGAGCGACGACGGGGCGTTGCGGTCCAGCAGCAGACGGATGCCGTCCAAGTCGAAGAACAGCAGCCCGGGCGGGTCGAAGCGGGCCACGGGCTCGACCTCGAGGAGCGCCGTGTAGAACGCCGCGGCACGATCGAGGTCCACCGCCCGCTGTGCGACCTGCGCGAGTCTCATGCTGACATTGTCGCGCTCATCAGGACCCACGTCACCGGGTTGCGCGATCGGACGCTGTCAACCCCCGCGACAGCACGCCCGCCCGGTGGATACGAAGGAGACGACCGATCTCAGGAGGTTCGAAGTGCTCATCATTCTCTACGCGATCCTGCTCATCGGCGGGATGTGGCTCGTCGGCTTCGCGTTCGCTGCGCCGACCCTGTCGTCGCTCATCTTCGTCGCCGGCGTGCTGTGCATCGCCGCGGCGGTTGCCGTCCCCATCACCGCACAGCGCATGGACAGCGACCCGCCCGGTCACTGAGCGCCCCGCGGTCCCGTGAGCCGGTGTCAGCCGCTCATGCACCCCTGAGTCACACCGCGGTGGTTTCGCTCCCCGTCCCGACGATCTCCGCGGTAAGTCGCACGCGTGGCGGCAACGGCGAATTGGTCGGCGCGGCGCGCAGCGCCTCGATGGTGAGGGCGGCGAAACGCCGCGCCGCAGCCGCGCGCGTCGCAAGAGGCGTCCGCGCCAGGGCCCGCCCGGCGAGGAGGATGAGGACGAAGTCATCGATCGTGAAGTCGGTGCGCAGCGCACCCGCGCCCTGCGCTCGACGGATCAGCGCGGACAACTGCCGCAGCATCCCCCGCCGATGCGCGGCAAAGTCGAACTCGCCGGGGTGATCGTCCAGGAACGCGTCTGTGAAACCCTGGTTGTGGGCATTGAGCACGGTGATCTGTTCGATGACAGCACACAGCCCGTGCCACGCGTCGGCATCCGCCGCGCCTCGATCGACGATCGCCTGGCAGCTGACGAGTTCCTTGCGGAAGGCCGCGTGGATGAGGTCCTGCTTGGAGGGGAACCTCCGATAGAGCGTGGCCGGCCCGACAGCGGCTCGCCTCGCGATCTGTCGCATCGTGACATCGAGGCCGGACTCGGCGAAGATCTCGCGAGCGGCCTCGAGAATGCGGTCACGGTTCTCTCGGGCGTCCGATCGGAGCACCTGAGGCAGTGCGTGGCTCATGTGCCTCACTTTAGCGAAGTGGACGCCTGCGTCCGATACGGTCGCCGGGTACGGCGCGCACTTCCGCCCGCCGCGACCAGGAGGAAGACATGCGCGCAGTGACCATCCGCTCCTTCGGAGACCCCGACGGCTTGGAGCTGCTCGATCTCGCGTCGCCCGAACCGTCGCCTGGCGAGGTCTCGGTCCGGGTCGAGGCGATCGGCGTCGGCGGCGTCGACGCCGTCATCCGTCGCGGGTCGATCGGCGGCTCCTTCAGTGAGGGCATCGTTCTCGGGAGCGAAGTCGCGGGCATTGTCACCGCGGTCGGCGACGGCGTGGACTCCTCGTGGGTGGGCACCCGCGTGTGGGCCTTCACCGGCATCGGCGGCTATGCGGAGCAGGCGGTCGCGCGCGTGGATGACATCGTGGCTCTGCCCGACACGCTGTCGTCGGTGGATGCTGTCGCCCTCGGCAGCGCCGGACCCGTCGCGCATTTCGCACTCGCGCATGCGCATCTGGCACGCGGCGAGACCGTCCTGGTGCGTGGCGCCGCGGGAAGCATCGGCATCGCCGCCGTGGAGCTCGCCCGGAAGGCGGGAGCCGCAGCGGTCGCGGTGACGACATCCTCCGCTGAGCGCGGGGAACGCCTCCGCGGCTTCGGCGCGACGCACGTGCTCGAGCGAGACGGAACCGGCGACGACAGCGCACCCCGGGACTTCGACGTGATCCTCGACGTCGTCGCGGGCCCCGCCACCCCCCTGTTCATCGAGCGGCTGGCGCCGAACGGCCGCATGGTCATCGTGGGGATCGTCGGGGGATACCCGCCGGCAGACTTCGGCACCGGGTTGCTCGCCCGATTCCAGCGCTCGCTCACGCTCAGCACCTTCAGCCTCGACACCGTTTCGAGGGCGGAGCTTCATCGTGTGCGCAGCGCGCAGCTCGAAGCCGCCACCCGAGGTGAGCTTCATGCCGTGGTCCACGACGTGCTCGACCTCGCGGCGGCCGTCGACGCCCATCGCAGCATGGACGCAGGCGCAGTGTTCGGACGGATCGTCCTGACTCCCTGACATTCGCCTGATCGGCCCGCCGCGGCCCGCACCCCGAACCTGCCGTGTCCCCGGTGCGTGCGACGATCCGCTGGACGCGCGATCGGCGGGAGGGTGGGGATGCGGGGAGAGGCGACGGTGCTGCACGCCGACCTCGACGCCTTCTACGCGTCGGTCGAGCAGCGCGATGCGCCCGCGCTGCGCGGACGGCCCGTGATCGTGGGTGGCGGAGTGGTCCTTGCAGCGAGCTACGAGGCGAAGGCCCGCGGCGTCCGCACGGCGATGGGCGGACGGCAGGCGCGGGACCTGTGCCCGGATGCGGTGGTCGTTCCGCCTCGGATGGATGCCTACTCCGAGGCCAGCCGAGCGGTGTTCGCGATCTTCCGCGACACGACGCCGCTCGTGGAAGGCCTCTCGATCGACGAGGCGTTCCTCGAGGTCGGAGGGCTCCGCCGGATCGCCGGCACCCCCGACCAGATCGCGGTGCGATTGCGCGAGCGCGTGCGCACCGAGGTGGGTCTGCCCATCTCGGTCGGCGTGGCGCGGACCAAGTTCCTCGCGAAGGTCGCGAGCGCCGTGAGCAAGCCCGATGGGCTGCTCGTCGTGGAGCCCGACCAGGAGCAGACCTTCCTCCTGCCTCTGCCGGTGGAGCGGCTGTGGGGCGTCGGCGCTGTGACCGCCGAGAAGCTGCATCGCCTCGGCATCCGTACCGTCGGTCAGCTCGCCGAACTCGAAGCCGCGGCCGCAGAGAGGCTGCTCGGCAAGGCGACCGGAGCGCACCTGCACGCGCTGGCCCGGCTGCGGGACCCCCGACCGGTAAACACCACGCGGCGCCGCGGCTCGATCGGCTCTCAACGGGCGCTCGGCAGCCGCGCGCGTTCGCTCGACGAGCTCGACCTCATCCTGACGCAGATCGTCGACAGGCTGGCCCGCCGCCTGCGCGAGCGCGACCGGGTCTGCCGCACCGTGGTGCTGCGCCTGCGCTACGGCGACTACGCCAAGGCCACCCGGTCTCGCACCGTCCGATTCCCCACCGACCGCACGGCGGTGCTGCTCTCGGTCGCGCGCGCGCTGCTCGCTGCCTGCACACCCGAGATCGCAGAACGGGGCATCACCCTCATCGGCATCTCGCTCTCGCAATTGGGGCACGCCGACAGCATCCAGCCCGAACTGCCGATCGACTGGGAAGACGGTGCGCGCCTCGACACGGTGCTCGACGCGGTGCGTGACCGCTTCGGAGCGGCATCCGTCGCCCGCGCCGCCCAACTCGGTCATGATCCGGGCTGGTCGACGCCGCTGCTGCCCGAGCACGAGTGAACGGATGTCGTCAGCCGCTATTACTCTGCCCGCATGGCGGAACGCGTCGAACTCTGGTGGGCGCGCCGGCAGTTCTCCAAGGGCGCGGCCGTCCCCTACCCCGTGGGGTGCTACCGCGAAGCGTGGGCGCCGTTCCCCGCCCTCATCCGCCAATACCATCCGGAGCTCAATGCCGGCATCGTGCTCAGCCAGGTGCCGCCGGCGGCAGACGTGCTGCTGTTGTGGCAGTGCGAAGCAGGCCACAAGTTCGCCGCGACCCCTGACGAGCAGCGCAACCGCCCCGGCCGCGAACGTCGCCGCTCCGCGTGGTGCCCCGAGTGCACGGATCTCGCCCGCCCCCCGCGTGCGCTCCCGATGAGAGACGTCGTGACACCTGCCGACGCGCCCGTCCCGGCCGCGATCGAAACCCCGATGGAACGCACGGTCCTGCGGCCGAGAACGCCCAGGCGCAAGCTGCAGCTCTGCCCGAAGACACCGGATCTGCCGACCGGCACGCCCTTTCGCTCGGAGTGCGCGCCCAAGCCGGCATCCGCGATCGAAGCGCAACTGAGGGCCGACCTGTTCTCGCGCGTGTCGGTGACAGCGGGCCTGAACGCGGTCCGGGTGTCGCGGCCGTTCTTCGATCACCTGGAGGTGTGGCCCGACATCCTGCTTCCGGAGCTGCGCATCGCCGTCGAGTACGACAGCACCGGCCGGCACGGCCTGGAGCACGTCGGCAAGCGCGCGGACGCCGACCGCCGCAAAGACCGCGCCCTGCGCGGGGCGAAGTGGGAGGTCGTGCGCATTCGCACGGGCAAGCTCGAACTGCTCGGCCCCTACGATCTGCAGGTGCCGGCCTGGAGCCGAAACGGCCTCGATCGTCTCATCGACACGCTCAGAGACATCCGCGGACCGCTGCTGGTCGACCCGTACTTGTCTTGAGCCCGCCCGCAGGAGAACGCACTGCGCGGACTCCGTGGTCAGTAGTCGGTGTGTGCATCCTTGACGATGTCGAGTTCCGTCTCTTCGGCCGCCCACGCGATGAGCGCGTTGTCGAGCTGGCGCCGGAGCCATTCGGCGGACAGCGCCTCAGGCGCGAGCTGCGCGAGGCGCCTCTGTCGCTCGTCGACCGTCCCCGTGAGGTCCTCGGGTGTCTGGGATAGCGGATCTTCCAACGGAGTCACCTTCCTCTTGAAACGAACCGGGGTGGGAGGAGCGACGATCCTCGCTCCTCCCACCCCGGTCTATCAGCGCCGGCTCTGCGCCGCCAGCATTCGTCGAGCGTGGTCGACGAGAGCTGGGCACCGTCCAGAGGAAGAAGCGCCGCCTCTTCGATGTGTGCTCCGAAGTGCTGCGCTTCGGGGCTCTTGGTGACGGGGCGCTGATCGCCGGTCGCCGCGAACGTTCGGCGGATGAAGTCCTCGATCGGGAATGATTCCGGCCCCGCGACCGCGATCGAGCACACACGCCCGGCAGATACAGAAAAAGCCCCGGATCCGGGGCTTCTTCCTTACTGTCTCAACACAGTGCGCGCCTCGAGGGACTCGAACCCCCAACCTTCTGATCCGTAGTCAGATGCTCTATCCATTGAGCTAGAGGCGCACGTTGCCGCTCTCGCGCACAACGTCGTCAAGAATACCTCACGGTGCGGATCGGCGCGAATCGGCGTCGGGCTCCTCGGGCTCGGTCGCGCGGCGACGGTGGGCCGACAGCCGCGGCAGGTCGACCAGGCGGATCGACTGCATGCGCGCGGCACGCATCCGCTCGTAGTCGGGGTCGAGATCGGGTCGCATGCCCTCGACCGTGAGCCGGCGTTGCAGGTTGGCCTCGACGTCTCCCCACGCGGCATCGCGCGACTGCTCGACGAGGACGCGCACGACGTGCGGATCCTCCGCCATGCGGCGGAGCTCCTTCGCGACGCCCACGTACTGACGGTGGCGCTTGCGCAGGTTGCGGGTGTCGCGGTCGCGGTAGTCGTGCGTGCCGTCGGGATCGGTGAACTTGCCCCACGCCTTCTTGCGCTGACGCCGGGCGAGCTCGGCTGCCTGGTCCTGCTCATCGGCCAGCGAGATGAGGATCTCGCGCGCGTACGGCGCGAACCGCGTCAGGTCGAACGGCTCGTCGTTGGCGATGGTCTCGACGAGGATCCGGTTGCGCAGGGCCAGACGAGCGGCGGCGGACGCGATGGAGACGCCCTCGGCGATCGCATCCGCGGTCTTCCCCATCGCACCTCCCTCGGGAAAGGCTAGTGCGTCGGCGCCCTCGCGGTGGGCCAGAATCGAAGGCGTCGGGCATCACAGGCGATGCCCGCACACGGGAGGAAGCGTGGCACGGATGCGACGACTCGACGTGCGGGGACGAACGACCGTCATCACGGGCGCCGCCGCCGGGATGGGGGCAGAGGTCGCCCGCGACCTCGCGCAGCGCGGCGCACGCGTCGCCCTCGTCGACCGGGATTCCGACGGGCTCGCGGCCGTCGCCGCCGACCTTGCCGGCTCTGGCCACACGACGCACGTCGTCGACCTCGCCGACGACGGCGCGGTGTTCGCAGCGGCGCGCGAGATCGAGGCATCCCATTCCCGCGCGCAGGCTCTCATCACGTGTGCCGGCTCGTCGATGCTGGGCGACATCGACCAGCTCACGATGGACGAGATGCGCTGGCTGATGGACGTGAACCTGTGGGGAACGGTCAACATCACCAAGGCCCTGCTCCCCGCGCTGCGCCGCGAGCCCGCGGCGCACATCACGCACCTGGTGTCGATCTACGGCCTCGCCGCCCCTGCCGGCCGCATCCCCTACGCGATGAGCAAGTTCGCCGTGCGCGGGTTCACCGAGGCGCTCCGCCACGAGCTCGAGCGCTCCACCGTGACGGTGGGAGCGGTCTACCCCGCCGGCGCGAAGACGGGCATCATTCTGAGGGGCCGATTCGCCGCGGCCATCGATCCGGCGATCGCCGCGCGCGCGGCGGCGGCACAGGCGGCGATGTACCACACCGAGCCCGCCGAGGCCGCGCGACGGATCGTCGACGCGACGGTGAACCGCCGGCCGCGCACCATGGTCGGCCGCGAGGCCCGCCTGGTCGATGTGCTCGCGCGGATCACGCCGAGCCACTATTGGGCGCCGATGCGGCGACCGCTGCGGGAGGCCATCGACACGACGACGCCGGTCCGAGGACGCGGGTAGCGCGCACGGGCGCGGACGACGGATGCTGCCGCTCGGACCTGCTCGGCGCATGAGGCGTCGCCTTTACCGAGGCTTCTAGCAAGCGGCGTGCGGGGGGCGCAAGCCCCCTGACCGTGGAAGGCGTGTTCCGTACGGTCGATGCCACGCCCCCCGAGAGAGGAGTAGCCCCATGGGATTCATGGACGACGCCAAAGAGACGGCGAAGGCCGTCAGCGAGAAGGTCAAGGACACGTGGGAGGACACCACCGACCGGGTCGGCGACAAAGTCGACGAGATGAAGGCCGAATCCGACGTGAGGAAGGCCGAGGCCGAACGGGACTCTGTCAAGGCCCGCAACGACATCAAAGAAGACCTGCGCGACGAGACCTGACGTCGACACGACGCCGGGGTTCCGACCCCGGCGTGGATACAGCGAGGGCTCCGGTGCGCCGGAGCCCTCGCGGCATCCCCCGCCAAACCGATCCGGCGTGGGGTCCGAACAACACCTGACGCGGCATCGGCCGCACAAACAAGGAGGAACACACATGCGATCGTCACCAAATCGCCTCGTCGCGACGATCTTCGGAGCCGTCTACCTCGTCGTCGGCGCGCTGGGCTTCGCCGTCACGGCCGGAGTGGAATTCATCGCCACCGAGGGTGGTCTGCTGCTCGGCATCTTCGAGGTGAACCCGCTCCACAACATCGCGCACCTGCTCATCGGTGCCGCCCTGCTCATCGGGGGCCTGAAGTCGGTGACCGCCGCCAAGTCGGTGAACATCGTCGTGGGGGCGGTGTATCTGCTCCTCGGCATCATCGGGTTCTTCCTCGTGGGAACGGCCCTCAATATCCTCGCGCTGAACACCGCCGACCACTTCCTGCACCTGGTGAGCGCACTCGTGCTGCTCGGTGTCGGGCTCGGCGCCGAGCGCGGAGTGCGGAGCTCGACGTCGGCGCGCACGGTCTGAGGCCGCCGATGACCGCGGTCACGGCTTCTTCCGCACCGGCGGTGGCCGCGGTGGCGGCGTGGGGAGCCGGGCTGATCCAGCTCGCTCTCGGCGCCGGTGGACTGATCGGCGCCGAGAGCGCGATGGGGAACGGGATCGCCCGGGGGGCCGGTCTCGTCCTCGTCGTCCTCGGCGCCGGCGGGGTCGCGTGGGGAGTCGCCGTCCTGCTCCACGCGCGGGCCGTGCTGGCGCGCGCGGGCATCGCAGGCGTGCTCGCGGGCCTCGGCGCTCTCACGATCCTGCTGGTCGCTCAGCCCGCCCGAACGAGCGTGATCGCCGTCGCCGCGGCATCCGCTCTGCTCATCGTCGTGGCTTTCGCATGCGGCCTGCGATTGCGAGCGCCGAAGAAGGACGGGACGGATGCCGCACCCCTGCGCCTGCGGGCGGTCATCGTCGCGGCGGTCGTGGTCGCCGCGGTGGTCACGCCTGCCCTCGGCACGACCGAGGCTGCGCAGTTGGCCCCGGACCACGGCACCCACGGGGTCGTGGAACCCGGACACCACTGAGGAGCATTGTCAGCGGGTCAGCCCCATCTCGGCATCGAGCCGGGCCAGTTTCTCAGGGTTCGCGATCGAGTAGATGCGGCTCACACGGCCGTCCTCGACGCTGACGCTGATCGCGCCGACCAGTTCGCCGTCTACTTCGGCGCGCAAGCCGGGCTGCCCGTTGACCATCATGGGCGACAGGTTCAGGCCGCTGCCGTACTTCGCCAGACCCGCCACGAGGTACCGCGCGAGCTTGTCGGCGCCCACGATCGGGCGGCGGGCAGCACCCCGCACCTTGCCGCCGCCATCGGCGACCGACACGACGTCGGGCGCGAGCACATCCATGAGCGCCTGCAGATCGCCGGTGGCGATGGCACGGCCGAGGCGCGCCACGACCTTCTCGTGCTCGGAGCGCTCGACCCTCACGCGCGGCCTGCGCGCCGCGACATGGTCACGCGCGCGGTGGGCGATCTGCCGCACCGAGGCTGTGGACTTGTCCACGGCCTCGGCGATCTCGTCGTACGGCAGGTCGAAGACTTCGCGCAGCACGAACACCGCGCGCTCCGTCGGAGCGAGCGTCTCGAGCACGGTCAGCATCGCGATCGACACGTTCTCGGCGAGTTCGACGTCGTCCGCGACGTCGGGTGCCGTCAGGAGCGGCTCGGGAAGCCACTCCCCCACGTAGTCCTCCCGGCGGCGCGACAGCGTGCGGAGGTGATTGAGCGCCTGACGCGTGACGATGCGCACCAGATACGCGCGCGGGTCGTGCACCTGATCGCGATCGACATCGGCCCAGCGCAGCCACGACTCCTGCAGCACGTCCTCGGCGTCGGCCGCCGATCCGAGCATCTCGTACGCGACCGTGAAGAGCAGGCCCCGATGCGTGACGAACGGGTCGACGAGCGCGTCCATACCGCCGAGCCTACGACGTCCACAGGCAGGGCGGGCGGGTGTCAGACGATCGCGCCGATGCGCCAGGAGGCGGTCGCGGATACCTCCGGCTCGAGCACGATCAGACCGGCGTCGTAGTCGTACGATCCGGCGTTGAACGCGTCGGGGGCGCACGTCATCGGCTCGACCGCGAGCCCCAGCCGGCTCTGCGCCGGGTCGGGCTTGTCGGCGGTGTGCACCTGCACCCACGGGCACGAGGCATCCCACGACATCTCGACGCCGGTTCCGTCGGCGCCCGTCACACGCACCGTGGCGATGCCGTCCGAACCGCGGACAAGACCCGAGTACGCGTGGTCGATCTCGGCCGCACCGATGGTGCGAGGGGTACGGAAATCGAAGCGCTCGGGGTCGTCGGCATCGACGGGAACGAGATCGGTGGGAATGAGGCGGTCCGGGGTCACCGCAAGCACCTGGGTGGCAGGAAGCTCGAGCGTCCACTCGTCCACGTGGCCGGGACCGGCGACCAGGTACGGGTGCGGGCCGGTGCCCCACGGCGCCGGCTCGGCGCTGTCGTTGCGGGCGGTGACCGACTGCGTGAGGCCGTCGGGTCCGAGCTCGAAGCGCGCGGTCACGATGACGCGCCACGGGTAGGCCGTCTGCGGCTGGATGACCGCGGCGAGGGTCACATGGTCGGAGCCCTTGTCGATCGCCTCGAAATCGAGCCACGTCGCGAGGCCGTGGAGGGCGTGCGAGCGGGCCGGCTCGGTCAATGCGAGCTGGAACTCACGACCGGCGAACGAGTACTTGCCGTCGACCACGCGGTTCGGCCATGGCGCGAGGGTCGCACCGCGGTGTGCGGGGCGCACCTCATCGGCTTCGAAGGGGACGACGAGATCGCGCCCGCGATACGTCAGCGAGCGCAGCGTCGCGCCGACGCTCGCGATCACGGCCTCGTAGTCGCCGGCGCGCAGAGCGTGCTGAGTGCCGGATGCGGGGGTTACAGCCATGGTTCGGATCCTCTGGGTGTGTGGGGGAAGTTCGCCGCAGGCCAGGCTACCGGGATCGCTCTCACAGCGTCGCCGCGGCGCTGGGGCCGGATGCCAGTCGGCTCAGAGGCCCTGGGCCAGGCGGTAGTACGCCTGGTTCCAGCGCAGCTCGCGCTGGAATCCGCGCACCGTGGTGTCCTCGTCGATGACGACGAGCTCGGTCTTGGCGATCTCGGCGAAGTCGCGGAACACCTCGATGCCGACCGCGGTCGTCATGACGGTGTGGTGCGCGGCGCCTGCTGCGAGCCAGCAGGCCGCACTGGTGGCGAAGTCGGGTGCGGGCTTCCACACCGCGCGGCCGACAGGAAGCTTCGGCAGGTCGGGGGCCTCGACGTTCTCGACCACGTTGGCGACGAGGCGGAACCGGTCGCGCATGTCGCTCATCGCGACGACGAGGGCAGGGCCCGGGTCGGCGGTGAAGACGAGGCGCACCGGATCCTCCTTGCCGCCGATGCCGAGCGGGTGCACCTCGAGGCGCGCCTTGGTGGTGCTGAGCGACGGCGACACCTCGAGCATGTGCGCACCGAGAATCCGCTCCGAGCCGGGCACGAGGTCGTACGTGTAGTCCTCCATGAGGCTTGCGCCACCAGGAAGTCCGGCACCCATCACGTTGGCGACGCGGACGAGGATCGCGGTCTTCCAGTCGCCCTCGGCCCCGAACCCGTACCCCTCGGCCATGAGCCGCTGTACGGCGAGCCCGGGCAGCTGCTTCAGTGCGCCGAGGTCCTCGAACGACGTGGTGAACGCGCCGAAGCCGCCCTCCTCCAGGAAGGAGCGCAGGCCGAGCTCGATCGCCGCGCCGTCACGCAGCGACTGGTGCCGCTCGCCGCCGGGGAGCAGCTCGTCGGCCACGTCGTACTCGTCGACGTAAACCGAGACCAGGGCGTCCACGTCGGCGTCGGATGCGGCATCCACCGCCTCCACCAGCTCGTTCACGCCCCACGTGTTGACCTGCACGCCGAACCGCAGCTCGGCCTCGGTCTTGTCTCCCTCGGTGACCGCGACGTAGCGCATGTTGTCGCCGAATCGCGCGAGCTTGAGCGTACGGGCGGCGGTCCACCCGGCGGCGGCGCGCTGCCAGTCCTCGACCTGCTGGCGCACAGCCGGGTTCGACACGTGGCCGACGACCGTCTTGCGCGCCACGCCGAGACGGGTCTGGATGTACCCGAACTCACGGTCGCCGTGCGCGGCCTGGTTGAGGTTCATGAAGTCGAAGTCGATGTCGGCCCACGGCAGCTCGACGTTGGCCTGCGTGTGCAGGTGCAGGAGCGGCTTCTGCAACGCGTCGAGACCGGCGATCCACATCTTGGCCGGGCTGAAGGTGTGCATCCAGGCGATGACACCGATCACGTCGTCGCGCGAGTTCACCTCGAGCGCCAGCTTGCGGATCGAGTCGGAGTCCTTGAGCACCGGCTTCCAGACGACGGAGACCGGCAGGCCGTCGAGGCCGGCGACCACTTGCTGCGACTGCTCGGCGACCTGGCGCAGCGTCTCTTCGCCGTAGAGGTTCTGGCTGCCGGTGACGAACCAGACCTCGTACGAGTCGAGCGAGCTGGAGAGCGAGGTGCGGGTCATGTGGGAGTCCTTCGGTTGATGCGTGTCACAGAAATGCGGATTCCGGATGCCGGAGCCCTGCGTTCGTGTGACATGAACGAGCGTGAGCGGTCAGAGGGAGGCCACAGCGGCGGCTTCGACGGCGAGGCCGGCGCGGTAGCGGTCGAGGTACGACGCGAAGCCGGCGACGTCGGCCGGATCCGGTTCGACCGTGTCGATCGGCGCGTGCGCGAACACCCGCTCGTCGAGGTACGACGAGAGCGGGATCCCGGATGCTGCAGCCGCGGCTGGGCCCACGCGCCCGGAGGCTCGCCCCGGCGCGCCAGCGCCGCGGTGAGGGGGCGTGGGGACCGCCTCTTTCACGGCTGCGGCATACGCAGCGAGCACCGCGATGCCCCACGCCCCGCCCTCGGCGGCGGTATCGCCGACCGACACCGGAGCGTCGAGGGCGCCCGCGAGGAAGCGCTGCGCGACGCCGGCGGTGCGGAACATGCCGCCGTGGGCGAACATGCGATCAAGGCCGACGCCTTCGTCTTCGAGCACGCGCATGCCGAGCGCGAGCGTGCCGAACACGCCGTAGAGCTGCGCGCGCATGGCGTTGGCGAGCGTGAAGTGACTGTCGGGCGTGCGCACGAACAGCGGCCGCCCCTCACTCAGTCCCGCGATCGGCTCGCCCGCGAGATGGTTGTAGGCGAGCAGCCCACCCGCGTCGGCGTCGCCGGCGAGGGCCTCGCGGAACAGCGTCTCGTACACGGCGTCGTCGTCGAGGGACGTGCCCGAGGCCTCGGCGAACCGCGCGAACATGCCGGCCCACGCGGCGAGCTCGCTCGCGCCGTTGTTGCAGTGCACCATGGCGACCGGGTCGCCTGCGGGCGTCGTGACCAGGTCGAGCTCGTGGTGCACCTTCTCGAGGGGCCGCTCGAGCACGACCATCGCGAAGATGCTCGTGCCGGCGCTGACGTTCCCGGTCCGCGGGGCGACGGCGTTGGTGGCGACCATCCCGGTTCCCGCATCCCCTTCGGGAGGACCCAACGGGATGCCGGGGCGCAGCGTCCCTGTCGGGTCGAGCAGCGCTGCGCCCTGAGCCGTGAGCTCGCCGGCGGGTTGCCCTGCGGCCAGCACCTCTGGCAGGAGCGCAGTCACGCTCTCGCCGTGAAGCCGTCCGGCGGCGAGCCGGTCGTAGCGTGCGATGAGCTCGGCGTCGTAGTCGCCGGTGGCGGAGTCGATCGGGAACATGCCCGACGCGTCGCCCACTCCGAGTGCCCGCCGCCCGGTGAGCCGGAAGTGCACGTAGCCGGCGAGCGTGGTGAGGAAGCGGACCTGCGGCACGTGCGGCTCCTGGTCGAGCACGGCCTGGTGCAGGTGCGCGATCGACCATCGCAGCGGGATGTTGACTCCGAACACCTCGGTGAGCTCGGCGGCCGCGCGCCCGGTCGTGGTGTTGCGCCACGTACGGAACGGGACGAGCAGGTCATCGGCTTCATCGAAGGCGAGGTAGCCGTGCATCATCGCCGAGATGCCGATGGCGCCGAACGTGTCGGGCCGCACGCCGTGGCGCCCCTCGGCGTCGGAGAGCAGGCCGGCGTACGCGGCCTGGAGGCCCGACCAGACGTCGTCCAGCGCGTAGGTCCACATGCGGTCCTCGAAGACGTTCTCCCACGCGTGCGAGCCCACCGCGAGAACCTGGGTGGGGTCGTCGGCCGCGATCAGGCACGCCTTGATCCGGGTCGAACCGAGCTCGATCCCGAGCGCGGTGCGGCCGTCGCGGATCGCCTCAGCCGCAGCATCCCGCATCATCGTCGTCGTCTCGTTCACCGACGCTCGTCTCCGCTCTGTCCGTAGACGTTCTGATACCGGTCGAACAGGCGGTCGATCGCGTCCTGCGGGATCGGGATGAGCGGGCCGGCCTCACGTGCGTAGTGCACGGTGCGTGCGACATCCTCGACCATGACGGCGGCCTTCACCGCGTCCTTCGCCGAGGTCCCGATCGTGAACGGGCCGTGGTTCTGCATGAGCACCGCCCGCGAGCGGTGCCCGCGCAGCGTCTCGACGATGCCCCGGCCGATCGAGTCGTCGCCGATGATCGCGAAGGGGCCCACCGGGATCGGGCCGCCGAACTCGTCCGCCATCGCCGTGATCACGCAGGGGATCTCTTCGCCGCGAGCGGCCCACGCCACGGCGAATGTCGAGTGGGTGTGCACGACACCGCCGACGTCGGGCATGTGCCGGTACACGTAGGCGTGGGCGGCGGTGTCGCTCGACGGGCTGCGCTCGCTGCCGGGCGTGCCGGGGACGGCGTTGCCGTCGAGGTCGCACAGGATCATGTTCTCGGCGGCGAGGTCGTCGTAACTCACCCCGCTCGGCTTGATCACGAACAGCTCGGCGCCCGGTACGCGCCCCGAGACGTTGCCGCCGGTCCACACCACGAGTCCGTAGCGCACGAGCTCACCGTGCAGCTGTGCGACCTCGGCGCGGGTGGCGGCGATGGATGCCTCGACCTCGGCACCGAAGAGTGGAGCCGGGGTCGCCGGGTCGGGGATGGTCACGGGGCCTCCATCGGTTCTCGTGGCTGCGGTCATCGGGCCGCGGTCGATGTTACCGGTAACAACGATGACTTGCCATCGGTTCAGTGGATCTTCTGCCCCCGCGTTGCGGACGAACCCACGATCAACCCGTCCAACAGGACGTCCATCATCGGGTTGGCGGGGCGACCCGGCTCCACGGGGCCGCTGTCGGCGAGTCGGCTGAGCGCGTGGATGAGGTCCTCGGCGCGGACATCACGGCGAATGGTTCCGTCAGCGGCGCCGGCGTCCAGGATGGCCTGGACCCTGGGGGCGAGCGTGCCGAGGAACTGCGCCGGGAGCGGCTGGTAGGCGGGATCGCCGGAATGGAGGGCACTGGCGAATCCGCGCTTGGTCGCGACGAAGCGGGCGAGACTCTGCGCCCACATCCGGAGCGCCTCCGCGGGCGGATGCTTCGACGACAGACGGTCGGCCTCGGCGGCCGTCGCATCGAGTTCCCGCCGGAAGACGGCGATGATCAGGTCCGATCGCTGCGGATAGTTGCGGTAGATCGTTCCGACGCCGACCCCGGCTCGGGTCGCGATGTCGCGCATCGACGCGTCGACCCCCGACTCCGCGAATGCCGCCTTCGCCGCCTCCAGAACGACCTCGGCGTTGCGCACGGCATCCGCCCGCTTGCGTCGGGAGCCGTCGGCGGGCACCTCATGCGCGCTCATGTTCCCTCTCCTGCGTGACAAACGGAACGTTGTTCCGTATAGTTTCGGACGACCGTTCCGTTTACGCCCACCGTACCCGCTCGACACGGGAACACCAATGGAGGAACCATGCACTACCGCCCACTCGGCCGCACCGGCATCCGCGTCTCGCCGTTCGCGCTCGGCGCGATGATGTTCAGCTCGTTCGGCAACGGCGACCAGCAGGAGGTGAACCGCATGGTCTCGCGGGCCCTCGATGCCGGCATCAACCTCGTCGACACCGCCGATGCCTACGGCGACTCGGAGGAGATGCTCGGCCGTGCGCTCAAGGGACGCCGCGACGACATCGTGCTGGCCTCCAAGTTCGCGCGGCCGATCGGTGACGACGTCAACCGGCAGGGAGGCTCGCGTCGCTGGATCGTGGCCGCGGTCGAGAACTCGCTGCGCCGGCTGCAGACCGACCATCTCGACCTCTACCAGATGCATCGCCCCGACCCCGAGACCGATATCGACGAGACGCTGTCGGCGCTCACCGACCTCGTGCGCAGCGGCAAGGTGCGCGCGATCGGCTCGTCCGACATGCCCGCCTCCGAGATCGTCGAGGCACAGTGGGTCGCCGAGCGTCGCGGGCTGGAGCGCTTCCGCACCGAGCAGCCGCACTACTCATTGCTCGACCGCACGATCGAGCGCGAAGTGCTGCCCGTGGCCCAGCGGTACGGCATGGGCACGGTGATCTGGAGCCCGCTCGCGAGCGGCATGCTGACCGGCCGCATCCGCCGCGGACAGGAGACCGACCTGCGCCGCACGCGGATGTTCGCGGCCCTGCGGGACGAGCGGCGCATCGACGCCGTCGAAGAGTTCATCCCGCTCGCCGAAGAGGCCGGGATGTCGCTCACGCACATGGCGCTCGCCTTCGTGATCGCCCACCCGGGCGTGACGGCCGCACTCATCGGTCCGCGCACGATCGAGCAGCTGGAGGATCTACTCGCGGCCAGCGAGATCAGGCTCTCCGACGATGTGCTGGACCGGATCGACGCGATCGTCCCGCCTGGAACCGGTGTGGGGCGGATGGACCAGGAGTACAACACCCCGCCGATCCTCTCCGCGGCGCTGCGCAGGCGCCCCGTTCAGGATCGGGCGGCGGCCTGAATCGGGACCGTCAGGGGCGACCCGGCGCAGCCGTGGACGCGCGCACCACCAGCACGGGCGGGCGCGGGTCCGCGCCCTCGACACCGAGCACCGCGGCGACCGCGCGGCGCGCCTCGCCGGCCAGATCGAGTCCGACGGTCGTGAGAGCCGGGCGGTAGAAGGCGGCGTCGGGATTGTCGTCGAAGCCGGCGATGCTCACGTCGCCTGGCACGTCCAGGCCCGCCGCCCGCAGCCCGGCGATCAGTCCCAGTGCCATCTGGTCGTTGGCCGCGGCGATCGCGGTCGGGCCATCGGCCGTGCGCACGGCGTCTGCCACGTCGGCGGCGAGGTCGGCGCCTGAGGCCGCCGTCCAATCCCCGCTCCAGCGCACGCCCGGCGCGAGACCTGCGGCCGCCAGGGCTCGAGCCCCGCCCGCGTCCCGCCACCGCGCCTCGAGCCAGTCGTCCGGACCCACGACTCGCGCGATCCGGCGGTGGCCGAGCGAGACGAGATGGCCGACCGCGAGCGCCGCGCCGTCCTGCTGGCGGACGGCACCGGCATCGGCGTGCAATGCCGTGATCGCCACGCCGAGTCGTGCGTTCAGCAACGCCGCGAGCGTGGTCGCGTGGGGTGCCAGCACGATGAGGCCGTCGACCCCCTGCCCGAGCAGCCGGTCGGCCGCTTCGCGGACGGATGCCTCGGACGAGGCATCCGCATACGCCGTCGCGATCCATCGCCCGGCCTCGCGTGCGGCCGTCTCGAGGGCGGCGATGCCGACAGCGGGGCCGTAGAGGGTCGCGTCGGAAGCGATCACGCCCAGCGTGCGGGTCGTGCGGGTGCCGAGCGAGCGCGCCGCATTGTTGACGCGATACCCGAGCGCGGCGATGGCCGCCAGCACGCGGTCACGCGTCTCGGGCCGGATGTTGGGCTGCTCGTTGATGACGCGCGAGACCGTCTGGGTCGACACGCCCGCGGCGCGGGCGACATCGCGCACGCCGACCCGTCCGCGCCCTGCGGCGTCACTCTCGCTCATCGCGGCCACCTTAGCCCCACTGCGCCACCGGCCCGACGCAAGTGGCAGGCTGGAACCATGCGCATCGCCCTCACCGGCTCGTCCGGAAAACTCGGCACCGTCGTCGCCCGCGAACTCCGCGCGGCCGGCCACGACGTCATCGGCATCGACGTCGTCGGCACCCGCGGACCCGACTTCGTCCAGGTCGACCTGACCGACTACGGCCAGGTCGTAGACGCGCTCACCGCGGTGAACGACCGCCACGACGGCTTCGACGCGGTCGTGCACCTCGGCGCGATCCCGGCCCCCGGCATCCGGTCGGATGTCGCGACGTTCCACAACAACATGACGGCGACGTTCAACGTCTTCTGGGCGGCCGTGAGGCTCGGCATCCGTCGCCTCGTCTACGCCTCGAGCGAGACCGTCCTCGGCCTGCCGTTCGATGTCCCGCCGCCGTACATCCCGGTCGACGAGGAGTACCCGCCGCGCCCCGAGTCGGTGTATTCGCTCGTCAAGACGCTCGAAGAGCGGATGGCCGTGGAGCTGGTGCGCTGGCATCCGGATCTGTCGATCACCGGGCTCCGGTTCTCGAACGTCATGGTGCCCGAGGACTATGCCGGGTTCCCGTCCTTCGACGCCGACGCCCGCCGGCGCAAGTGGAACCTGTGGGGCTACATCGACGCACGCGACGGCGCTCAGGCCGTGGAGCGCGCACTCGAGGCGGCTCCGCCAGGTTTCGAGACGTACATCATCGCCGCGGCCGACACCGTCATGTCGCGTCCCAATGCCGAGCTCGTCGCCGAGGTGTTCCCGGGCGTCGAGCACAAGCGGGAGTTCGGCGAGCACGACACGCTCCTGTCGATCGACAAGGCCCGCCGGTTGCTCGGTTTCGACCCGCAGCACTCGTGGCGGGACCACGTCTCGGGGTCATGAGCGAGGACCCGCGTCTGGCGGCGGCCCGGTACCGGGTCGACAGGCTCGCGCGTGATGACACGCCTGCCCCGGAGGACGGCGACCCATCGGATGGCGCGGGCGGTGACGCGGCCGAGGAGCAGGCGCCGGGCTCCCGCGAGCCGAACGCCCTGGACCGCGCGGCGTACGTCGAGGTCGCCATCCAGCAGGCGATCCGCCGTGGCGAGTTCGACGACCTTCCCGGTGCGGGCAAGCCTCTTCCCGATCTCGGCCGGCAGCACGATCCCGACTGGTGGATCCGCCGCAAGATCGAGACCGAGCGGCTCACCGGGCTCGGTCCGCCGGCGCTCACGCTGCGAGTCGAGGAGCGGGAGCTGTCGGGCCGGCTGGACGAACTCGCCCGCGAAGAGGACGTGCGCGAGGCGCTCGAAGACTTCAACCGACGTGTCATCGAGGCCCGACGACAGCTGCTCGGCGGCCCGCCGGTGGTGACGCCGACGCGCGAGGTCGAGACCGAGGTGTCGGCGTGGCGAGCCCGACGCGAGGCCCGCGCGGCCCGCCTCACGGCCGACGAAGCACGGGATGCCGCTGCCCGGCGGGTCAGCGGCATCCGGTCGTTCTTCCGCCGGCGTCGGCGTTAGGCGTCAGGGATTCGGATTCGTCGCCTTGCCGTCGAGCCACAGCACGTTCGACGGATCGGAATGGGTCGATCCCGAGTCGACGTGCTTGTCGCTGATCTGCGGTCCCTTGGTGATGACATGGACCAGCGCCATCGCGTGGCCGCGACCAAGGCCGTAGTCGTCGGCGAGCCACTGCACGATCGGCGTGGCTTTGGTGGTCTCGTCGAACCCCTTCTCGTGCGCGAGGTCGATGAACTGACGCGGGGTCAGGCCGGTCTTGGTCTCGATGTTGTCGAGGTATGCCTGGAACGACATATCTACTGCTCCTCTCGGTCGGTGGCGGGGATGTCGAGCACGCCCGGCTCATCCCGCCACTCCTGGATGATGCGGTCGGACGCGTGGATGCAGAGCACCCGCAGCCGGCCGGTCCCGCTGTTCTTGAAGCCGTGCCATGCCCCTGCCGGTGCCGTAGCCGTGTCGCCTTCCACGGCATCGAGGGTGCGATCACCGATCGTGATGCGCGCCTGTCCCTCGAGCAGGACCCAGGTCTCAGGGTAGGGGTGACGGTGGATGTCGGGTCCTTGGCCCGGCTCGTTGTCGACGAAGAAGTACGACACGCCCGCGCCGTGCTCGGCGCCGATGAAGCGGCGGGTCCGTCCCGTTCCGATGCCGAGACCCGCCGCCGGGACGATGGCGGGGATGTCGGTCGCTGTGCGGGTGAGGGCGTCGAGGTCCATGGTTCCTCCTTGGCTGGATCCGGTGACGTGTGTTCAGCCTGTCGCCCCGGCATCCGTCGCCCTATTCTTTCGATGTGGATCGAAAGTACGTCGACTTCCAGCTGGTGCCCGATGACCTCGCCGCGATCCGCTTCGGCATCTCACCCGGCCACGAACTGTGCCACGCCGTTCGCGCACTGCACCGACCCGACCACCATCCGCTGCACTGGGGGTGGATGCGATCGACCCGGGGTGCGATCCCGCGAGCGGACTTCGAGGTGCTCGCGCTGCTGATCCGCGACGACGGATACTTCCCCGATTTCCTGACCTCGACGCCGACGTGGGATCTCACGCCGGAGGACGAGTCGGAGCGCCTGCGCGACATCGACGACGAACGCTTCGAGGTCGACATGACGAAGGTGCTCGTGCGCACCGAGGGCACCGCGCGCCGCGCCGCGGTGCAGCGCATGCTCGATCACCCTGACCGTGCCCGCACGATGATCGCGGACGCATGGCTCTCGGTGTGGAACGCCGGCATCGCCCCGGTGTGGACCCAGCTGGAGCGGCTGCTGCGCGCCGACATCGCCGTCCGCTCGCGGCGGATCGCCGAGAGCGGCATCGGCGGGATGATCGCGACCCTCAACGACCGCGTCGAGTGGGCCGACGGCGCCGTGCGCGTCACGATGCGCATCTGGAGCGAGATCGTCGACTGCCGTGGCAGCGGGCTCGTTCTCGTGCCCTCCGTCATGGGCACGAGCGGGTGCAACGTGCTCACCGAGCCGCCCGCGCAGCCGACGCTGTTCTACCCAGCCCAGGGGGTGAGCGCCGAATGGGCGCGCGATCCGACGGGCGTCGCCGATGCGCTCGGCGCGCTGCTCGGGCCCGCGCGTGCCCGCATCCTTCTCGACGCCCACGAGCCGCGCAGCACGTCGCAGGTCGCACGCGACACCGACCTGGCGATCTCGACCGCGTCGCACCACCTCACCGTGCTGCGCGACGCCGGGCTCGTCGCCAGCTCGCGCGACGGCGCTCGTGTGATGCATCGACGCACGCCGCTCGGCGAGGCGCTGGTCGGCGCCGTGCTGTGAGGCTGGACCCCGGGTCAGCGGCGCGGGATCGTCGAGCCCCGGATCATGAGGCGGACCGGCAGATGGTGCGTGCCCTCACCGATGTCGACGCCGTCGATCGCGTCGAACACGCGCTGCGCGGCCTGTCGACCCAATTGCTGAAGGTTCGCGTCGATGCTCGTGAGCTGAGGGCGGGAGTTCGTCGACAGCACCTCCCAGTTGTCGTAGCCGATCACCGCGAGATCGTCGGGCACGCTCCGGCCCAGGTCGCGGGCGGTGTCGAGCACCCCGCGGGCGATCTGGTCCGACCCACAGAAGATCGCGTCGACATCCGGATGCCGCTGCAGCAGCATCGCCGCGGCATCCCTCCCCCAATGCTCGCTCCACTCCGAGAACATCGCCTCGCCTACCAGCTCGAGACCGCCCGCATCGAGGGCGGCCCGCGCTCCCGCCAGCCGGTCCTGCGCCGCCGCGTACGCGGGATCACCGGTGATGTGGGCGATGCGGGTGCGGCCGCAGCCGATCAGATGCTCGATCGCCATGCGGCCGCCGGCGTAGTTGTCGGGGGTGAGCGAGAGGTCGCGTGGATCGTCCGACGGCGCGTACGCGTAGACGACGGGGACCGGCATCTCCTGCCCGAGAGAGGGCCGCGGGTCAGTCTGCCGTCCGACGACGATGATGCCGTCCACGCGACGGCTGAGCAGCGCCTTCAGATGGTGCTGCTCACGGATCGCATCGCCACGGGCGTCGCACAAGAAGACGTTCACCTGACCGGCGCCGAACGCGTCTTCGGCTCCCATCAGGATCGGGAGCATGAACCGGCCCTCGAGGTCGCTGGTGAGCAATCCGACCGTGCCGGTGCGCCCTGCCAGCAGTCCCCGCGCCATCGCGTTCGGCGTGAACGACAGCTCGTCGGCGGCCTCGACAACGCGGCGACGCGTGGCCGGCGCGACGTCGTCGCGACCGTTCAGGGCTTTCGACGCTGTCGCGATCGAAACGCCTGCGCGCCGCGCCACGTCGCTCAAGGTCGCGCTGCGCCCGCCTCCCTCATTCGGCATCGGGGCTCCCCTCGTTTCTGAAACGTTATCGAAGCGCCTACTTGACCGCCCGCGATCTCACACGATACCTTGCCGAAAGCGATTTCGAAGTTTTCGATATCCATCACAGCAGCGGCGCTCGCACACCCGCACGCGCACGCTCAATGTCGAGCCAAGGAGACTGCAATGATCCACACCCGACGTCGCGCCGCCGGCTGGCGTGCCGCGACTGCTCTCCTCCTCTCGGGCGCTCTGGTCGGCCTCGCCGGCTGCGCCGGTGGAGGTGGAGCCACAACCGCCCCGGAAGACATCCCTGCCGAGGGGGTCGACGACGGCAGCACGCTCACGTTGTGGACACGCGCGCCACTCGAGAAGCAGGCGAACCTGCTTGTCGACGCGTACAACGCCAGCCACGAGAACCAGGTCGAGCTGACCGTCGTCCCCAACGACGACTACGTCGCCAAGGTGGGCGCCGCCGCCGGATCGGGCGGCCTCCCCGACCTGTTCGCGGCTGACATCGTCTATGTCCCGAATTGGGTCGATCAGGGGCTCTTCCAGGACCTCAGCGCCCAGATCGACGAGCTCGACTACAAGGACGAGATCAACCAGGGGCACCTGTCGGCCGGAACCGACGCTGATGGCCAGGAGCACGTCCTGCCTTTCGTGCTCGACCTGTCGATGCTGTTCTGGAACAAGGAGCTCTTCGCCGAGGCGGGCCTGGACCCCGAGAAGGCACCCGCCACGATGGCGGAGTACGCCGAGGCGGCCAAGAAGATCCAAGTGCTCGGCAAGGACGGCGTCTACGGAACCGCGACGGGCCTGAACTGCGGCGGATGCCTCGTCTTCACGTGGTTCCCCAGCATCTGGGCGTCGGGCGAGGACGTCCTGAGCGACGACGGTCGCGAGTCCCTGCTGGCAGGCGACGCGGCCAAGGAGATCTACGGCACATGGCGCGACCTGTGGGAGTCGGGCGCGGTGCTGCCGAGCTCGCAGGACGAAGCGGGCCCGACCTGGACGGCCGGCTTCACCGAGGGGAACGTGGGCCTGATGTTCTACCCGGCGACGCTCCTGTCGTCCACGCCGTTCGACGCCGGGGTGGCCGGCATCCCCGGTGTCGACGGCGGCGCATCGACGTTCGTCGGCGGTGACGGGATCGGCGTCTCGAAGGACTCTCAGCAGTCGGCTCAGGCGTGGAACTTCCTGACGTGGCTGATGTCGGAAGAGGCGCAGGTCGAAGTCCTCGCGAAGAACAACGACGTCGTCTCGCGCGCGGACTTCGCCGACAACGACTACGCAGCCAAGGACCCACGCTTGGTGACGATCAACGAAGTGGCGTCCGAGGGCGACACCCCCGTGGCGCTGAATTTCCAGCAGGCGTTCAACGCGCCCGGAAGCCCGTGGCTGACCCTTGTACGCAACGCCGTCCTGGAGGGCACCGACACGGTCGACGCCGACAACGACGCGATCACGGAGATCCTCGCCCAGTGACGTCCGGTGGTGGCCCGGGTGACCGGGCCACCGCT
>NZ_JBLWIH010000004.1:0-24134 GCF_051364985.1 Microbacterium sp. I2
GGGCCACCACTCCACTCCCCCGGAGAACGACATGTCCACCGACACCCTGACCCCGTCGACGCGCGCGGCGAGCCCGCCGCCGGCGCCCGCAGCCAGACGCCGCACGCCCCGCGCGCGACGCGACGCCCTGCGCGGCTGGCTGTACGCCTCGCCCACCGTGCTGTTCGTGGTGTTCGTCTTCCTCGTGCCGCTGATGTTGGTACTGCAGATGTCGGCGTCCGACTGGCCGCTGCTGGCGGGCAACCGTGGCTGGAACCTGCCCCAGAACTACGTCGACGCGGTGGAGCACCGGCTGTTCTGGGACTCGATCTGGTTCACGCTGAAGTACACCGTCATCACGACGGTCCTGCTGATCGGCCTGGGCCTCGGACTCGCACTGCTGGTGCAGGAGTCCACGCGCTGGAAGTCGCTGCTGCGCACGTCGTTCCTGGTGCCGAGCGCACTCGGCCTGGCCTCGGCATCCCTCCTCTTCTACGTCCTCTACTCTCCTTACGCCGGCCCCTTCGCCGACCTCATGCAGGCGTGGGGCTTCACGTTCCTGGGCACGCCGGAGGGTGCGCTGTGGTCAACGGTGTTCCTCATCGTGTGGCGGTACGCCGGCTTCTACATGCTGCTCATGCTGGTCGGACTCCAGGCGATCCCCGATGACGTGTATGAGGCCGCGCGCATCGACGGCGCATCGACCTGGCAGACGTTCCGCAGCATCACGGTGCCGCTGCTTCGCCCGACGTTCGCACTGACGATCGTGCTCTGCGTCACAGGGTCACTGCTCGCGTTCGAGCAGTTCTACATCCTCACCAAGGGCGGCCCCGACAACAGCACCATGACGATCGTGCAGCTGATCTACAACGTCGCGTTCCAGGGACAGAACAACCTCGGCATCGCGGCCGCGCTGTCGGTCATCGTGCTGCTCGCCCTCATCGTCATCAACATATTCCAGCTGCGCGCCTTCCGCCGCGCCGACGAGGACTGAAGGAGCACGACATGACTGCACAGACCCTTCCCTCGGCAACGCGGCTCATCCGGACGCGCGCGCCGCGGCGACGTGGCCGGGGATCCGCCGCGCGCCTGGTATTCGGCATCCCGTATGCGGTCCTCACGACCGCGCTCGCGATCATCTTCCTCTACCCGCTCATCTGGACCGCGGTGTCTTCGGTGGCGCCGCGCGCCGGCACCAGCCAGCCCGAGGGCTGGGGACTGGGCAACTACGCGGCGCTGGCGGACTACCAGGCCGGCATCTGGGTGTACCTGGGCAACTCGACCTTCGTGGCCGTGGTGACAGTACTGCTCACCCTGGTCGTCTCGACGTTCGGCGGCTATGCGTTCGCGCGGTTCTCGTTCCCCGGTAAGAACCTGCTGTTCCTCACCGTCCTCGCGATCCTCATGGTGCCGTACGCGACGCTGCTGATTCCGCTCTACGTGATCCTCAGCGCAGTGGGGCTCAGCAACTCGCTTGTGGGTGTCGCGATCGTATTGACGATGTTCCAGCTGCCGTTCTCGATGTTCATGATGCGCATCTCGTTCGAATCGGTCCCGCGCGAACTCGACGAGGCCGCCATGGTCGACGGCGCCACGACTTTCGGAGCGCTGCGGCGCGTTCTCATCCCCGCGGTCAAGCCGGGACTCATCACCGTCGGCATGTTCGCATTCCTCGCGGCATGGAACGACTTCATGGCGCCGCTCATCCTCATCACCGATACGAACCGGATGACGCTGCCGTTGGCCGTGTCGAACCTCCGGGTGCAGGTGCAGGGCGTCATCGACTACGGCGCGACGGAGGCGGGAGTCGTCGTGCTCGCGCTCCCGTGCGTCGTCCTGTTCCTGGTGCTGCAGCGCCACTATGTCCGCGGATTCATGTCGGGAGCGTTCAAGGGATGACCATGCAGACCACCACGACGCAGCCCCAGGCTCCCGTCGCTCCCCTTCGCGGCGCGCGCCGGCCGCTCGGACAGGACGAAGTGCGCATCACCGGGGGCTTCTGGGGCAGGCGGCAGGGCGTCAACGGACGCCGGACCCTCGCGCACATCGAGGCGAAGCTGGAGTCGGAGGGGTGGCTCGGCAACTTCGACCTCGCTGCCGCGGGCACCCTGCCCGACGGCCGGCACGGGCGCGAGTTCGCCGACTCCGAGGTCTACAAGTACCTCGAGGCCCTCGCGTGGGAGATCGGCCGCACCGGCGACCCCGCGCTCGACCAGCGCTTCCGCGCGGTGGTGTCGCGCGTCGCAGCGGCGCAAGAGCCCGACGGCTACCTCAATACGATGTTCGGCCGATCTGGTCAGGGCGCGCGATGGTCGGCCCTGCAATGGGGCCACGAGCTGTACTGCCTCGGCCACCTCTTCCAGGCTGCCGTCGCCCGGGCCCGGACCCGCCCGGACGCCGACGACGGACTGCTCTCGATCGCACGGCGGGCCGCGGACCTCGTGTGCCGCGAGTTCGGACCCGACGGCAGAGACGGCATCTGCGGTCACGCCGAGGTCGAAGTGGGCCTCGCCGAGCTCTCCCGCGTCACAGGCGAACCCCGTTATCTCGAGCAGGCCCGGGTGTTCATCGAACGCCACGGCCGCGGAACCCTCGGCGATATCGAGTGGGGTCGCAGCTACTTCCAGGACGACGTGCCGGTGCGCGACGCCGAGGTGCTCCGCGGGCACGCGGTCCGCGCGAACTACCTGGCCGCAGGAGCCGCCGACGTCGCCGTCGACACCGACGACGATGCGCTGCTGGCGTCGCTGCGGAGCCAGTGGGACCGCACCGTGGCACGGCGCACGTACATCACCGGCGGCCAGGGCTCGCACCACCAGGACGAGGCATTCGGCGAGGACTGGGAGCTGCCCGCCGACCGGGCCTACTCCGAGACCTGCGCCGGCGTGGGCTCGATCATGTTCTCATGGCGCCTGCTCCTGACCGACGCCGCCGACGACGCCCGCTACGGCGACCTCATCGAGCGCACCCTCTACAACGTGATCGCGACCTCGCCCGCCCCTGACGGGTGCTCGTTCTTCTACGCGAACACCCTGCACCAGCGCGTCCCCGGGATCCCCGCCGACCCCGACGCGGTGTCTCCCCGCGCGTCGTCGTCGATGCGAGCGCCCTGGTTCGAGGTCTCGTGCTGCCCGCCGAACGTCGCCCGCACACTGGCCAGCCTCGACGCGTACGTCGCGACGGCCGATGCCGACGGCATCCAGCTGCACCAGTACACCCCTGCCGAGATCCGCACGACGCTCGCCGACGGCCGGATCATCGCCTTCGATGTCGAGACCGACTACCCGGCACGCGGCGCGATCCGGGTCATCCATCGAACGGATGCCGGTGCCCACGCGCCGTGGACGCTGTCGCTGCGCGTGCCGGCGTGGGCGACGGGGGCGCGCCTCCGCGTCGAGACCGCCGACGGCACCGAGGAACGTGAGGTGGAGACCGGGATGATCGAGGTGCGCCGGGCCTTCCGCTCGGGTGACGTCGTCGAACTGGATCTGCCCATGGCGCCGCGGCTGACCGCGCCGGACGCGCGCATCGACGCGGTCCGCGGTTGCCTTGCGGTCGAGCGCGGGCCCGAGGTGCTGGCGCTCGAGTCGGTCGACCTCTCACCTTCGGGCGTCGAAGATGTCGGGGTGGTGGCACTCGCGGCCGGCGCGGAGCCCGTCGAGCGCGACGGTCGAGTGTGGATCGATGTGGTCCGCCCTCCCGAGGGCGACGCGGCGTGGCCCTACCGTGACGCGGCGGGTCGACCCGCGCCTGCAGACCGCGCATCGGTGCCGTTGGTGGCATATCACGAGTGGGCCGAGCGTGGTCCGTCGACGATGCGAGTGTGGATCCCCGTGGCCTGACGGCGGCATCACGACGAGGCTGACTGCGTCCGGGCTTCGCCCAGGCTCCACCGGTAGACTGCGGGTGCCCATCCTCGATGTGCATCTACCTGTCTGCGCGCGTTCTCGCCCGGACAAGGCGGCACGAGTATCCCGCCGTCGGCGGCAGAAAGCCCCAGAAGATGCACACCACCACACTCGCCGCACCCTCGGCGACACAGCGTCCGAGTCTCATTCGCGAGGCCGGTTACGCGTACTTCCCGATCGCGCTGGTCGCACGTCTGCCGTTCGCGATGATGGTGGTCGGAATCCTGACCCTCGTCGTGTCGGCGCGCGGTTCACTGGCCCTCGGCGGCCTGACGAGCGCCATGACCGGGCTCGGCACGGCGCTCATCGGCCCGCTCCTCGGCGCCGCCGCCGATCGGTTCGGGCAGCGTCGCGTGCTGCTGGTCGCCGGCACGGTGAACAGCCTGCTGCTCGCCGTCATGGCGTGGCTGGCTTTCGCACCGGTGGCGGATGCCGCGCTCCTGGTGGTCGCGTTCTTCATCGGCGCCTCTATGCCTCAGGTGGCACCCCTCTCGCGCAGTCGTCTGGTCGGGATCATCGGCCGCTCCTATCCGAAGGACCGCCGCACGTCGGTCGTGAACGGCGCGATGGCGTACGAATCGGCGGCGGACGAGATCGTGTTCGTGTTCGGTCCGGTGATCGTCGGCCTGCTGGCCACGACGCTGAGCCCCGTCGCACCGGTCATCGGGGCAGCGGTGCTCGCGCTGGTGTTCGTCAGCGCGTTCGCGCTGCACCCCACGGCGGCGACCGCGGTCACCTCCCGCGGCGAACGCCCGGACCAGGCCCCGGCGCGCGAGCTCTTCCGGCTGCGCGTGCTCGCGCCGGTGGCCGGCGCCCTCGGTATGGGCCTGTTCTTCGGCGCGATGCTCACGTCGCTCACCGCCTTCATGGCCGAGCGGGGTGTGCCCGAGCAGGCCGGGCTCGTCTACGGGGCCATGGGGGTGGGCTCGGCGGCCCTCGCGCTCGGCGTCGCCCTCTTCCCGGCGCGCTTCACGCTGTCGGCCCGGTGGCTGACGTTCGCGGGGGTCCTCGTCGCCGGATCGGTAGCGCTGCCGTTCGTCGGCACCGTGGGCGGCATGACCCTGTGTCTGCTCGTCATCGGCATCGGTATCGGTCCGACTCTGGTGACGCAGTACAGTCTCGCGGCGGGTCACAGCCCACAGGGCCGCTCGGCGACGGTCATGACGATGCTCGGCTCGGCCGTCGTGGTCGGCCAGTCCGGGGCATCCGCGATCACCGGACTCGTGGCGGACTCGGCCGGCGCCGCCACGGCGCTGGGGGCACCGCTCATCGCGGCATTCGTCGTGCTCGCTGCGGGCGTGGCCAACGCCGTCGCGGCTCGCGTACCGCGCTGACGCTCTGCGCCGACGCGCTGCGTGCGGTTGGCAATGTGATCGCTCACTTCGCACTGAGCCCCTCGGCGCGTCAGCGTCGCGCTCGGTCACGGATTTGTCGCATGTTATCGGAATGTTACCGCTCACATCTTGCGGCGACCTGCAATGTGAAGGCTAACATTCGGAGCGCACCGCCTGACGGTGCACTGCACTGAGTGCCGGCGTCGATGCCGGAACCCGACGAGGAGGTTTGGGAAATGAAGAGCAAGGTTTTCGCAGGCATCGCGCTTCTGGGAGCGATGACCCTGGTGGCCACCGCATGCTCCAGCGGCGCTGGTGGTGACAGCGGCGATGGCGGTGGTGGCGGCGACGAAACCATCACCGTCGGCTTCGCGCAGACCGGATCTGAATCCGGCTGGCGCAGCGCCAACACGGAGTCGATGAAGACGGCGTTCAGCGAGGACGAGGGCTTCGAGCTGATCTTCAATGCCGCCGACAACGATCCGGCGGCGCAGATCTCGGCGGTCCGCGACTTCATCAGCCGTGGCGTCGACGCGATCGTGATCGCCCCCATCGTGGAAGACGGCTGGGACGACGTACTGCAGGAGGCGGCGGATGCAGGTATTCCGGTGATCCTCGAAGACCGCACCGTCACAGCGTCGGACGACCTCTACGAGGCGTGGGTCGGCCTGGACTTCACCAAGGAAGGCGTCATGGCCGGCGAATGGGCGGCCGAGACGTTCGGCGACACGCCCACCAAGATGGTCGTGCTCGAGGGCACTACGGGCTCGGCTCCGGCCAACGACCGCGCCGAAGGGTTCGCGCAAGCGGTCGAAGGCACCGGAATCGAGACCATCGATTCCCAGACCGGCGACTTCACGCGCGACGGCGGCAAGACCGTGATGGAGGGCTTCATCCAGAAGTACGGCATCGATGGCATCGACCTGCTGTACGCGCACAACGACGACATGGCGCTGGGCGCGATCGAGGCCATCGAGGCTGCCGGCGGCGTTCCCGGCCAGGACATCCAGATCGTCTCGATCGACGCGGTCAAGGACGGCATGCAGGCACTCATCGACGGCAAGATCAACTACATCGTCGAGTGCAACCCGCTGCTCGGTGACCTCGCGGCCGGCCTCGTGCGCGACGTCCTCGCCGGCGAGGACGTCGAGAAGACGCACTTCGTGGAAGACCAGACGTTCACTCAGGAGCAGGCCGCCGAAGTCATCGACTCGCGCGCCTACTGAGCCGAGCGGCGCGTCTGCCGTGATCTCCCGGATCACGGCAGACGCGCCCGAGGCGACGGCTCCACGGCCGCCGCCCGCAGTCCGCCACCTCGACACACGAAAGCAGCCGCATGTCCGCCTCAGCGCTGACCCTCGAGCCACCACCCGTCGTCGCTATGCGGGGCATCACCGTCCGATTCCCCGGAGTCCGCGCTCTCGATGACGTGGACTTCACCCTCCGCCCGGGTGAGGTGCACTCGCTGATGGGCGAGAACGGAGCGGGCAAGTCCACCCTCATCAAGGCACTCACAGGTGTCTACGCGGTGGATGCCGGAACCATCACGGTCGACGGGGCCTCGCACGCGTTCACGACCGCCGCTGATGCGCAGCACGCAGGTATCTCGACGGTCTACCAAGAGGTCAACCTCTGTGCGAACCTCTCCGTCGGCGAGAACGTCATGCTCGGACACGAGCCGCGGCGCGGCGCATCCATCGACTGGGCGGCCGCGCATCGCCGCGCCGCGGAGCAACTGGCGAGCCTTGGCCTCCACGTCGATACCCGTTCGATTCTGGCCAGCCACTCCCTCGCCATCCAGCAGCTCGTCGCGATCGCTCGCGCGATGGTGCTCGACGCGAAGGTGCTGGTGCTCGACGAGCCCACCTCGAGCCTGGACCGAGGCGAGGTGGAGCAGTTGTTCGCCGTTGTCCGCGGCCTGCGCAACCGGGGGGTCGCCATCCTGTTCGTGAGCCACTTCCTCGACCAGGTGTACGAGATCTCCGACCGCATCACGGTGCTTCGCAACGGCAGGCTCGTCGGCGAGCGTCTCGCTGCCGAGCTGCCGCGCGAGGCGCTGGTCAGCCTCATGCTGGGGCGCGAGCTCGCCGACCTTGAGGCGATCTCGGAGTCGTCCGAGCGAGAAATCGACCGAACGGTCACACCCGTCCTCCGGGCGCAAGGGATCGGCCGCCGCGGCGCGCTCGCCCCGTCCGACATCGACGTGTATCCCGGCGAGGTCGTCGGGCTCGCGGGGCTCCTCGGATCTGGGCGCACCGAGCTCGTCCGCCTGCTCTACGGTGCGGACCGCGCCGAGACCGGCACCATCGAGATCGACGGACGCACTTCGCGCATCTCGACCCCGCGCCATGCCATCGACAGACGCATCGCGTTCTCGTCCGAGGACCGCCGCGCCGAAGGCATCATCGCCGACCTCACGGTCGCCGAGAACATGGTGCTCGGCATCCAGGCGAAGCGCGGCTGGCTTCGCAAGGTGAGTCGTAGCGAGCAGGACGAGGTCGTGCGCGAATACATGACGGCACTCGGCATCCGTCCGGCCGACCCGAACGCGCTCGTCCGCAACCTCTCGGGCGGCAATCAGCAGAAGGTGCTGCTGGCGCGCTGGCTGGCCACGGCGCCGGAGCTGATCATCCTCGACGAGCCGACGCGCGGCATCGACGTCGGCGCCAAGGCAGACATCCAGCGCAAAGTCGCGGAACTGTCGGCGCAGGGACTTGCCGTCGTCTTCATCTCCTCCGAACTCGAAGAGGTGCTTCGATTGGCTCAGCGCGTCATCGTCATGCGCGACCGCCGGCGCGTCGGCGAACTGGACTCCCGCGAAGCCGACCTCGACCGACTCATCGACAACATCGCCAACGACGGCGAAGGGAGGGCAGCGTGAAGAAGCTCGTCAGACATCGGCTGTTCTGGCCGATTGCGGCACTGATCGCGCTGATCGTCGTGAACACGATCGCCCGGCCGCAGTTCATCGGGATCACACTCCGTAATGGTCAGCTGTACGGCCCGCTCATCGACATCCTGCGCAACAGCGCGCCGCTCATGCTGGTGGCCCTCGGCATGACGATCGTCATCGCCACACGCGGCATCGACCTGTCGGTCGGGGCGATCATGGCCGTCTCGGGCGCGGTGGCGCTGACGATCATCGATTCGTCCTCCGATCCGGGCGGCTTGGGCACCGTCGCGATCGCCCTGGTCACGGCGCTGCTTGTCGCCCTGGTGCTCGGCGCCTGGAACGGTCTGCTCGTGTCGGTCGTCGGCATCCAGCCCATCATCGCGACGCTCGTGCTCATGCTCGCCGGGCGGGGCGTCGCGCTTCTGATCACCGACGGCTTCATCACGACCGTGACCAGCGCCCCGTACAAGTTCATCGCCACCGGCTACGTGCTCGCCCTGCCCTTCGCACTGTTCATCGCGGCCGCGGCCATCGCCGTCATCGCTCTCGTCGAGCGGCGCACGGCGCTGGGCGTCCTCACCGAGGCCGTCGGCATCAACCCCGAGGCCAGCCGGCTCGCCGGCGTGAGGGCGAAGGGCATCGTCTTCGGCGCCTACGTCGCCAGCGGCGTGCTGGCGGGGCTGGCCGGCATCCTCTACAGCTCCAACATCATGGCAGCCGACGCCAACGCCTCAGGCCTCTACATCGAGCTGTACGCGATCCTCGCCGTCGTGCTGGGAGGCACCTCCCTGATGGGCGGGAAGTTCACCATCGCCGGAACGGTGGTGGGCGTCTTCACCATTCAGACCCTCGAATCCACCATCCTCTTCCTCGGCGTCCCGTCGGCGCAGGCGCCGGTGTTCTTCGCCGCCGTCGTCGTCGTCGTGGTGCTCGTGCAGTCGCCTCAGCTGCATCGCTTCATGCGCGGGCTGACGACGCGGCGACGCGACGATTCGGACAGAACGGATGCCGGTCCCCCAGCACCGGCGCACACCCAGACAGAGGCGGTGTCACGATGACGATCCTGCACGAGAGCACCGGCGCCGCCCAGGGCCTGGCGTCGCGATATCGCACCTTCATGAGCCGGCACGCCGGCCTCATGCCCACCCTGGCTGCCGTAGTGATCCTGCTGGTCCTGCTGATCGGCGCGCAGATCGCGTTCGGCAACTTCATCGCCCCGCGCAACCTGTCGGCACTGCTGCTGAACAACGCCTACCTCGTCGTGCTCGCCGTGGGCATGACATTCGTGATCCTCACCGGCGGAATCGACCTTTCCGTCGGGTCGGTCATGGCGTTCACCGGCATCCTCTGCGCGAAGCTGCTGTCGGAGGGATTGCCGGCGATCGTCGCGATCCCCGTCATGATCGCCGGTGGTGCGGCGATCGGACTGCTGATCGGAATACTCGTCCAGTACTTCGGAGTGCAGCCGTTCATCGCCTCGCTCGCGGGCTTGTTCCTTGCGCGCGGCCTGGCGTTCGTGGTGAGCCTGTCGTCGATCAAGGTCGAGGATCCGGTGGTGCTCTGGCTGCAGCGCACACGGTTCACCGTCGGCGACTGGTATCTCACGCCCACCGGCATCCTCGCGCTGCTGACCGTCGCGATCGCGACCTTCGTGCTGCAGTGGACTCGTTTCGGGCGCACCGTGTACGCGATCGGCGGGAACGAGCAGTCCGCGCGACTCATGGGCTTGCCCGTGACGCGCACGAAAGTGCTCGTGTACGTCATCAGCGGCGCGTGCAGCGGAGTGGCCGGACTCGTGCTCACGGCGTTCTCAGGAGCCGGCTACCCGCTCAACGGTGTCGGCACAGAGCTCGACGCGATCGCCGCGGTCGTCATCGGCGGCACGATCCTCACCGGGGGCAGCGGCTATGTCATCGGCTCGCTCATCGGCGTCCTCGTGTACGGGGTCATCAAGACGATCATCGCGTTCGAAGGGGCGGACCCGTCGTGGACCCGCATCGTCATCGGAGCACTGCTGCTGATCTTCATCGTGATCCAGCGGGTGATCGTCGCCCGCTCCGAGCGCCGACGATGAGGTCACGACCGTGAGCGGAGCCGCTCGTGCGTCACGCCATAATGGCGGAATGGACGAGCGGCGTCCGCTCCTGGAGATCGCCGGGGCGACAGTGCGGTACGGCGCTGAGACGGCGCTCGACGCCGTCGACTTCCGGGTTTTCGGGGGCGAGGTCCACTCGCTGATGGGCGAGAACGGAGCCGGGAAGTCGACGCTCATCAAGGCCCTCACCGGCGCACTGCACCCTGACGAGGGAACGATCATCCTGGCCGGGCGTGCCGTCCGCTTCGCCGGCACCGCCGACGCGCTGGCCGCGGGCATCAGTGCGGTGTACCAGGAGATAGACCTGCTGCCGAACATGTCGGTGGCCGAGAACATCTGTCTCGGCCGCGAGCCGCGCAGGTTCGGACTCATCGACGGTGCCGCGATGCGGCGGCGCGCCACGGAGGTGCTCGACGGTCTGGGCGTGTCGATCGACCCCTCGTCCCGGCTCCGCAGCCACTCGCTGGCGATCCAGCAGCTCGTGGCGATCGCGCGCGCGATCTCGGTCGACGCGAAGGTGCTCGTCCTCGACGAACCCACCTCCAGCCTCGACGTCGACGAGGTCGCGGAGCTTTTCCGCGTCATCCGCGACCTCAAAGAGCGCGGGGTCGCCATCGTCTTCATCTCGCACTTCCTCGACCAGGTGTACGAGATCGCCGACCGCATCACCGTACTGCGCAACGGGCGTCTCATCGGTGAGTACCTGCCAGGCGAGCTCCTGCGCATCGATCTCGTTGAAAAGATGCTCGGACGCCGGGTCGCCGAACTGGGCGTGCGGCTCGCCGCCGACTCTCCGGACGAGGGGGCGGGAGCACTCCTCGAGGCGCGCGGTGTCACCTCAGCGCCCGGTATCGCCGACGCCGATCTCGATCTGCGCGAGGGCGACGTCGTGGGACTGGCCGGCCTGCTCGGATCGGGAAGGTCGGAGCTCGCACGCGCCTTGACCGGCGTGGACAGGCTCGACGCGGGCATCATCCGCATCGGCGGCGACGCGACAGACCTGGGGACTCCCCGGCGTGCGATCAGGCTCGGGGTCGTCTACTCGTCCGAGAACAGGCGCACCGAGGGCATCATCGGCGACCTCAGCGTGCAGGACAACATCACGCTGGCCCTCCAAGCCGAGCGCGGGGTGCTCCGGCGCATGCGCGCGCAGCGCCGGAGGGAGCTCGCGCGCAGCTGGATCGAGGCTCTCGACATCCGCCCCGCCGACCCCGATCGCGCGGCGGGCACCCTCTCAGGCGGCAACCAGCAGAAGGTGCTCCTGGCACGTCTGCTCGCGCTGTCGCCGCGCGTGCTTGTGCTCGACGAGCCGACGCGCGGTATCGACGTGGGCGCCAAAGTCGAGATCCAGAACCTCGTCGGCGAGCTGGCGGACAATGGCTTGTCGGTCGTCTTCATCTCGGCCGAACTCGAGGAGGTGCTGCGCGTCGCCTCACGCGTGGCGATCCTTCGGTCAGGGCGCGTGGTCGATACTGTGCCTTCGGAGAGTCTGACCGTGGACTCCCTGCTGGCGATGGTCGCCCAGGCGGACGAGACCGGCAGCGAGGAGAGCGCGTGACCGACGACAAGCCGGCACGCACGGCGAACATCTTCGATGTCGCCCGCCTCGCGGGGGTTTCACACCAGACGGTGTCGCGGGTGCTCAACGACCTTCCGAATGTACGGCCCGCCACGCGTGCCCGTGTGGAGCAGGCGATCGCACAACTGCGCTACAGACCTTCTCCCGCAGCCCGGGCTCTCGTGACGCGCCGGACACGCACCATCGGACTGCTCTCTCCGGGCGTCGCCGACTACGGCCCGACGTCGATCGCCATGCACTTCACCATCGCCGCGCGCGGAGAGCGGTACAACGTCGAGACCGTCACCGCCCTCGACGCCGACCCTGGCCACGTGCGGGATGCGGTCGAGGGTCTGCTCCGTCAGCGTGTGGACGCGATCGTGCTCATCGTGGTCGATGTCGAGGTGCTCGAGGCCGTGCAGGCTCTCGATCTCGGGGTGCCTCTGGTCGCAGTCGCCGCGACGGCCCGCCGAAGCCCGTTGATCGTGTCGATCGATCAGTACCGCGGCGCCCGCGCAGCCGTGCGCCACCTCGTAGAGCTCGGGCACACCCGCATCCACCACCTCGCCGGCCCCTCCCGAGCGCCAGACGCTCTCGAGCGCACGCGAGGCTGGCGAGACGAACTCATCGCCCAGCGGCTCGAGGTGCCCCCCGCCGTCGCCGGCGACTGGTCTGCCGCAAGCGGATTCCAGGTGGGGCGCGCCCTGGACCTCGCCGCGGGTTCGGCGGTGTTCGCTGCGAACGATGCGATGGCCATCGGTTTGCTGTCGGCACTCCGCGAGCGCGGGCTCGGCGTCCCGGACGACGTCAGCGTCGTGGGGTTCGACGACGTCCCGGAAGCCGGATACCTCTACCCGCCGCTGACGACCGTCCGGCAGGAGTTCGCCGCCCTCGGGCAGCTCATCATGCAGAAGGTGCTCGTCGCCCTCGAGGAGCCTGATGGCATCACCGAGGACACGCCGCTGGCGACGCACCTGATCATCCGCCACTCCACGGCCGCGCCCCGCTGAGCCCGGAACATTCCTGCACGATGAAGGCCTCCCGACAGCATCGCGCGGCAGACGGTCTTCCAGCCCGAGCTCGTCGTCCGCCCCCGACCCGCCCGCGCTGACCGCCGGCGTTCGCGAGGCGTGCACAAAATCGGAGTGTTCGGTCGACACGCCGGCTCCGGGGGCGGTCACCCGGCGTGTCGGTCAGAGTCTCCGATTCTGTGCTCCCCGCGACGCAGCCGTCAGCCTCCGGCGTCCCACGAGAAGCTTCGGCGGGGGCGCCGTGATACCTTGTACCTCTACGTACCTGACAGATCTAGGTATAGGAGCGTTCGCATGAAGATCGGCAAAGACCTGGTCGCCGCCGCCGCGACCCCGATGGTGCTCGGCATCCTCGCCGAGGGCGAGTCGTACGGCTACGCCATCCTGCAACGCGTGAGCGAGCTGTCTGACGGCGAGCTGGAGTGGAGCGATGGGATGCTGTACCCCCTGCTTCACCGCCTCGAGCGACTCGGCCACGTCGAGGCCACGTGGGGCGCCTCCCCCACCGGCCGCCCGCGAAAGCACTACCGGCTGAGCGCCTCGGGCACCGCGGCGTTCGCGGAGCAGCGTCGGCAGTGGCGGGTCGTGAGCACGGCGCTGCAGCGCGTCTGGAGTGACCGCGATGGCGGCAGCGCTTTCGCCGGCGCCCCCGCGCTCGGAGGTGCCTGACATGACCGGCGACCTGGACCCGCTCGTCGAGGAGCAGATCACGACGTGGCGCGAGTACGTGTCACGGCGCGACGCGATCGACGGCCGCGACGTCGACGAGCTCGAAGACCACCTGCGCGGTCAGATCGGCCGGCTCGAGGCATCCGGTCTCGCTCCCGACGAGGCGTTCCTCGTCGGCGTCAAGCGGCTCGGCGCACTCGACGATCTCTCACGCGAGTTCGCCCGCGAACATTCAGAGCGGCTGTGGAAGCAGCTCATGTTCGCGGACGCGCCGGCCCAGCCCCGCGGGCGCTCGCTGTGGCTGGCGCTCGGTCTCGCCGTCGGGGCCGGTCTGGCCATCAAGGCTCCCGCGCTCTTCGGCATCGACTGGGCCTCGGACGGCGCCTTCTACGCGCGCTTCGCGGCGGTGCTGGTGCTGCCGTTCCTCGCGGCGTACTTCCTGGTGAGACGGCACGCCTCGGTGCGGACGACCGTCATCGTCGGGGTGCCGTTCGCGCTCACCGCCGTGGTCATGGCGGTGTATCCGTTCGCTCCCGACGGGGCGACGCTGTTCCTGGCGGCGCTCCACGCCGTCGTGCTGCTGTGGCTCGTCACGGGCATCGCCTACGTCAACGGTGCGGTGCGATCGGGACGAGCGCGCATGGACTTCATCCGGTTCACCGGCGAGTGGTTCGTGTACTTCGTGCTCATCGCCCTCGGTGGCGCCGTGCTCATCGGGCTCACGGTCGCGGTGTTCGCTGCGATCGACCTCGACGCGAGTCGCTTCGTCGCCGACTGGCTGCTGCCCTGTGGCGCCGCAGGAGCGATCATCGTCGCGGCCTGGCTCGTCGAGGCGAAGCAGAGCGTGATCGAGAACATCGCACCCGTGCTGACGCGGCTGTTCACACCGCTCTTCACGCTCCTGCTGCTGGCGTTCATCGTCGCCGGGTTCCTGCAGGGCAATCTGGTCGACGCCGGCGGCGACGCGCCGGAGGTGTTCGGTCAGCGCGACCTGCTGATCCTGTTCGACATCGTGCTGGTGGTCGTGCTCGCGCTGCTGCTCTACTCGCAGTCGGCCCGTGAGCCGCTGGCCCCGGCGTCGTGGTTCGATCGCATGCAGCTCGTGATGATCGCCGCAGCGCTCGTCGTCGACATCATGGTGCTCGTCGCGATGGTCGGCCGCATCGCCGAGTTCGGTGCAAGCCCGAACAAGCTCGCATCGCTGGGCTTGAACATCATCCTGGTCGCCAATCTCGCGGGCGCCGGCTGGCTGCAGCTGCGGTTCGTGACGAACCGCACACCGTTCGACCGGCTCGAACGCTGGCAGACCGGCTATGTGCCGGTGTACCTCGCGTGGGCTGCCGTCGTGGTCGTGGCGTTCCCTCCGCTGTTCGGCTTCGTGTGAACGGGGACGGATGCCGCGGCCTGTGACCGCGGCATCCGCCGAGGCGTAGCCACCGTCGTCGGTCACCGAAATGGCGGTCGTCGCAGCGGACCGCTGCGTAGCCGAGGCTGCGTCAGAGACCGTCGGAGGCGAGCGATGGCGTGCGGAGTGCTTGGACGCTCGTGGCGCCGATGTGCGGTGTGCGCCCTGTCCAATGCGAGGCGATCACCTCGTCGAGCACGGCGTCCCAGCGGGCGAGGAAGGCGCCGAGGCCATAGCGAGCGAGCACGTGCCGGCGCGCCTCGAGCCCTACCTCTCGAGCCATCTCGGGATCGGCGAGGAACGCGCGTACGGCGCGGCGCAGATCGTCGACGTCTGTCGAGATGACGCCGGCGCCCGGCGGCACGGCTCGCACGACCTCGGTCGTCGCCAGCGCCACGACGGGCATGGCGAGGTGCATCGCTTCGAGGAGCGACAGACCGAGGGAAGTCCAGCGGAAGGGGTGCAGGTAGACCCGGCGACGAGCCAGCTCGGGGTGCAGCCGGGACGGCGGGAGGTCTCCGGCCGCGACGACCCCATGCTCTCCGGGGAACGCGGCGTGGAGCCGCTCGCCGCCCATCCCGAACACGTCCACCGGCGCCTCCCGTGCGAACGCCGGCAGCAGGTCGGTTCCCGTCGCACGCCAGCGGCGCACGGGCTCGTTGACGACCACGCCGATCCGCTCCAGCTCGCCCGTGTAGAGGGCGCCGGGATCGGGCACCCCGTGCTCGACGACGTGTGTCGGCGCCAGCCCGCTGTCCCAGAACAGCCGGTTGAAGTGCGTCACGTGGACGATCGGCACCTCGTCCTGGCCGGAAAGCGGATGCACGCACGTGCCCGGACCCGGTGTGTTGTGCTCGAGGTACACGGCGGGGACATCCCGCCCCGGGACCATCCCGGTGAGCAGCTGCACCTTGGCCGCTTCCTCCGGATTCTGCAGCACCACGACGTCGACGTGCTCGTCGCGCAGGCTCTCGGCGGCGACCTCTCGTGCTCGCGACCAGCCCCACGCGCTCGGGCCCGGAAGGTCAACGCCCGGCTCGACCGGCATCAGGTACTCGTGATCGCCCCGCACGAAGGCATCCGTGTAGGCGCCGTGGACCGGCCATATGAGGATCCTCAAGGCCTCACCTCCCCCACCTCTGCCGCTGCAACCCGTTCCGCGCCTGCCACCCGTCAGAGATCCTCGGGCGCAAGGTCGCCCTGGCCTTCGTCCCCCAGTTCGGCCTCTTCGGGGGACATGCCCTGTGTCTCGGGCTGCCGGCCTTCGCCGGGCAGATCGGCGGCGGGCACCTCGTCGTCGTCGGCAGGAAGCTGGGCCGGATCGTCTCCCGTCGCCGTCGCGGTGTCGAACTCGTCCGCAGGCACGCCCGCGTCTACGGCTTCGGTGCGGTCCCAGTCCGCCTGCGCCGGGTCGCGCGTCGGATCCGGCTCGATGGACGTGTCGTTGTCGCGCACCGGTTGCACTCCGGGCTGCCCGTCGGGCGCCGGCGGCACCTCGGGAGGAAGGGTGTCAGACATTCTCGGTGGTCCTCTCTGTCAGTCTTCCGGTCCCCGGCCCGCGCGGAAGCGGGCCTTGTACCGGCGGTCGGCTTCTTCGAGCAGCTGGTCGTCCAGCCGCGCGATCGGGCTCACCTCGCGCAGCAGCGGCTCGCAGTCGGGACCCCGCCCCACCTCCACGCCGGTGAGCACCCACGCGAACCGGTCGGGGTTCTTCTCCTGCAGCTCCCGGTACTGACACACCTGGCGTGCCAGCCAGTCCTCGAGCGGCCGCGTCCACCACTCCTCGGGGTGAAGAGGGTTGACCGACAGCCCCGGCAGCGTGAGCCCGCTCTCGGTGTCGACGCTGCTGTCGCGGTCCCGCTCAGGCCCCTCGCTGTAGCGCACGTACACCCGTTCGTGACTGCGCACGACATCGACCAGCTCGGCGAGCGTCGTGATCGCTGCGGTCAGCGTCTCGCTGGCGAACAGTCCGCCGACGGCCATCCCGACTCCTTCCTCAGGGAAGGATCACGCTACGGATGCCGCGGCACCGGGTGCACGGGGGTTGACGGGCAGACGCGCCCCGTTGTACGAGGCCAGCGCCGCGGCATCCGTGCACAGAATCGGAGGTTGCGAACGACACGCCGGTTCCGGATCCGCCTTCCCGGCGTGTCGGGCAGAGTCTCCGATTCTGTGCCCTGCAGCACCGAGGGCGCGTGACTCTGTCCGCCCAGCCGGGCAGACTGAGCGCATGTCATCGACGTCGCGCCGGAACTGGGTGCTGCACGTCGACCTCGACCAGTTCATCGCGGCGGTCGAGGTGCTGCGTCATCCGGAGCTCGCCGGCAAGCCCGTCATCGTGGGCGGTCGGGGCGACCCGACCGAGCGCGCCGTCGTGTCGACCGCATCGTACGAGGCCCGCGAGTTTGGAGTGGGATCCGGGATGCCGCTGCGCATCGCCGCGCGGAAGGTTCCGGACGCCGTGATCCTGCCCGTCGACCACGAGGCGTACAACGCCGCGTCCGAGCAGGTGATGGCGACGCTGCGTGCGCAGCCGGGAGCGGTGGTGCAGGTGCTCGGGTGGGACGAGGCGTTCGTCGGCGTCGAGACCGAGGATCCGGAGGGCTACGCGCGGCGGATGCAGCAGGCGGTACTCGATCGCACGCGATTGCACTGCAGCGTCGGAATCGGCGACACGCTCGTGCGTGCGAAGGTCGCAACCGGCTTCGGCAAGCCGCGCGGCATCTTCCGCCTGACCGCCGAGAACTGGCTCGATGTGATGGGCGAACGCCCGACGATCGACCTGTGGGGTGTCGGCTCCAAGGTGTCCAAGCGGCTGGCGGGTCTCGGCATCCCGACCGTGACACAGCTCGCGGCAGCCGACGAGGCCCCGCTCATCGGCGAGTTCGGCCCGAACATGGGCCTGTGGTACCGCCAACTGGGCCGCGGCGACGGCTCATCCGTCGTCGACGACACACCGTGGGTGCCCCGTGGTCACAGCAAGGAGACGACCTTTCAGGTCGACATCGTCGAACGGTCCCAGATTGAGGACGCCGCACGCACGCTCCTCGACCAGGTGCTCGACGAGGTCGCCGCCGACGCCCGGCCGGTCGTGGGCCTCGGGCTCAAGGTGCGTTACGCACCGTTCCTCACGAAGACGTTCACGAAGAAGATCCCGTCGACATCCGATCGAGATGTGGTCGTCGCCAAGGCGATGGAGCTCGTCGCGAAGATCGAACCGGACCGGCCGATCCGCCTGCTCGGCATGCGCGCCGAGATGGCGATGCCCGACGATGCCCGTGAGGGTCACACTCCGACGCGCAGCGGCTGGTGATCCGGGGCTGCCGTCAGTGCTCGCCGCCTAGACCGCCCGACAGACGGCCGTGGAAGCGCGTGGTGGCATCGTTCATGCCCTCGAGCACGACGTGCTTGCCCAACCTCTCGTACTTCGTCTGCACCGCGTCGAGCGCTGCAACCGTTGAGGCATCCCACACGTGCGATCGCGTCATGTCGATGATGACTCGGTCGGGATCGTGGGAGTACTCGAACTGGGTCGTCAAGTCATTGCTCGAGGCGAAGAAGAGCTCGCCGTCGACGGTGTAGCGCACGGTCGGCACCGGCTCGGCCTCATCGATCTGCCTGGTGACGGTGACGAAGTGCGCCACGCGCCGGGCGAACAGCACCATGGCCGCGATCACTCCGACGCCCACGCCGATCGCGAGGTTGTGCGTCCACACCGTGATGGCGACGGTGATGAGCATCACGATCGTCTCGCTCTTCGGCATCCGTCTCAGAGTCGACGGACGGATGCTGTGCCAGTCGAACGTCGCGACCGACACGACGATCATCACCGCGACGAGGGCCGCCATGGGGATGATCGCGACCACGTCGCCCAGCACGAGCACGAGGATCAGCAGGAACACGCCCGCGAGGAACGTCGAGATGCGGGTGCGGGCACCCGAGGCCTTCACGTTGATCATGGTCTGGCCGATCATGGCGCACCCGCCCATACCGCCGAACAGTCCCGACAGCACGTTCGCCGCGCCCTGGCCGAGCGCCTCGCGGGTCTTGCGAGAGTGCGTGTCGGTGATGTCGTCGACGAGCTTCGCCGTCATGAGCGACTCGAGCAGTCCGACCACGGCCATGGCAACGGCATACGGCGCGATGATCGCCAGGGTCTCGCCGGTGAGCGGGACGTTCGGGATGAACAGCTCGGGCAGACTCTGAGGCAGTTCGCCCTGGTCCCCCACCGTCGGCACGCTGATGCCGAACACCACCGCGGCGCCGGTCAGCAGCACGATCGCCACCAGCGGTGCCGGCACCACACGCGTGAGCCGTGGCATGAGATACATGATGAGCAGACCGATCCCGACCATGGGGTAGACGGCCCACGGCACCCAGATCAACTGCGGCACCTGCGCGACGAAGATGAGGATCGCCAGCGCGTTGACGAACCCCACCATCACGCTGCGGGGGATGAAGCGCATGAGCTTCGCCACGCCCAGCACGGCCAGCACGATCTGGATCAGACCGCCCAGCATCACGGTGGCGATGAAATAGTCCATCCCGTACTCGCGGGCCACCGGCGCGATGACCAGCGCGACAGCGCCCGTCGCGGCGGTGATCATCGCGGGGCGGCCGCCGAGGAATGCGATCGCGACGGCCATGATGAACGACGAGAACAGCCCGAGCCGGGGGTCGACGCCGGCGATGATCGAGAACGCGATCGCCTCGGGAATGAGCGCGATGGCGACGACGAGACCGGCGAGGACCTCGCGTGTCAGGAGGCGAGGACTGCGCAGCGCCTGCAGGACTGTGGGCTCGATGCGGTACCGCTCGGCTGCGTCGGGCGGCGGGATGACGGCGGTCATGGCACTCCTGGGGCGCGGGCATGCGGGCTCGCGCTCTGCGGGCACCTCTCCCATTGTCCGGTGTCGCGCATGTCGACTGCGCTCGGACTACTGCGCCCGGGGGCAGAGGACCTGTATGGTTCAGAGCGGAGTGCCGGGAAGCCTGGTCGGCGTCGATTCGACGTTGACGGAGGCATCCATGAAAGTACTCATCTTCACATTCGGCACGCGAGGCGATGTCGAGCCCTATGCCGCCCTGGCCGATCGGCTGGCACTCGAGGGGCACGATGCCGTCCTGGCGGCACCGGAGGCGTATCGGGACGCCGCCTCACCTGCCGTGGCGTTCGACCCCATTGCGACGGAGATGGATGCTGTCATGCGCGCCGGCATGGCAGGACTCAGGGGGCCGGCCCAAGCGCTGACCATCGCGCGGCGGATGTCGGCCGCGATGCGTCTGTCGCTCGACGAGCAATGGGCCGTCGCCCAGCGCGTCGAGCCGACCGTCATCGTCTCGCATCCCAAGGCGCTCGCGGGTCTCCACATCGCAGAGCGCCAGCACGTGCCGTTCGTCGCGTCCCTGCCGCTCCCGTTCCTCACCCCGACCGCGGCCTTCCCGGTGCCGTTCCTCTCACGCCCGCTTCCCGGGGCCCTCAACCGCTTCACGTACGAGTTCAATCGGTTCACCGCGATCGCCTACGGCGGCATGATCAATCGATTCCGCCGGGAACGTCTGGGCCTCACCCGCATGAGCCGCCTGAGCGACTACCTGCACGGTCCGGACGGCGCGCCGGTGCCCGTGCTCTACCCGTTCAGCCGGCACGTTGTGCCCGTGCCACCGGACTACCCCGCAACGGCGCACGTCACCGGCTACTGGTTCCGCGAGCGCGAGGAGGCGTGGCAACCTGCCGCCGGGCTCGAGGCCTTCGTGGCGAGCGACCGACCGGTGATCTACGTGGGTTTCGGGAGTATGGGCTTCGGCGCCAAGGCGGCTGAGCGCGGTCGCGTCGTGCTCGACGCGGCTCGCGAGGCCGGCGTGCGCGCTGTCGTCGCCACCGGATGGGGTGCTCTGGAAGCCGAGTCGTCCGAGGATGTGATGGTCGTGGATCACGTACCGCACGACTGGTTGTTCCCACGGGTGTCGGCGGTCGTCCACCACGGTGGCTCAGGCACAACTGCAGCGGGCCTCCGCGCCGGTCGGCCCACCCTCGTCTGCCCGGTGCTCGGCGATCAGCCGTTCTGGGGTCGCCGCGTGCATGAGCTCGGCGCGGGACCGCAGCCGCTGCCGTTGCGCCGAGCGAACGTGCCCCACCTCGCTGCGAGGATCCGCGATCTCGTCGGCGACCCGGCATACGCGACGTCCGCCGCAAAGATCGCGGCGGGCATCGCCTCGGAGGACGGCACGGGGCGCGCCGTGGCCGCGCTCGAGCAGATCGAGGCTCACTCCCGCACGCGTCGAGCACGTGGTGCCGCGTAGCGGGTTCCCGATGCTGCGGCAGGTTCGCCCGGGGCGTTTCGACGCGCGTGACCGGGCGGTCTCAGGCAGGAACGCGCTCGGCGCGCGGCGGACGGTGCGGGATCGGGACCGGACGTCGCGACGGAGACCGAGTGGATCTCTGGCTCACTCGGATGAGATCGTCCAGCACTTCCGCCGGAGACATGTAGTGCTCGGCGAGGCCGACGTCCCGCAGCCAGACGACGTCGTACTCCAGGTCGTCGATCTCGTACACGCAGCCCACGGTGTGCTGCGGATGGTCGCGCGGCACTGAATGATCCAGGATCACCCATTCGATCGCGGTGACCTTGCGCATCTCGAACCGGATGTTGCTCTCGTCAGACATGCTCGCCTCCGAATCTGGAAATCGTCCAGCGGAAGCACGCCGTCGCGTCGGATGAGGCACATCGCTGTGCACGGTCGCCCGAGAGGTGGGAAGTCCTGCGAAACTCCCGCCGCTCGCGCACGTCCGCCGGAAATGTCGTGTGACCAGGATACCAAGATCTCTGGCACTCGCCAGAGGAGAGTGCTAATCCGGTTTCGAACGAGTGCGCACCGCGAGGGCCGCGCAGCCGATGACCGCGAGCCCACCGATCGCGGTGGGCCATCCGATCCGCTCGTGCAGCAGAATTGCCGCCCACAGGATGCCGAGCACCGGCTGGACGAGTTGTACCTGGCTGACCTGAGCCATCGGTCCCATCGCGAGGCCGCGATACCAGGCGAAGAACCCGAGGAACATGCTCACGATCCCCAGGTAGGCGAAAGCGGCCCACTCGATCGGATCGGCGCGAGGCGGCTGCTGGGCGATCGCGACCATCGTGGCGCCGATCATGAGCGGCGCGGCAAGCACGAGCGCCCACGACACCGTCTGCCACGCGCCGAGCTCGCGCGCCAGGAGCCCGCCCTCGGCGTATCCGATGGCGCACGCGATGACCGCAAGGAACAGCAGCAGATCCGCCGCGCGGAGCTCAGCGATCCCGCCGTTCTGCAGTGCGGCGAAGAGGACGGCTGCTGCCGCGCCCAGGATCGCGAACACCCAGAACGAGCGGCGCGGCCGCTCCTTCGCGCGCAGAACCGCCATCGCGGCCGTCGCCGCGGGAAGCAGCCCGATGACGACGGCCGCATGGCTGGCCGGCGTCGTCGTCAGGGCGAAGGACGTGAGAAGCGGGAATCCGACCACGACTCCCGCGGCGACGATTGCGAGTCGGGCCCACTGCACCGCGCTGGGCAGGCGCTGCCGCGTGAGGGTGAGAGCGAGCGCGGCGAGCGCCGCGGCGATCACGGCGCGACCCGACCCGATGAACAGCGGCGACAGCCCGTCGACGGCGACACGAGTGAACGGAAGCGTGAACGAGAACGCGATGACCCCGACCAGACCCCATCCCAGGCCGGCGAGGCGTGGTAGCACGGGGTGGGTTTGATGAGTAGCGCTACTCTGTACTGTCATGGAGCAGGATAGCAGTGCCAGAATCGACGCCGGGTTGCGCGCGTGGATCGCGGCCGCCCCGCCGGGATCCCGGTTGCCGTCGAGTCGCAACCTGGTCGCGCAGTACGGGGCGAGTCCGGTCACCGTGCAGAAGGCGATGCGACGACTGGCGCAGGCCGGGCTCATCGAGAGCCGTCCAGGCGTCGGCACGTTCGTCCGCACACTCCGCTCCCCCCGCACGGCAGACCACGGCTGGCAGACTTCGGCCCTGGGCACGCCACCGGCGCGGGTGTCGGTGCTGTCGTCGACACAGCGGACCGTCGCTCCGGATGCGATCGGCCTTCACTCGGGGTATCCGGCATCCGATCTGCTTCCGGAACGGCTCGTGCGCACCGCGCTGGCGCGCGCTGCCCGCTCTCGTGCCGCGATCATGCGCTCGCCGGCAGCCGGAATGCCGGAACTGCAGGAGTGGTTCGCGGGCGAGCTCGCCGCCTCCACCCCCGCAGGCGTGATTCCGCCCTCGGCACGCGATGTCGTGATCACGTCGGGCAGCCAGGGCGGATTGTCGTCGATCTTCCGCGGGCTGGTGGGCCCGGGGCAGCCCCTGCTCATCGAGTCGCCGAGCTACTGGGGAGCGATGCTCGCCGCCGAGCAGACCGGGGCTGTGCTCGTCCCGGTGACGTCCGGCGCCGAGGGTCCCGACCCCGACGAGGTCGACCGAGCGCTGGCACGCACCGGTGCGCGCGTGTTCTACGCGCAGCCGACCTTCGCCAATCCCACGGGGGCCCGGTGGGCCGCCGACAACGCCCGGGCGATCCTCGAGGTGGTGCGGCGTCGCGGGGCGTTCCTCATCGAAGACGACTGGGCGCATGACCTGGCGATCGATGTCGGGCCGGCACCGCTCGCGTCCCACGATGACGAGGGTCACGTCATCTACCTTCGCTCGCTGACCAAGAGCGTCTCACCCGCCGTGCGGGTGGCGGCCCTGGTCGCGCGGGGTCCGGCACGCGATCGCATCCTCACCGACCGCGCGGCGGAGTCGATGTACGTCAGCGGAGTGTTGCAGTCCGCCGCACTCGACGTCGTCACACAGCCGGCCTGGCGCACCCACCTGCGCGGAGTCCGCCAGCAGCTGCGTGCTCGTCGCGATCTGCTGCTCGACAGCGTCCGCGCCCACGCGCCGTCCGCGCACATCGAGATCACCCCCGGCGGCGGGCTCAACCTGTGGGCGCGTCTACCCGACGGCACCGACACGGCGCTGCTCGTGCGCGAAGCAGAGGCACGAGGGCTCATCGTCGCGCCGGGCGGCGAGTGGTTCCCCGCGGAGCCGCCGGCGCCGTACATACGCCTCAACTACGCCGGCGAGGATCCTCGCCGGTTCCCGGAGGCGGCGCAGATCCTCGGCGAGGCGCTCGAGCACGTCGCTGGGTAGGTGGACCCGCGCCCGCCTACCCCGCGAGCTGCCCGCGCCGCCGGGTGAGGTAGGCGACCTCGGCGGAGTTGCCGGCGAGGTCG
>NZ_JBLWIH010000005.1:0-18069 GCF_051364985.1 Microbacterium sp. I2
GGGTGAGGTAGGCGACCTCGGCGGAGTTGCCGGCGAGGTCGATCGCCCGGTCGTAGGCCTCGCGCGCCTCGCCGGAGCGGCCGAGCCGGCGCAGCAGGTCCGCGCGCGCGGCGTGGAACGCGTGATAGCCGTCGAGGTCGTCCGCCAGCCGGTCGACCGCACCGAGGCCGACCGATGGACCATCGAGCTCGGCGAGCGCGATCGCACGGTTGAGTGCGACGATCGGGTTCGGATCGATCAGCGACAGCTGGTCGTAGAGCTCGACGATCTGCGACCAGTCGGTGTCGCGAGCGTCGGGCACCGAGGTGTGCACCGCGTTGATGGCGGCCAGGATCTGGTAGCGGCCGGGCGCGCCTCCACCGCGCGCCACGACGTCGAGGCGCTCACGCACGAGTTCGATCCCCTCGTCGATCATCGCCCGATCCCATGAGCCCCGGTCTTGCTCGTCGAGTCGCACCAGCTCGCCCGACTCCGAGAGCCTCGTCGCCGCCCGCGCCTCGGTCAGGAGCATGAGGGCGAGCAGACCCGCGATCTCGCCTTCGCGCGGGAGCAGCGATCTCGTCAACCGCGTGAGCCGAATCGCCTCCGAGGTGAGATCGCGACGGATCGGCTGCGACGCGTCTCCCGTCGCAAGGTAACCCTCGTTGAACACGAGGTAGAGCACCGCGAGCACGCCGTCCAGCCGCGCAGGCAGATCCTGCGCCTGCGGCATCCGGTACGGAATTCGCGCCGTGCGGATCTTGTCTTTCGCGCGCGTGATGCGCCGGCTCATCGCCGCCTCGCCGACGAGGAAGGCACGGGCGATCTCGTCGACCGTGAGACCGCCGACCATGCGCAGCGTCAGCGCGACGCGCGCCTCCATGGCGAGCGCAGGGTGGCAGCAGATGAAGAGCAGGCGCAGGCGGTCATCGTCGACCGCCCCCACGGGCTCGGCGGGGGTGTCGTCATGCAGCATGAGCGCCTCCCGGTGTTTCGCATCGCGCTGGGCCTCGCGGCGCAGGCGGTCGATCGCCTTGCGGTTGGCCGCCGTCGTGATCCAGGCACCCGGGTTGGGCGGAACTCCGTCGCTCGGCCAGCGTTCCGCGGCCGTGGCGAACGCTTCAGCCGCCATCTCTTCGGCGAGGTCGAGATCGGCGAACCGCCGTGCGAGCGAGGCCACCACCCTCGCCCACTCCTCACGATGGACGCGAGTGAGTGCCGCCTCGACGAGGGCACCCTGGGTCACGCGCCGATCACCGGCCGCACCTCGATCTTGCGGCGGCACGCCTGCGACCCTTCCGCCGCAAGGGCGAGCGCCACGTCGAGATCGTCGGCCTCGACGATCCAGAAGCCGGCGATGTGCTCCTTGGACTCGACGTACGGGCCGTCGGTGATGATCGGGGCCGGCCCTGTGCCGTCGACGACGGTGCTGGCGGATGCCTCGGCGAGGCCGTTCGCGAACACGAACCGTCCCTCTTCGCGAAGCCGGGCATTGAAGGCGCCGGTCGCCTCCAGCTGGGCGGCGTTCTCTTCGGGGGTGGCATAGCTGCCGTGCTCGCCGTATTCGCTCGGGCCCCACACCATGAGCGCGTACTGCGCCATCTGCGTCCTCCTTCAGGACGGCCCCGTCGGCCGCCTCTCACCCTTACAACGAAGAGCGTGGCACCGATCCGACAGCGAGGTCGGAGATGATTCGAAATCTCCCTCGACCACGCTATGGCGGGCGGGCGGGTGACGCATGTCGGATTCTGCGCGATCACCATTCTGGCCTCGCCGGCCCAGCACCCCGAGACGTTGACGGACAGATACGCCTCCTCCTATAGTGAGGTTCAATCGCTTGTGCAATCGATTGTGCTAGTGATTTTATGGGGCACGTGCAGTGCATCCAGCGAGTGTTCAGCAACTCTCAACGAGGAGAAGGAAGACACAGTGAACAGACGACGTAACTCGCAGATCCTTGCCGGAGCGGCCGCCACCGCGCTGGCAATCGGTCTTGCTGGATGCTCATCCGAGCCTGCAGATGACGCACCGGTCGAGATCCGCTTCACCTGGTGGGGCGGTGACGAACGGCACGAACTCACCAACGAAGCCCTCGATGCATTCGAAGAGGCCAACCCAAATATCACCGTCGTTCGTGACTTCGGCGGATTCGACGGATACCTCGACAAGATCACGACGCAGTATGCCGGTGGAAACTCCCCCGATGTCATTCAGCTGTACAACGAGGTCCTGGTGGAGTTCGCTGACCGTGGCCAGCTGTACGACCTCAACGACGCCGTGGAGGCGGGAGAGCTGTCACTCACCGGCTGGCCACAAGACGTCATAGACATGAACACCGTCGATGACGAGCTGGCCGCACTGACTTTCGGGTCGAACACGCACGGATTCATATTCGACGAGACGAAATCTGCGGAGTTTGGAGTGCCGATTCCGTCTGACGGCTATAGCTGGGATGACCTTCAGGAGTACTCCGCCGCGGTCACGGATGCCAGCGGTGGCACGATGTGGGGTACCTTCGACCTCTCGCACAGCTACCAGGTGTTCGAAGTGTGGGCCAAGCAGCACGGCGAGGAATTCCTCACCGCAGATGGCATCGGCTTCACTCAGGACACGCTCGAAGAGTATTGGCAGTACTGGGCGGACATGCGTGACGGTGGCGCCGTCCCCAGCCCGGATGTGTCCACGGAGTACCTCGGAACACCTTATGACGCTGTCCTGCAAGGCGTGGTCGCTTCGACGTTCCTCTTCACCAATCAGTTTGCATCGGTCGCGGACAGCACACCGGATGAGCTGACCATCGCGCGGATGCCCAGCGAGACCCCGACGCCGGGTCAATATCTTCGTGCGGCGATGAATCTCACCGTCTCGGCTCAGACAGAGCACCCCGAGGCAGCTGCACGGCTCGTGAACTTCCTGCTGAATGATGCAGAAGCCAACGCCATCCTCGGAACCGACCGCGGCTTCCCCTCCAACGAGGACGTCTTCGAAGCCGCCACGGCCGATCTGAGTGGGCCGGCAACCGCCGCAGCTGAGATCTATGGCTCCGTCCGTGAGGACGGCTCGCCGGCTCCCGTTCCGGCGCCTGCCGGCTCTGGTGCGGTCAACACTCTCTTCAGTGAGTTCGCGCAACAGATCCAGTTCGGGCAGATCAGCGTGAGCGATGCGGCGTCGCAGTTCCTGGCCCAAGCCGAGGCAGAGCTCAGCTGAATCGATGAGACAGATCGTGAACACCCCCGAGCGCACGGACGGCGGCGATGCGCGTTCGTCCGCGCGCTCGGGGTACGACTCCCCAGGGGGTGGAGGCGGAACCCGCCCACCCTTGTCGGCGAAGTCGCTTCGAGGCGCGGTCCGCCGCGAGAAGCTCGCGCCGTACCTTTTCCTCACTCCGTGGCTGATCGGGTTCTTCGTCATCACACTCGGCCCGATGCTGTACTCGTTCTACCTTTCGTTCACGGACTTCAGTCTGCTCGGATCGGCTGAGTGGGTAGGCCTGGACAACTACATTGAGATGTTCACGTCCGACCCCAAGTTCATGGAGTCGGTGCGCGTCACGCTGGTGTACGTCTTCGTCTCGGTGCCGCTGCAACTCGCGTTCGCGCTGCTCCTTGCCGTCGCGCTGAACCGCGGTCTGCGGGGACTGGCTATCTACAGATCGGTGTACTACCTGCCCTCCCTCATCGGTGGCAGCGTGGCGATTGCCGTGTTGTGGCGTCAGATGTTCGGAAAGAACGGCCTCATCAACCAAGTACTCGCCTGGTTCGGCATCACTGGGGAGAGTTGGATCGGCAACCCCGAGACTGCGCTGGGGACGCTCATCATTCTGAACATATGGACGTTCGGATCGCCGATGGTGATCTTTCTCGCAGCCCTACGTCAAGTTCCCGAGTACCTCTACGAAGCAGCCGCCGTGGATGGCGTGTCCAAGTGGAGCGCGTTCTGGCATATCACCCTCCCCATGTTGACACCCGTCGTGCTGTTCAACCTGGTCCTGCAGCTGATCGGGGCGTTTCAGGCCTTCACGCCCGCCTATGTCGTTTCCGGCGGGACAGGCGGGCCGGTGAATTCGACCTTGTTCTACACGCTCTACCTGTATCAGAAGGGCTTCACCAACTTCGAGATGGGTTACGCCAGCGCCATGGCCTGGGTGCTCTTCTTCTTCATCGCGATCGTGACCGCCGTCAACTTTTGGCTGTCGAAGTATTGGGTGCACTATGACGACTGAACAGCTGACCGTTCCCCGCAGCGCGCGAGGAAAACGCCCCGGCCGCTCGCGCGGCCATCGAGAACGGAGGCGCAACCCCCTCGCCCACTTGATGCTCGTCGGCTTCGGGCTCCTGATGCTCTATCCGCTCATATGGATGCTCGGGGCGTCCTTCAAGGAGAGCCAGTTCATTTTCACCGAGGTCAGTCCCATCCCGAACCCTGTGACCCTCGAGAACTACGAGCAGGGCTGGCGAGGCTCCGGCATCGGGTTCGGCACGTACTTCCTGAACTCGACGGTGGTCGCGGGATTATCGGTCGTAGGAAACATGTTCGCCTGCTCTCTCGCGGGCTTCGCGTTCGCCCGCATGGAGTTCCGTGGGAGAAAGATCCTCTTCGCCGCGATGCTGGCCACGCTCATGCTTCCCCAGCACGTCCTGCTCGTCCCGCAGTACATCCTCTTCTCGCAACTGGGGTGGGTGAATACTTTCCTTCCACTCGTCGTACCGAAGTTCCTCGCGGTCGACGCGTTCTTCGTCTTCCTCATGGTGCAATTCCTCCGAGGGCTTCCTCGCGAACTCGACCAAGCTGCGAAGGTCGACGGGGCAGGGCCGTGGCAGACGTATTGGCGCATCATTCTGCCTTTGACCATGCCCGCGCTGGCCACCACGGCGATCTTCACCTTCATCTGGACGTGGAATGACTTCCTGGGCCCCATTCTCTATCTCCAGGATCCGCGTCTTTACACGGTCCCGCTGGGATTGAACGCCTTCCTCGATGCCAGCGGCGACAGCGCGTGGGGCCCGATGTTTGCGATGGCAGTCCTCTCTCTCGGCCCACTCTTCGGGTTCTTCCTCGTGGGCCAGAAGTACCTCACGTCGGGAATTGCCACAACAGGCTTGAAAGGCTGAGAGCAACATGACTTCTCAAAAGGCGGCACGCGTCGCTGTAGTCGGGGCGGGCGGAATCGGAGCCGCGGCGCACCTCCCCGCAGTCCAGTCGCTCGGCGATGAGGCGCAGCTCGTCGCAATCGTCGATCTCGACGCCGACCGGCGCGCCGAAGCGGGAAACAGATTCGGCTGCACCGATCTCTACAGCGGCATCGGGGAGATGCTGGCGGCGCAGCGACCCGATGTCGTTGCTCTGGCAACCCCGCCCCACCTACATGAGGCGATGGCGATCGAGGTGATGCGTGCGGGTGCGTGGGCCTACTGCGAGAAGCCGCTCACCGGCTCCCTCGCCAGCGCCGACCGCATCATCGCCGCGGAGCGAGAAACCGGTCGCTGGTGCGTCGGCGTCTCGCAGTTCCGCTATGCCGGTGGTTCGCAACAGGCCTACGCTGCGCTTCGGGACCGCCGCTGGGGGCGCCCTCTGATCGGCGTCGCGCATACGAACTGGTATCGAGGTCCGGAGTATTGGAACATTCCGTGGCGCGGCAAGTTCCGCACCGAGTTCGGAGGTGCCACGACGACTCAGGCCTACCACGCAATCGATCTTCTCGTGTGGCTCATGGGCGGGGACTGGGCAACGGTGTCCGGCGTCGCGGACACCCTCGCCCGCCCGATCGAAGTCGAGGACGCATCTGCAGCCGTGGTGCGCTTCCAATCCGGCGCTATCGCATCACTCCTTTCGACGGTCCTCAGCAGCCGCCAAGAGACTCACCTACAGGTCACGACAGAAAGGGCCACGCTCGGCCTCGACACCCTGTATCTCCCTCAACAAGACGAATGGAGCGTTCGCCAGCTGGACGACGAAGGTGTGACACGGATCATCGAAGACTGGCCAGAACCCGAGCCTCCCCTTCAGGTGAATGCGCATCGCGCACAACTCCGCGGCATCCTCGCAGCCTGGCGAGAAGGACGTAGGCCCGATGTGACGGCCGTCGACGCCAGGAGCACGCTCGAGCTGCTCACCGCGCTCTACAAGAGCTCCGCGACGGAGAGGTCGATCGCACGGGGCGAGATCGTGCAGGGGGATCCGTTCTACGATGCGCTCGACGCAGCCGGCCCCGACAGGAAGCGGGCGATCGTTCATGACTGACATCGGCCTCATCCGACACGACGAAGATCTCCAGCTCGTCCTCCGCGACCGCACGATCGGCGACTACCGGGTCGACGATGACTCCATCGATGCCGTGAACACGCCGAAACCGTACATTCACCCGTTGCGAACGCTCGGCGGCCGCGTCATCAGCGGGTTCGCACCGTCGGACCATCCGTGGCATCACGGACTTCAGTTCGCGATGCCACGTGTCGGGGCGCACAACATGTGGGGAGGCGGGACCTATTTCGGCCCGGAGCGCGGATACGTCGCGACCGACGACCACGGGCAGATCCGCCACGAATCCTGGACCGAAATCGACACCACGGCGGGGCGGTTCACCCACCGGATCGGGTGGCTCGGCAGTGACGGCACCGAGCTCCTGCAGGAAGAGCGCACCCACCGCCTCCGCCTCGTCCGCGTGCAGGATGTCGAGGGCTGGCTCCTGCAAATGGACACGGTGCTCACCAATGCGACCGATCAAGAGCTCCGGCTCGAAACACCCGCCCAGCGCGGCCGGCCGGATGGCGGGTACGGAGGATGGTTCCTTCGCTTCGCAGAGGGATTCGCGGCGGCTCGTCTCACCGGCGACGGCGAGCCCGTCACCGCGTCCGGGGTGAGAGCCAGGACGTTGGTCATCGATGGACGCACTGCCTCTGGCGAGTCGGTGACGGTCGGTCTCCACCAGGGCCCGGCTACGAATCCCGGCTCCCGCAGGTTCCTCTACCGGTTCGATCCATTCCCCCTCGCGGGGTTCGCTGTCGCCTACGACGAAGGGCTCTTGCTCGCAGCGGGCGAATCCATGGCTCTTTCGCATCGCATCGCATGCTTCGATGGGTCGATCGATCCCGAACTCGTCTGCGAAGTGCTCGAGCCCTGATCGAACGAAAAACGTCGCGCAGCTACGTCGCCCGGCTCGAAGGGGCGCCGCCGATGGGCGCCGTCGTTGATTCGCGGATCATGAGCTGAGGGTGGGGCTCAGCGACCAGCTCGTCGCTGAGCGGAACGCCACCGAGGTGGTCCAGCAGCATGCTCGCAGCCCGGGCCCCCGCCTCGCGCATCGGCATGGCGACAGTCGTGAGCCGAGGCACGGTGTACTCCGACATCCACGCATCCTGCACCGCGACGATGCTCAGATCGCGAGGCACGTGGATCCCGGCGTCGTGCGCGGCACGCATCGCGCCGATGGCAGTGTTCAGACTGGCTGTGACGACGGCGGTGGGACGAGCGGCCAACTTCAGCAGCCCGGACGTTGCCGCCGCGCCCGCCGGCGCTTCCCACCCCGCCGGCGCGATCCACTCTTCGTAAGCAGCCAGACCGACCTCCGTCATCGCATCCCGAAAGCCTTCAAGCCGCCGCGTCGCGGCATCGTGACGAGGCGCACCAGCGACGAACCCGATCCGTTGATGACCCAGCTCGACCAGGTGCGTGACGGCGATCGCGACCGCCTCTCGATCATTCAGTGCGACAGATCCCGCGTGGCCATCGAGCCGAGTGTTGACCAGCACGACGGGAACATCGAGTTGGATGGCGGCGATCAGATCATCGTCGGTGAAGTGCTCGTTGCGCTGCACGATGACGCCGTCGACACGCCCATTGCCGATGAGTTGCGCAAGCGCGTTCGCGTCAGCGGTCTCGGCGTCGAACTGCGCGAGGAACACCGCGGAGTTTCGCTCATGCGCCACGGACTGCACGCCTTGGTGCAGGCTTGAGAAGATCGCGTTGTTGACCTCGGGGACGATCAGGGCGATGGCGTCCGCTCGCGACAGACGCAGCGCGCGGGCACGATGGTCCGGCACGTATCGGAGTTCGGCCGCGGCATCGATCACGCGCTGACGCGTGTTGTCGTTGATCCGGGCTCGCGTGTCGTTGTTGAGGACTCGAGAGGCCACGCTCGGGGACACACCCGCCAGCGCCGCGACATCCTTGAGGCGAGCCATGCGCTGACATCCTCTCTCAGGCGGGCGGCGACGACGCGAGCCGTCCGATTCGACTGTTGCACGGGCGAGACGACCACCTTGTCGAAACTCAGATGAAAGTGATCCAAGCACAGTCAATGCGTGCGCACAACCGTTTGTGCAGCGGTCGGTCGGCGCCCATCCGGTCAGATCGCGGCGCGGGCAGACTCGATGCTGAGTTCCTGAAGTCCAGTTATGTCCAGTTCGGGAGCGAAGCCGAACGGCGCATCCAGGATGCTTCCGATTGAGAACATCCCGTCCGAGATGCGCAGCTGTGCTCGGCCATCGGAGCCCAGCTGATACAGGTCGGGATGCGCCGAGACGGCTAGATCGTCGACATCCGGGGAGAGCGGGGCCATCCGGCCGAAATAGTGCTGCCCGTTCCGCTCCACGTGCTCGAGGCCCATTGTGGCAGCGACGACGAGATCCTGCGCGACGGTGAGCGGGGGGAGAGTCGACAGGTCCTCCGCGGTCAGGAGCGTGCGGTGGCCGAGCCGGCCTCGATGTGTGACGAGCGCAGCATTCGCCAACCCGCGGAACACGCCCTTGCATCCCTTATAGGTGCCCCCGGCATAACCCAGATCCATTGCTCGCCTCACTGCATGCACGTCGTCATCGGATTCGTCGACGATCACGGCCACGCCCTCCTCCGCCAGGGTTGCAAGAGTGGCCGCCAGTTCCGTGGTCAAGGCCACGTCCCGGTGAAGCGGCTGTTCGACAGCAACCAGGCTCTCGCGCAACGATCCGCCGATGCCAGGGTCGAGCAACAGAGTGCTGATCCAGGACATGAGGCCGTCACCATCGCGCATGGACTCGTTTCCATCGATCGTGAGTCGCGGGGTGATCGAGGCCTTCTCGCAGAGACGGAAGATCGTCGCGAGTCGATCCCGATCCACGACGGGGTCACCGGTGGTCTTCACCTTCAGGTAGCGGACACGGTGCGAGACAAGGACCGACTCCAGACTCACGGGGAGATCGTCACCAGGACGGTCTTCGACGTCAGCCGCGTCGAGCGGATCCGCCAGCGCCACCGTGTGCCGCAGGGCGATCGATGTAGCGGGCCGGTCGGGGAAGAGAGCCTGCCAACGGATACCCTCCAGTTCGTCGTGAATCTTCGCCGGGTCGAAGCCCAGCGCGCCGCTGCGAAGCGCGACAGGGAAGGGACTTCCCAGGGCCCGGCATACGGCGTCGATCATTGCCCGCTCCACGAGCGAGGTCCCCAGTCCCGCGAGTAGTCCGGGAACGCCATGCATCTCTGCCCATTGCATCTGGGCGGAGTCGAGCAAGCGCCAGAGTTGGAAAGCGTCAGGCGCGTGCAACCCGGATGCCAATGCCGCCGCCTTCTCGACCACTTCGACCATGCTGGCGAGATCCTCTGAGAACGAGGTGTGCGGGTTCTTGGTAAACCACTTCGGAGGGAGATGCTCAGATGCGCAGCCATTCACCTCTCGGCCTTGGCCATCACGAATCCGCACCTCGACGGCGACGTGCGGCGCGCCAGTCATCTCGGCGATCCCATATCGGAATGGCAGCCGTGTGCGAACAGGGGCGACTCGCAGATCGACATGAGTGATGGTGATCATCGCTTTCTCCCTCGCGCGATCCGGAGTGTGACGAGCTGAAACGGCCGCAGCTCCAGATCGACCCGTCCGTCGGCCGGCTCGCCGAGCACCACCCGTGGTTCGGCCGGCCGCTCCAGCAAGTCAGACTCGGTCACCCAGCCCGCATCGAATGCCGTGGTGAGGGAACACCGAGCGCGATTCCCGTACGACTCGTAGAGCCGCACGATGACGTCGCCGCTCCCGTCGTCGGCGAGCTTGACGGCCTCCACGACGACTCCGGGCGCATCGACGCGAAGGAGGGGATCGATGTCGCCGGTCTCCACGCCCCGCACCTCGCGGATGGGCACGTTCAAGCGGTACCCCTCGGAGACCGCCTCGGGGATGCCGGCGCCGAGCCGAAGTGCGAACCGGTAGTGGTGGTGACCACGGTCCGACTCAGGATCGGGGTAGCGGGGGGCCCGCGCGAGAGAAATCCCGATCACCGTGCCGACGGACTCCCCGAAAGCCTCGCGCGAGAGGCTGTAGCCGTAGGTCGCCTCGTTCGCCAGCGCCACGCCATAGCCGGGCTCGCCGACGTGCAGCCACCGGTGGGCCACGACCTCGAAGCGCGCTTCCTCCCACGAGGTGTTCGTGTGCGTTGGGCGATAGACGTGCCCGAACCCCACCTCGGTCGCGACCCGATCGGCGTGCACGTCGAGAGGCAGCATGTACTTCAGCAGCTTCTCGTCCTCGCGCCAGTCGAGATCGATCGAGACTTCCAGTCTCGCTTCGACGGGGCTCAGTCGATACTCGATCCGGGCCGAAGAGGCGCCGATGTCGCGAGTGATCACCACGGCGGGCACGCCGGGTGCGATCTCGAGAATCGACACGTCGACACTCCCATCCGGCTCGATCGCGCGAGCCAGATAGTGCTTGTCGAGATCCCACGCGTCCCATGTCGTCGGCGTGTCATGGTGAAGCCGAAGCTCCCCGGCAGCCGAGCCTGGTGGGATGATCTCTCGCTCGCTCTGCCGGTCGATCAGCGAGGTGATCGCCCCCTCAGAAGAGATCACGACGCGCAGCAGATGGTTCTCGAGTAACGTATCGCCAGTGGAGAGCCGGTCCGCATGCGGGCCGCGGCCTCGCTCGAGCGCGGGGTCTCCGGCGGTGACCGCACCCAACCCCGGTACACCTTCCAGGGGCAGCGGCCCCGCATTCAGATGCGCGGTCTTGCCGCCTCGCCCCATGACATGACGTGCCGCGGCGTCGATGAGATTCTCCAGCTCCGCGTGCAAGGCGGCATACTGCCCGGCTGCCTCGCGATGGACCCAGGTGATCGACGAACCGGGGAGGATGTCGTGGAACTGAAGGAGCAACACCGCCTGCCAGATCCTGCTCAGATCCTCTGCTGGATATGGGAGCCCGGCACGGACGGTCGCCACCGTGCACCACAGTTCCGCCTCGCGCAGCAGCCGCTCGGCAAGGCGATTTCCGCGCTTCAGCGCAACCTGTGTGGTCGATACTCCCCGATGGCGTTCCAGATACAGCTCACCGACCCACACCGGTAGATCATCGTCGTCGGCGGTCGCGTCAGCGAAGAATTGCGACGGCGTGGAAAGCGACACACGAGGTGCGCCCTCCAGATCGGCGAATCTCGCCGCCGACGCCAGCATCTCCTCCGTAGGGCCACCGCCTCCATCGCCCCACCCGAACGGCAACAGCGATACGTTCGTTCGCCCGCCGTCGGCGAACTGCGATTCTGCCAGGAGCAGCTCCTGCGCGCTGACGTGGGCGTGATACGTGTCTGCGGGCGGGAAGTGGGTGAACATCCGCGTGCCATCGATTCCTTCCCAGAGGAAACTGTGATGAGGAAAGACGTTGGTCTCATTCCAAGAGATCTTCTGTGTGAGGAAGTACCGCGAGCCGGCGGCCGCCGCGATCTGAGGAAGCGATGCGCTGTAGCCGAAGGAATCCGGCACCCAGACCTCCAGTGGTTCGACTCCGAATTCGCGAATGAAGAACTGTTTTCCCTCGATGAACTGCCGCGCCATCGATTCGCCGCTGGGCAGGTTGCAGTCCGGCTCCACCCACTGCCCGCCTACCGGGATGAACCGACCTTCAGCCACCCTCCCCTTGACGCGCTCGTAGAGCTCGGGATAGTCGGTCTTGATCCAGGCGTATTGCTGGGCCGAGCTCGCGGCGAACGTCAGATCCGGGTGCTGTTCCATGAGCGCGAGCACGTTCGCGAACGAGCGCGCCACCTTGCGCCTGGTCTCTCGCACCGGCCAGAGCCACGCGCTGTCGATGTGCGCATGGCCGACGGCATGGATGCGGTGCGCCGAGGCGTGAGCCGGCTGCGTGAGAACTGGACTGAGCTCCCTGCGCGCCCTGCCGGCGCTTCCCCTCACGTCGTCCGGGTCGATGACGTTGAGGGCTCGTTCCACCGCCATGAGGATGCTGTCCCGCCGTGCGCCTGTCGCGGTCAACCCACTCGCGAGGCCCGCGAGCACGCGAAGATCCTGCTCGAGGTGCCATGTCGGCATGTGCCGAATCCCCACCTCGATCGGCCCGAGCCGGTAGAGATGCTCGGCGCCCGCCGCGCTCTGATCCCCCAGCGTCGTCGGGACGAACGTGAAGTCCTGCGCGATGTCCGGGTTGGCGGCGGCTTCGACGTAGTAGACGAAGGCGTCCCCGGGACCTTCGGGCATCGCGAAGTTGCGCTGCAATGGCTCGATGCCCTTGAGGACGCGACCCGCCGCGTCCCAGAGAAGACCCTCTGCCTGAAAGCCGGCACGCCCATCGGTGAAGCCGATGTCGATCGAGAGCTCGAGCAACTCGTCATCGTGCACCCGCCACGCAGCGGGCACCGTGCCCGCGAGCCGGAACCAGGTCGTTCCCCAGGCGCGCCCCCATGCATCGCCCTCTCCCAGCGGCGAGTACCGCTCCGCGAGAGCGACCCCTACGGCCACCGGCTCGCCAGGAGCTTCCCATGCAGAGAGCGGAACGGTGTCTCGGAGCCGATACAGCGACGGACGAATGTCGTCGCGTAGGACCCTCTCGACTCTGGCCAGCATTCGGCCACGCCAATCCTGCATCTCACTCCCTAACCTGGTCGGTGCGGCTCACGATGTGCACCTTCGCCACATGTGTTGCGATCATCCCCGTAGGCGGTGCCGCTCGATGGCCAGTGCCATGACGCCGAATTGCTCCGTGAGCAGACCTTCGTAGCCGCATTGGGCGCCATCCCAGTAGCGCCAGTCCCCGCCCGTCTGCGACCCGCCGAACGCGGTTCCGTCCGCGAGCGTCTCGCACAGGGCGCCCAGCAATCTCTCGGCCTCCGGCATCATGCCGACACGAGAGAGGGCTTCGACGAAGTGCCGTGCTTGCGAGTGCGACAACGCGCCGTTGAGGTAGAACCCGTGGGGAAATCCCTGCATCGGCTCGGTAAGATCCTCGTCCGGAATCGGCCAGAGATTGTTGGGCAGTCCGAGCCGCGCATCAGGCTCGCCCACGCGTCGGTACTCCTCCCACAGCGCTCCGATGATCTGACGTGATGCGTCCGCCGACAGCACCCCGCTGTTGGCAACCGCTCCATTCACCGCGAGGAATGCATAGTCGTGCAACCGACCGTCCGCGCTGCGCCATCCAGCGATCCAACCGGTATCCGGGTTGAGGAATGTCGGTCCGAAGGCATCGCGCAGCTTCGCGCACCACGCGGCGATACCCACCGCGAGCTCGGGTGCGCCGAGTTCGGGCAGCACTTCACCCAGGAGCGTGAGCGCCCTGAAGAGGAGCGCGTTGACGTAGGCGTCCTTCCAGCCGAATGACACGACGTCATACCAGTTGGTGCTCCAGTCGTGGTCGCCACTCACGCCGCGTCGGTGCGGGCTCTCGATCAGGCCGTCGCCGTCGAGATCTCGAGCGGCAAGCTGTTCCAGCTTCTGCTTGATGCGGCCGGAGTAGCGGCGCAACCAGACTGAGTTCCGGCTGTGATCCAGATACTCGCCGAGCCCCAGCATCGTTCCGACCCCGCTGATGAGGTACTCGTCCTCCGCGGGCCGAAGCTGCGAGCGATCGCGCATCGTGCCGGAGCCGTACCCCGGCCCGCCGTCCAGCCATCGTTCGAGGGAGTCGCGCAAGAGCTCGACGGCGTCGAGCCCAGGCATGACCTCCCCGTATGACGTCGCGAGCGCAGACCACGTGTCCATGCTCATCGGACAATGAATGGAGATGCTGTTGTTGCTCAAGGTGCCAGTATCTGCGCGGTAGGACAGTCCTGTAATCGCCGCGCGCCGCATCGCTCGGGCCACAGGCGCCGGAGCGCTCTGGTCCGCCTCGATCCCATGCCCCGCCATCAACCAGGTCACGGCACACCGATGGCTGCCTGGCTCCAGGATGGTGGTGCCTCGATCAGTAGGCGTTTCGCCCAGCTTGAGCTCCCCGGTCAGCCAGGAGTTCGGGCGGTCGGCGTCAGAACGCCACGTGGCCGTTGCACCGTGACCGATGACCCGGATGCTTCCGTGACCGGGCGCGTGCAGGAGTACCGGCAGCTCGAGCAGTCCCGTGCGTCCCTCCTTGCGCGGACGGCCCAATGTGGCGGTCGCCGCGGTGCGCGGATCGAAGGCGATCTGCCAGGCTGCGCTCTCCCACGCTTCGATCGACCTCTCGCCTTCGCGCTCCGCGACGAGCTCGATCCGATCGGCGTACATTCGCCAGTCAAGCGTGAAGCGCTGGGCCGCGCCGGGCACGGACACCTCGTAGCGAACCCGGTTCCCTTCGACCCGAACGTGGCCTTCGACATCACAGCGCAGCGCCGGCCCGACCAGCGACGACCCACCGACAGGATGAAGCATGATTCCCTGCAGGTCGATGCCGGGCGCGCGATGGAGAAGGTCACGCATGGTCGACCCCGCAGCCTCGTCGTCGAGAGCCAGATAGCTGAAGCCCGCACGCCCGAGTGCGAATCCTACTTCGTACCCCGCAGTCCGGTACCTCACCTCACCGGGCCGTTCCTCTGCGTGAACCCCGGACGGCAAGAGCTGTAGAGTCACACCACGGTTGGCCAGTCTTCGCTCACGCTGCGTCGGGACGGGCGGTCGGGCACCGATCAATTCGAACGCGTCGTCGGCAAGGTTCCATGGCGTCCACTGATCGTCCAGCCCACATTGGAGGACCTCGATGATGGCGGCGGAAGCCGACAAACCGCCCAAGTCGTACCAGAGCGGAGGGGCGTAAGAACCGCTCGGGGTGGGCATCTCCCGGATGTCCAGGACCGTCTGCCACTGACCACCCGCGTGCGCCGTGAGGCGGAAGGCGCGCACCCAGTCCCATTGGTCGTCACTGCCGCACTTGTGGTAGCCGCGCCCCGGCCGGACGCCCAACCGCCGGAGTTGCGCGGGACCTGCCAGTTGCATCGTCCGCGCGTGCACGATGCGCCTGCCGACGATCCCCGTACCAGGATCCGCGTCTCTCCAGATCGACTGGGTGCGGCCGGCGCGGTTGCGAAAGCCCATTCCCCCCAACGGAGGCGGGCGCTCAATGAGCGCGAGCAGGTCGAGCGCGTCGTCATTCATCCTTGAACCCATCCCGGTCGTGCTGACAGCAATACGCTATGCGAGCGCAATCGATTTCGCAACCGTCACGATCGGATCGACGAGGCACCGTCCCAACTCGCCTGGCCGAGTGCGCTCAGTCGGCGCTGGGCTGGTCGATGGATCGCCTCTCCAGATATCGCATCGACAGAACGGACGAGTTCACTAGATAGCGCCACGGCCCACCAGGCCGCGCGTCCGGGTGCCCGGGTGGCAAGTACGCACGGACATAACCCCGCGAGACGCCCCTCGCGGCCTGCTGGATCGCGCGCGACAGCGCGTCTCTGGCCACGAGGTCGCTCGGGATGACGACGCCGAGTGCGGCGACGACTCGACCATCAGGCCCAAGGACCGGCGCGGCGAGCCCCGCCGATCCGGGGTAGATGAAACCATCGGCGACGGCGAATCCGCGTTGCCTCGTCGATCGGAGTGCGGCGGCGAGTTCGGCGGCCGATTGAATGGCCCGACTGCTCGGAGGATCCAATCCGACCTGCAGCACTTCGGCAATGACGGAGTCTGGAGCATGCGCTAGCAGTACGAGCCCGGTCGCGGTGTGCGGAAGCGGCATACGCCCGCCGACGACGGCCGCGTTGACAACCGCATCCTGCGCCGAGATGCGTTCGACGATAAGCCCGTCGACGCCGTAGAGCACCGCCAGTTGAACGTGCTGCCCGACCCGGCGGTGCAACTCGGCCATGAACGGCTGTGCGATTTCTCGGAGCCCGAGCGACCCAGGCGTCTTCGAGCCCAACTCCCACAGCCGATTGCCCAACCGATACCGGTTCCGCTCGACGTGCTCGAGGAGACTGTTCCCGGTGAGCTCCTGCACCATGCGGTGCGTGGATGAGATCGGGTACCCAGTCCGACGCGCGATCTCCGAGACCGTGAGAAAGGGCGTGTCGACTGTGAAGACATCCAAGATCCTGAGCACTCGGGTCAGCGCCGATACGCCGTCCGACGATCGCGCCACGCGGTGCCTCCCCTCGCAGGTTTGGCTTGCAGTTACGCATGAAAGGGAAGTCGTTGTCAATGCGCAATCGAATGCTCATACTTTGGAGCGAGCCAGCCGCGCGGTCAGCGCGCCAGAGCAAAGGAGCTCATCTTGACCCAGATCTTCGCTGCGACCAACAGCATCGACGATGCCATCGCCGAAGCAGGAGGAATCGTTCCGCTCATGCGGAACAACGACTTCCCCGCATTCATCTTTCCGATCGAGGCGGAGTTCTCCAATTGGAGGACCGAGGAGCACGCATGGCGAGAGACCGTCGCCTTGATGGACCTCTCGCAGCACATGACCAACCTGTTCGTCGAAGGCGCCGACGCCGCACAGCTGCTCAGCGGGCTCGCGGTCAACAGCTTCGCGGGGTTCCGTCCCGGCATCGCCAAGCAGTTCGTCGGTGTCAATATCGATGGATATGTCATCGGCGACGGCATCCTGTTCTATCTCGGCGACAACAGCTTCGATCTGGTCGGTCAGCACAGCCTTGTGGATTGGGTTCGCTACAACATCGAACAGTCGTCCTTGAACGTCGCCTATCGCCTGGACGGCAACGCGCTCGTCCGAGACGGCGATCCTGAGCTGTACCGGTTTCAGTTGCAGGGCCCGAGGGCGCTTGACCTGATCGGCGCGCTCACGGGTACCGCCGTCCCGTCAGTGAAGTTCTTCCACATGACCGACTTCACGATCGCGGGGCGGCAGGTGCGCGCGCTTCGACACGGAATGGCGGGCCAGCCAGGCTTCGAGCTCTTTGGTCCATGGGAGGACGGTCTCGCGGTTCGCGAGGCGATCATGAACGGTGGCGCGCGATTCGGCGTCCAGGCCGTTGGCGCACGAGCATACGGGAGCACGCCCCTCGAAGCGGGATGGATCCCCACGCCGGTCCCGGCCATCTTCGGACCGGAGATGGCAGCCTACCGACAGTGGCTGCCGTCCAGCCGAGTGGGTTCACTCGGTGGCTCCTTCCAGAGCGATCGTATCGAGGACTACTACCTCACTCCCGCAGAACTGGGATACGGCCGACACGTCAAGTTCGATCACGAGTTCGTCGGTCGTGCTGCGCTCGAGCGGCGCACGGAGCACGCCACGCGGCGCAAAGTCACTCTCATCTGGGATCCGGATGACGTCGCCGACGCGATGCGATCTCACCTCCAGAGCGGACTGCCCTCGAAGTGGATCGAATTCCCCAAGGCGCGGTACGCGTATCACCAGTACGACACGGTGCTCGTTGAGGACGAGTGCGTGGGGATCTCGACCGACGCCGGTCATCTCGTCAATGACTCGCTCTTCGTCTCGCTCGCCACGGTCGAGGAATCCATCGCGGACGGAGCCGAGGTCGAAGTTCTCTGGGGTGAGGACCCGGTCTCGCGAAAGCCCTCGGTCGAACCGCACCGGCAATGTCGCATCCGTGCCGTTGTCGCACCGGCACCGCTGAGCGACTTCGCCCGCACGACCTATCGCGACCGGTAGTCCCGTGGCGCAGCCGAGACGATCCATGAGGCCGGAAACGACCGTCGATTTGGTCGAGGGCTTCTCGTTGGAGATGACGGGGAAGGATGTCCCCGGTCTGCACGAAGCGGCATCCGTCATCCCGCAGGGGACGAAGATCAACGTGACGTTCCTGGGCAACGAGGACCTTCAGATGCGGGTCACGGCGTCCAAAGCCGTGAAGGATCTCGGGTTCATCCCGGTGCCGCACATCTCGGCGCGCCGGCTGGCGTCGCAGGACCAGCTGGAGGAGTTCCTCGGCCGCCTGCAGGAGG
>NZ_JBLWIH010000006.1:0-93754 GCF_051364985.1 Microbacterium sp. I2
GGGCCCCATCATCGAGCAGGACGTCGCCCGCGTGAACCACGCCATGACCGCCGCCGACCTCCAAGCCCGCGGCGCCTACGTCGAACGCGCCGTCCTGTCCCGCGCCGTCCAATGGCACGCCGAGGACCGCGTCATCCAGCACGGCAACCACACCATCGTCTTCAGCTGACCCACACCCGACCGATTCACCAGACCGACTGACCAGACCCAGGACGCCTCGCCGAGGCATCCGCTCACAGAACAGAGAGGTTCGCATGGCCGACAATCTCCAGCAGCTGCTCGACCAGAAAAACCCGGTCGAGCTCCTGCGCAACTCGCAGATCGGCTCCTACATCTATCCGGTCGTCCCCGCGGACTTCCAGAACTGGATCAAGGAACAGAAGGCGTGGCGTGACACGGCCGTGCTCTACGACCAGTCGCACCACATGGACAATGTGTTCCTCAAGGGCTCGGATGCCATCAAGCTGATCAGCGACACCGCGATCAACTCGGTCGCCAACTTCGCCGTGAACAAGGCCAAGCAGTACGTGCCGACGACCGCCGCCGGCCACGTCATCGGCGACGGCATCCTGTTCCGCGAGGCCGAGGACGAGTACACCTACGTCGGTCGCGCGCCCGCGTCGAACTGGCTGCTGTACCACGGCGAGACCGGCGGCTACTCGAACCTCGAGGTCACCGTCGACCGCCGTTCGCCCTCGCGGCCGTACGGCCACCCGGTGACGCGCCAGTACTACCGCTTCCAGATCCAGGGGCCGAAGGCCTGGGACGTCATCGAGAAGCTCAACGGCGGACCGCTCGAGAAGATCGGCTTCTTCAACATGTCGACGATGAAGATCGCCGGCAAGGATGTGCGCACCCTCCGTCACGGCATGGCCGGAGCGCCCGGCCTGGAGATCTGGGGCCCGTACGCCGAGCACGACGAGATCCGCGACGCGATCGTCGAGGCGGGAGCCGAGTTCGGCCTCGTCCCGGTCGGGTCGCGCGCATATCCGTCCAACACGCTCGAGTCGGGCTGGATCCCCTCGCCGCTGCCCGCCATCTATACGGGCGAGGCTGAGCGCGGGTACCGCGAGTGGCTCGGCATCGACAGCTACGAGGCGACCGGCACGCTCGCCGGCTCGTTCGTGTCGGACAACATCGAGGACTACTACCTCACCCCGTGGGAGCTCGGCTACGGCAACTTCGTCAAGTTCGATCACGACTTCATCGGTCGCGACGCGCTCGAGAAGATCGACCCGGCCACGCAGCGCAAGAAGGTCACGCTCGCGTGGGACGCCGAGGACCTCGGCAAGGTGTGGACGTCGCTGCTGAACGTCGACGGCCCCAACTACAAGTTCTTCGACCTGCCGCTGGCGAACTACGGCTCGGCGAACTACGACTCGATCATCGACGCCGACGGCAACGTCGTGGGCTACTCGATGTTCACCGGCTACTCGGCCAACGAGCGCCGCGGCCTGTCGCTGGGCACTGTGAACCCCGACGTTCCCGAGGGCAGCGAGCTGCGCGTGGTGTGGGGCGAGCCCAACGGCGGCAGCAGCAAGGCATCGGTCGAGCCGCACGAGCAGACCGAGGTCCGCGTCGTCGTCAGCCCGGTTCCGTACTCGACGGTCGCGCGTCAGACCTACCACGGCGGCTGGCGCACGGGGTACCAGCAGGCCGCGTCCTGACCCATCTCACCGGCGGATGACCATCGGGGCGCCGAGGCAGCGACAACCCGCTGCCTCGGCGCCCCGTTGGCGTCTGGGGAACGGGCGGGTCGGTACGCTCGGGAACGAAAGGAGTCGCATGAGTCTGCGCTATGCGCTGTTGGCGATCCTGCGTGTCGGACCGCTGTCGGGCTACGACCTGCAGAAGCAGTTCCATCAGTCGGTCGGTCACGTGTGGCACGCGCCCGACTCGCAGATCTATCCGGAGCTGCGAAAGATGGAGCAGGCCGGCCTGATCGAGGGTGAGGAGCAGGCGCGCGGCGAGCGCGGCACGCGACGCATCTATCACGTGACGGATGCCGGAGAGCAGGCGTTCGCGGAGTGGATGGCCGCTCCCCTGGACTACCAGCGCGTGCGCGACCCCGCGCACCTGCGCGCCGCCTACCTCGAGGCGACGACGCCTGAGGCCGCGCGGGAGTTCCTGGAGCGCCACATCGAGGTGTGGCGCGGCGAGCTCGCGCAGTGGGAGGGCGAGCTCACGCACATCGAGCACTTGAGCAACCCGATGCTGGTACGCCGCCTCGAGGTTCTGCCCGACGACGACCGCGAGCGCACGATCGAGTTCAAGCGATTCGCTTACGAAGGCCTCGTCGAGCGTGCACGCATCGAGATCGCGTGGGCCGAGCGCGGCCTCGCCCTGGTCGACCGTCTCGACGCGTAGCGCCCTGTCCCCGACGATGCAGCCTCGTCCGGAGTGATCGACCCGCCAGTAGCTTCAGCGTATGACCATCGAGGATGATGCGGCGGGCCCGCGCCACCCTGTGGGGGCCGTCGACCAGACGCTGCGGCTGCTTCTTCTGCTGCGGTCCCAGCCGGAGTTGCGCGTCAGCGACGTCGCACACGCGCTCGGCGTCGCTCCATCGACCGCGCACCGCCATCTGAGCACGCTGGAGCACAGGGGATTCGTCACGCAGGACCGGATCACACGCGCCTATCGAGTGGGTCCGGCGCTGATCGAGCTCGGATTCTCCAGCACGCGCGCGATCGACCTGCGGAGTCTGAGTGAGCCGCACTTGCGCGAATTGAGCATCAGCCTCGGCGAGACCGTGAATCTCATGGTGCTGCAGGAGTCGTCGATCCGATTCGTCGCGGGCTTCGAGGCGGACCAGCGTGTCCGCACGCACGTGCTGACGGGCACGCTGCTCCCGGCCTACGCGACGTCCGGCGGGAAGGTGCTGCTGGCGGAGCTGTCGCGGGAGGAGCTGCGCAGACTCTACCCGCGAGCGCTGCATCGTCTGACTCGGCACACGCGGACCTTCACGCAGCTCCTCGACGAGCTGTCGCTCGTGTCGATGCAGGGCTACGCGATCAATCAGGACGAGAGCGTCGAAGGACTCAGCGCGATCGCCGTGCCGCTTCGAGATCGCGGCGGAACCGCCATCGCCGCGGTGGCGATGTCCGCGCCCAGCTCGAGGCTGTCCTCGCACCGGGTGCGCGACATCGTCGTGCAGCTGCGCAGGTGCGCCGCGAGCATCAGATCGCACCTCGCCCGGTGAGCGGCATCCCCTCCGATTCCGCGGTGCGGAATCACGTGCCGTCGAGTCTTTACCGGCCGGTGCGACGTTGATTGGCTCGGACCCACTCGCGCCGCGACGAAGCGCGCCGAGTCGAAGGGAACAGTCTCGATGAAGATCGATGCATTCTGCCATCTCCTGCCCGCGGCGTATGCGGAGCGTCTGTTCGCGATCACGGACAGTGCCGTCGCACGGAACATCCAGAAACGCGTGAGCGGTGTCCCCGCGCTCGTCGACCTCGACGAGCGATTCCGAGGGATGGACGAGTTCGGTTCGGACTACCGCCAGATCATCAACACGGCCGCACCGCCGCTCGACGACCTCGGGCCGCGTCAGCGGACGGCCGAACTCGCCCGTATCGCGAACGACGGAATGGCACAGCTCGTCGCCGACCATCCTGATCGCTTCGCGGGGTTCTGTGCGGCCGTCGCGCTGGATGACGTCGACGGCGCCATCGCCGAGGCCGATCGCGCCTTCGACGAGCTCGGTGCCGTCGGGGTGCAGATCTACACGCACGTCAACGGCGGACCGATGGACCAGGAGCGATTCTTCCCGTTCTACGAGGCGGTGGCCCGTCGCGGCGACAAGATGATCCAGGTGCATCCCTGCCGTGACTCCAGCTGGTCCGACTACAAGACGGAGGAACGCTCGAAGTTCGAGATCTGGTGGACGCTGGGCTGGGAGTACGACCTCTCGGCGTTCATGTCCCGCCTCGTCTTCTCCGGCATCTTCGAGCGTCTGCCTGACATCAAGATCCTGATCCACCATGGCGGTGCGATGATCCCCCACTTCGCCGGCCGGGTCGGGCCGGGCTGGGACCAGCTGGGGGCGCGGACGCCGGCCGATCAGGCGGAGGACGTCGCGGGGTACCCGCTGACCCTGCGCCCGATCGAGTACTTCAAGAAGTTCTACGTCGACACGGCGTACTTCGGTGCCGGCGACGCCATGCGGACCGCGATCAGGTTCTTCGGCGTGGACCACACCCTCTTCGCGTCCGATACCCCGTTCGACCCCGAAAAGGGGCCGGGATACATCCGCGACACGATCGCGAACCTGAACGACATGGACATCCTGACCGACGCCGACCGGGCACGCATCTACCACGGCAACGTCACGGATCTGCTCGGCCTGGACAGCGCTGCCGCGCTGAACACGCTCGCTGAATCGGAGGTTTCATCATGAGGAAATCCATTGCACGACGTCTGGGCGGCTTGGCCGCCGTGGGAACGGTGCTCGCTTCGCTCGTCGCCTGCTCCGGCGGAGGAGCGCCCGCCGATGAAGGTGCCGAGGGCGACGGGGGCGCACCCGAGAAGTCCACTCTCACGGTCGCGATCAACCCCTCCACGCAGTTCGCACCGCTCTACTACGGCATCCAGGAGGGGATCTTCGAAGAGCACGGGCTCGAGCTGGAGATCACGCCGCAGACCGACATCGCCGCGATCGTGTCGGGACTGGCCAGCGGCACTTACGACATCGGGTTCGCCACCGTGGTGCACGCGGTGACGGCGAACGCCAACGGCATCCCGATCCGCGCAATCACCACGATCGAGGGTCAGATCCAGGAGGACGACGAGGGCACCGTCACGATCGCGTCGGCCGAATCGGGCATCACCGACTTCGCGGGGCTCGAGGGCAAACGCGTCGCCACGGTCGGGCTCTCGTCTCACAACACGATGACGATGTGGGAGCTCGCCGACCGCGCGGGCGCTGACACCGAGTCGATCGAGCTCGTCCAGCTGCCGTTCGGACAGATGGCTGCTGCCCTCGCGAGCGGCGACGTCGACGCCGCGATCATGCAGTGGCCGTTCGCCGCCGATGCTCTCGCCGCCGGAGGCGTCGAGCTCGGGTACAACAACCGCGAGCTGTTCGTCGACACGGCCACGACCCTGTTCAACACCTCGCAGTCCTTCATCGATCAGAATCCCAACACGGTTCGCGCCTTCGCCGACGCGATGGCCGAGTCGATCGTGGGCGCCACCGAGAACCCCGAGGTGGCGAAGGAGTCGCTCGTCGAGGGCCTCGGCATCACGGCCGAGCAGGCCGCGGGCGCGCGGTGGAACATCGGGGGCGATCCGGCTCTGAATCTCGACGCGTTCGAAGTGGCACGCGACCTCCTGGTCAAGTTCAGCACCGACGAGTCGGCGAAGACGGCGCTCGAGAACCTCGACGTGGCCACCATCGTGTGGCCGGGCGCGCTGTAACGGCCGGCGCATGCGTGCGACGCGACGACGAAGAGAGGAGAAGCGATGCTCGACCGCTCGCGATCGTGGCTGAACTGGGCGCTGCCGGTCGTCACCGTCGGTGTGGTTCTGCTCGCCTGGCAGTTCGTGACAGCGGGCGGCATGGTCAGCGCGACGCAGTTCCCCACGATGACCGACACGATGGCGGCCCTCGGCCATGAGATCTCGACCGGCCGGGTCTGGCCGGCCATCGGAGCGACCCTCATCGGGTGGCTCATCGGCATGGTCATCACCATCGTGCTCGGCGTGGTCATCGGCACCGCGCTCGCCTACAACGACTTCGCGCAGCGCAGCGCCGCCCCGGTGATCGAGATCTTCAAGGCGATCCCGGCGATCGCCATCCTTCCGCTGGTGATCCTGATCGCCGGGTCGACGCTGCCGATGAAGGTCTTCCTGGTGTGCTTCGCGGCGTTCTGGCCGTTCCTCATACAGGTGATCTACGGGGTGCGCTCAATGGATCCGATCGTCCTGGACACCGCCCGGGCGCTCGGGGTGCGGGGTGTCCGCCGGTTCCTCCAGATCAGCGTTCCCAGCGCATCCCCGTATCTGGTGACGGGGATGCGCATCGCGTCCGCCCAGGCTCTGATCCTGTGCATCGTGGCCGAGATCGTGGGCGGCGCGGCGGGGATCGGCCGCAACATCCTCCTGGCCGAGAACACCGGAGTCGTCGCCTATCCGACGATGTACGCCTACATCATGGTGGCCGGCATCCTGGGCGTCGCGCTGACGGGTGGATTCTTCCTCCTGGAGAAGCGGGTCATGCACTGGCACGAGTCGCAGCGGAACATCCGCGAGTCGAACAAAGTGGGGGCCACATGACCCGGGTGACGACAAGCCTCGTGCCGACGGTGCGTGCTCGCGGAAGCAGCACCGGGATGCGGCGGGTGGGCGCCGTGCTCACCTCGCTGTGGCTGCCCGTGCTGCTCGTGGCGATCTGGTGGTTCGTCACCGCGAATTCGTCGTCGCCGTTCTTTCCGCCCCTGGGCGACATCCTGGTCGAGACGTGGAACCAATGGGTCGTCCTCGGAGCCTGGACCAACGCGGTCGTGAGCCTGCGGAATCTGTTCATCGGCTACCTGTTCGGCGTCCTGATCGGCATTGTCGGCGGATCGCTCCTGTGGCGACTGCGCTACCTGCGGATCTCGGTTAATCCGATCATCTACTTCCTCTACGTGCTGCCGGCCCCGGCTCTGCTCCCGGCGATGATCGCGATCTTCGGCATCGGCGACATGCGCCAGATCGCGCTGATCGCACTGGGATCGATCTGGCCCACCCTGCTGAACACGCTCGATGGGATGCGCGGCATCGACACGGTGAAGTTCGACACGGCCCGAGGCCTGCGCCTGGGCGGGTGGCGCACGTACACGCGGCTGGTGCTCCCGGGGGCGTCGCCTCAGATCGCCGCCGGCATGCGTGCCAGCCTCACCGTCGGCATCGTGCTGATGGTCGTCAGCGAGATGGTCGCGGCGAACTCGGGAATCGGGTTCTTCATCCTTCAAGCGCAGGCGGAGTTCGCGATCAAGAAGATGTGGACCGGCATCCTGGTCCTCGCCCTGATCGGAACAGCGCTCAACTATCTGTTCGTGTTCGTCGAGCGTCGCGTGCTCCGCTGGTACTACCGCTCGCGTGCTCTCGGATCGTCCTGAGGAATCGCATGTCTTCTGCAGCCGTTTTCACTCCGACCGCGACCGAGACGGTGCTCACCGTCGACGGGCTCCGCAAGATCTACAACGAGGGGACCGATCAGGCCAACATGGCCATCGACACGGTCTCGTTCCACGTCGACAAGGGCGAGTTCGTCTGCATCGTCGGACCCAGCGGTGCCGGCAAGACCACGCTGCTGCGGTGCATCTCGGGCCTTGCCTCGCCCAGCGCCGGAGCGGTGACTTTCGAGGGACGCCCGCTGACGAATGTGCCGGAACAGCTGGGACTGGTCTTCCAGGACTACGGGCGGTCGCTGTACCCGTGGCTCACGAACGGCGACAACGTCGCGCTGCCGCTTTCTGCTCGCCGGATGCCGCGGGCAGAGCGGGCGGCTCGGGTCGCCGAGTCTCTCCAGAGCGTGGGACTCGGGCACGTCGAGCGGAAGTATCCGTGGGAGCTCTCGGGCGGTATGCAGCAGCGGGTGGCCATCGCCCGGGCTCTGTCGTATCGACCGGAACTGCTCCTGATGGACGAGCCGTTCGCCTCGGTGGATGCCCAGACGCGATTCGACCTGGAGGATCTGATCCTCCAGGTGCGTCGCGAGCTGGGGATCACCGTGGTGCTCGTCACTCATGACATCGATGAGGCGATCTACCTCAGCGACCGGATCGTCGTGCTCTCCAAGAACCCCAGCGTCGTACGCGAAGTGGTCGACGTCGGACTGGGAGACGAGCGCACGCAGGTCGAGACGCGCGCGAGCGAGCAGTTCCTGTCGTTGCGTCGGCGTCTGCTGTCGCTGGTGATGCCCAAGGACGCCTGAGCGACCGTGCACACGAGCAGTTCGGAGGGACAAGAGATGACGATGATCGACGACACGACGGGCGCAGCGGTGGTCGGCCACCTGATCGCCGGCGTCCAGGCTGCCGGAGACCGCACATTCGCCGTGCGCAACCCGAGCCGCGTCGAGGAAGTGGTGGGCGTCGTCGCAGAGGGGTCGGCAGCGGATGCCGGAGCGGCCGTCGACGCGGCGGCCGAAGCCGCGACGTCGTGGGCCACGACATCGGTGCCCGAGAGGGTCGAGCGCCTGCACCGGATCGCCGATGCGATCGACGGCCACGCGGGTCTTCTCGTCGATCTCGCCACGCGCGAGAACGGGAGCATCGTCTCGACGATTCGCCGCGAGGTCGCCGCGGCCGCCGACTCCTTCCGCCTCGTGGCCGACTACCTGCCGACAGCCCTCCAGTCGCGCACGGTCGCGGGCGCGTCTGCAGATGAGCAGGTGAGGATCGAGCGGCGCCCCTACGGTGTGGTCGCCTGCATCGTCCCCTGGAACGCCCCCGTCCTGCTGACGGCGAACAAGCTCGCCCCCGCGATCGCCGCCGGAAACGCGGTCGTCCTCAAGCCGTCGCCGTTCGCCCCGCTCGCGGTGTCGCTTCTCGCGGGTCTTGCCGCGGCCGAGCTCCCGGACGGTGTGGTGAACGTGGTCAACGGCGATGCCGAGGTCGCCCGGGCGCTCGTGGACAGCCCCCGCGTGCGGAAGGTCTCGTTCACCGGCGGGGGCGCCACCGCGCGCCACATCATGCGGCAGGCGGCCGACACGCTCCTGCCGGTGCATTTCGAGCTCGGCGGGAACGACCCCGCCGTCGTCCTGGAGGATGCCGATCTTCGCGAGACGGCCGATCGCATCGCTCTGTCTGCCTTCCGCCGTGCGGGTCAGGTGTGCTTCGCCACCAAGCGGGTGTACGTGCCCCGCACCATTGCTGACGAGTTCCGGCGCCTGCTGGTGGAACGGGTCGAGGGGATGGTCGTCGGGGATGCTGCCGATGAGCGTGCGTCGATGGGTCCGGTGAACAACGAGGGCCAGTTCGAGCGGGTCCGTGATCTGCTCGAGCGGACACGCGCCGCCGGGCGGGATGTGCGCGTGCTGGGGTCGAAGCTCGACGAGTCCACGTGGACCGACGGCCACTTCCTCCTGCCCGCACTCGTGCTCGACGCGCAGCACGACGACGAGGTCGTTCGCGAAGAGCAGTTCGGCCCGATCCTCCCCGTCGTGGTCTGCGAAGACGAGGAGCAGGCGATCGCCTTCGCGAACGACACCGAGTACGGGCTCTGCTCATCCGTGTGGTCGAGCTCCCCCGAGCGGGCGCTCGCCGCCGCTGCGCGGATCGAAGCGGGCGTCACCTTCATCAACAGCGGGATGTTCTCCGAGGCCGGGACGCGCGAGATCCCGATGGGCGGATGGAAGCAGAGCGGGATCGGCTGGGAGGGCTCGCCGTACGGCATCGACGAGTATCTGCAGTTCCACAGCATCGACGTGCACGCCGTCACGCCACGGAGCACGGCGTGATGGGCTCCGAACGATCGGCAGGACGGCTCATCGTCGATGCGCTGCGCAATGCGGGCGTCACCCACTTCTTCGCGAACTTCGGCAGTGACCACCCCGCGATCATCGAAGCCCTCGCGGCCGATCGCGAGGAAGGCATCGATACGCCCGCCGTCATCCTCTGCCCCCACGAGTACAGCGCGCTCAGCGCGGCGCACGGCTACGCCGCCGTGACGGGCAAGCCGCAAGCCGTCTTCGTGCACACCGATGTCGGCACTGCCAACCTCGGCGGCGCCGTCCACAACGCGGCGCGCTCGCGCGTGCCCGTGTTCGTCTTCGCGGGGCTCACGCCCTACACGCTGGAGGGCGAGCTGCCCGGCAGCCGCAATTCGTTCGTCAACCACCTCCAGGATGTTCCCGACCAGCACGGGATCGTGCGCCCGTACGTCAAATGGAGCTACGACATCCGCACCGCGGCCAACGCTCCGCAGATCGTCTACCGGGCATTGCAGCTCGCCCGAAGCGCCCCGGCCGGACCCGTGTACGTCACGGCCGCGCGCGAGGTGCTCGAAGAGCAGGCACCGGATCCCGCTCTCGCGCTGGGTCAATGGCGCCCGATCGATCCCTCTCCGGCGTCGGAGCCCGCGGTCGAAGAACTCTTCACGGCGCTCGCCACCGCCGCTCATCCCCTGATCATCACCACCTACCTCGGCAGGTCGCAGGACTCCGTTCCCGCGCTCGTCATGCTCGCAGAACGGCTCGGGGTCACCGTCGTCGAGCACAACGCCGAAGTCATGAACTTCCCTCGCGAGCATCCGCTGCACGGCGGCGACGACCCTCATCGACTCCTCGCCGACGCGGATGTGATCCTGGCGATCGACACCGACGTCCCGTGGGTGGACTCGATCCGCCGCCCTCGCGAAGACGCCGCCGTGTTCGTCGTGAACGAGGATCCCCTGCAGGAATCCCTTCCTCTCTGGTACGTCGCCGCCGACCGCTTCATCCGCGCGGACAGCCGCCTCGTCCTCCAGCAGCTCGGCGAACGGTGCCCGGCCGAACCCGATCCCGCCGCCATCGGGCGCATCGCGCAGGCGGCCGAAGACGCGGCGTCGCTGCGACGGACGTGGTCAGCCCAAGCCGACGCCGATGCGCGCGGGCGGCGTCTCACTCCGGCGAGCGTCGCGGCGGCCCTCCACCGCCTCCTCGACGAGGACGCCATCGTGATCAATGAGGCGATCTCGGAAGCGCCGACCGTGTGGAAGCATCTCCCGAGAAGTCGACCGGGATCCCAGTACGGCAACCGGGGAACGTCGCTCGGCTGGTCCGGGGGCGGAGCCTTGGGCATCAAGCTCGCGGCGCCTGATCGAACGGTGGTGAGCATCGTCGGCGACGGCACATTCTTCTTCAGTGCGCCCTCGTCCACGTATTGGATCGCGCGTCGCTACGGGCTGCCCGTCCTCACCGTCGTGCTGGACAACGGCGGGTGGAACGCGACGAAGCGCAATGTGGAACGGCTCCACCCCGAGGGCGCCGCGGTGCGCGCCGATCGGTATTGGGTCAATCTCGAGCAGAGCACGGATTTCGGCGGAATCGCGTCCGCCGCCGGTCAGGCGTGGAGCGCGATCGTCACTCACTTCCATGAGCTGGACGCCGCTCTCCGGGAGGGGCTCGCTCAGGTCACCGCCGGCACTCCTGCGGTGGTCACCGTGCGGGTGAGTGCCATCACTGCTCAGAACGACGCAGCAACGCTCTAGAAAGGACGACCATCATCGACGCGACTTCCGCCTCCCGCCCCTACCTCCGAATCGCCACCGAAGAAGCGTGGGCGCCGCCTGAGCTGATCGACCTCTATCGCCGGCACCTGTCCGAGCGGACCATCGACGATGTCGGATTCGAGAGCTTGATGGGGTACTTCCTCGGCTCGTCCCACCCTCAGCCCCGGTCCGTGGTGGAAAGGCTGCAGGATGCGGCCGCCCGCCGCCTCGCCGATATGGACGCCACGGGAATCGACCACCAGGTCCTGGCCATGACGGCACCCGGAACCCAGGTGCTCGACGCCGACGAGGGATCCCGCATGGCCCGTCTGGGCAACGACCGGCTTGCCGCCATCTGCCAGGCGAATCCGACGCGGTTCTCCGCGCTCGCCGCGGTCTCGTACGAGGACGTCGGCACGGCGGTGCCGGAGCTGCGACGCGCGGTCACCGAGCTGGGGTTGAAGGGCCTGATCCTGAACGACCACATCAGGGGCTCGTACATCGACGATCCTCGGTTCGCGCCGATCCTCGCCGAGCTCGAGGCCTTGGACGTGCCCCTCTACCTCCACCCCCACAGCCCGCCGAACAGCATGATCGCCCCCTACCGCGAGGCGGGTCTGGATGGGGCGATCCACGGGTTCGGCGCGAGCGCGGGCCTGCACCTGCTGCGCATCATCACCTCCGGAGTCTTCGATCGTCATCCGGCCTTGCGTCTGGTCGTGGGGCATCTTGGTGAGGGGCTGCCCTTCTGGCTCTATCGCATCGACCACATGCACGCCAAGCAGGTCGCGTCGGGCCGGTACGACCAGATCAAGCCCCTGCGGCAGCGGCCATCGGAGTACTTCTCCACGAACATCTGGCTGACCACGTCGGGCATGCCGTGGGAGCCGGCGATCATGTTCTCGCGTGAGGTGGTGGGCGCCGATCGCGTCATGTACGCGATGGACTACCCGTATCAGTTCGAGCAGGCCGAGGTCGCCGCACAGGACGCGCTCCCGATCAGCGAGGCCGAGAAGTCCGCGTTCTTCGAGCTCACGGCGAGGCGCGTGTTCGGCCTCGACTTCTGAGGGCGATACATCGAGACCGTCCGCGCCCGGGCCGTCTCGTGAGGCCGCCTCGCCGCGGTGCGCCGCGGCCGGCCCGGAACGGGCGCGGCTAGGCTGGGAGCGTGTCGATGGAGAGCCGAGATCCGCGGGGGACCCCCGCCACCGACCGGCTCAACTACACCGCCTACCGCCTGGCCCGCGCTCTCAACCGCGCCGCCGAGAACACCGCCCTCGCGCACGGCGTCACACTCCCCCAGTTCCTCATCCTCCAGGTGCTCGGCGAGGGGATCCCGCTGTCGAATGCGCAGGTCGCGCGTCGCACGTTCGTCAGCTCGCAGGCCGCGCACGTGGTCTCGGCCGAACTGCTCGATACGGGTCTGATCGAGCGGGTCGAGCACCCGACGAACCGGCGCGTGCGCCTGGTGCGCCTGAGCGAGACCGGCTGGGACACGCTCGCCAAGTGCGAGGCCGAGATCCGCGAGCGCGAGGACCGGCTGGCCGAGATCATCGGCCCCGACCTGGGCGGAACGCTCGCCGAGGTGCTGGATCGCGCGGCCGACACGCTCGCCGGCGGCTACTTCGGAGACGCGGATGCCGAGGCCGAGGCGGTCGCCAGGCGCCGACGCCCCAGCAGAGGATCGGGGCTGGCTCCGGCGTGAAGCGTCGGCCCGGACCGGCGACCCCCACAATGGCCGCGAGCCGGGCCGACGGCATCCGTCATCGTCTGCGCAGCCGGACGGCGACGAACGTCGCGCACGCGAGGGCGGCGAGGCCGCCGATCCCGAGTGCCATCTTGCCGCCCTGGGCGTCGATGACCCAGCCCATGAGCAGCGCGCCGAACGGGACCATGCCGTAGTTGCCGAGGGTCACCAGCGACATCGTCCGGCCGATCTGGTCGGGCGTGACGCTGACCTGCGCGGCCGCGTTGAGGATGCCCTGGTAGTACCCGACGCCGAGCCCGAGCAGCGGACCGACTGCGAGCAGGATGGCGAGCGTGGGTGCCGCGGCGCTCAGCAGGAGCGCCGCACCCAGTCCCCCGCACGCGACGATGAGCGATCGGACCGTGACGCGATCACGTCCCGCGGCGAGGACGCCGCCCACGATTGCGCCGAGGGCGTTCAGCGTGTGCGTCGCCCCGACCGCCGTCGCGTCGCCGGCGAACGTGAGGGTGACAGTCGACGTCAGCACGAGCATGAGGTTGAGGGCCAGCAGCGCCACCGCCGCGTTGACGACGAGGAGCGTCACCAGCTCGCGAGAGAAGAACGAGGGACGGATGCCGCCGCCCGCCCGATCCGCACGCCGAGGACGCGGGAACAGGCGCGACGGGCGGATCGCCACGATCGACGCGAACACCAGCACGAACGACGCCGAGTTGATCAGCATGCACGCGGTGGGACCCAGGGCCTGGAACGCGATGCCGGCCAGTCCCGGGCCGATGGAGCGCGCGGAGGCGAGCGCGATGGTGCTGAGCGAGACGGCGCGGCCGAGGCTCTCCGGTCCGACGATCTCGAAGATGATCGCCTGCGCCGCGACCCTCTCGAACGCGTGCACCGTGCCGAGCGCGGCGACCAAGCCGTAGATCGCCAGGACCGACGGCTCGGGGGCGAGGGTGACGACGGCCAGTCCCGCCACGACGAGTGCCGACGCCAGCGACGTGACCAGCAGGATCGTGCGGGGCCGCACCCGGTCGGCGAGCCGGCCCGCCGGAATGCTCAGCACCAGGAGCGGCAGGAACTGCGCGATCGTCACTCCGCTGAGCGCCTGCGCACTCCCGGTGGCCTCGAGCACGACCAACGACAGAGCGAGGTTCTGGAACCAGGTGCCGGTGTTCGAGATCACCTGGCCGCTGAAGTACAGCGAGAAGCGCCCGTTGCCGAACGGCTCGAAGACGCGCAGGCGCGGCGCGCGGCTCATCGCGCGGCCGGCACGCGCTCCCGCACGAAGCCCGCGATCCGCTCCCGCACGTCGCCCGTCGCACGCGGGTCGGCGTTGCTCGCGCGGATCTCTAGAACGGGGATGCCGCGCTCCTCGAGCGCCGCCGTGATCACGCCCGGGGCAGGGGTGTCGTCGGCGACGAGATGCACCACGCCGTCGACACCGTGGGCAAGTGCCTCTTTGACGTACCACGACGACGACATCGGCGGCACGTAGAGCAGGTCGGTGAGCCCCACGAACCGCGCGGCGAGCGTCCTCACGGGGTCGGCGCCGTAGCGGACGTAGCCGTCCGCGGCGATCGCGAGGTACATCGACCACACGAAGACCGCGCCGAACTCGTCCTGGAACGAGCGGTACATCTCCAGGTCCGACCACAGGCCGCGGCCGATCCACATCAGGCGCCGCCGCTCGCCCGGGCACACGGCGTGGCCGTCGTCGATGCGACGGGCGACTTCATCGTGGAGGCGTTGCGCGGCCGCGACCGCCCATGGCGTGCCTCGATGCCACTGCGGCACCATGACCGCCGGGATGATGTCCGTCACCTCGACGGGCAGGGGCCGGGCGGATGCGAGCAGGTCGCGCGTGCGCCGGTTCCACTCGGCCTGTTCGTTGGCCAGCGCCATGATTTCGGCCAGCTCGTCGAGGTCGAGGGTGCGACGAACGCGCTCCTCGAGCGTCGCGGCCAGCATCCTGATCTCGCCCTCCAGCAGATCGATGCGGGCCGCTCCGAAGACGTCCTCCCAGTCATGAGCCACGCGATCCCACCAGCCCGCGGGCGCGGGCACGGCTGCAGTGCGCGACAGCAGGAACGTCTCGGTCCCCGGGCGGCGACCCCACCGCTCGAAGATCTTGTGCGTGACGTCGCCGCTGCGCTCCGCGATCGCGAAGCGCGGTTCGGGCAGCCCGCCCCACGGCGCGAGCTCTGCGGAGAGCTCCTGGGCGCCCAGCGGCAGCACATCGTACTGGCGGCTGTCGTCAGGCAGACCTTGGGCCGCGACCGCCGCGAGGCTGGCTGCCCCCGCGCGCTTGGCGGAGATGATCGACGACCACCACTGGTTCACGACGTACGGGATGCCCAAAGCCCGCAGCAGCTCATGCGGGGCATCCGCGTTCGCCAGTGCGATCGGATCGCCTTCGCGAGCCCGGTCGGCGAGGCTCAGGAACCACTCCTTCTGAAACGCCGTCGCCGCGGCGGCGCTCTCGAGGCGCGGCCGACCAGAGGGGCGACGGTCGCTCATGCCGGCACCGCCCTCGCGACGACGTCGCGCACCAGGTCGCGGGCCGCTTCGATCTCGCCGCCGGGCGCCACGCGCACGCTGACGAACGGGAGGCCTGCGAGCGCGTCGCGCTGATCGGCGAGGTCCCACAGCGGCGCCTCGTCGAGCTCGCGGACGATCGCGGCCACCGCGTCTGCTCCGGCCTCGCGCGAGAGGTCGCGGGTCAACGCGGCGCGCCCCTCGCTGGAGGAGGTGGCCGAGGTCGTGACGCGCGCGAAGTGCGCGTCGATCAGCCCCTCGATCACGTGATCCGCGGTCTCGCCGCGCACAGCCTCGCCCAGCCATGCGGCGTCGCCGGTGTCGTGGTCCTCGCTGACGACCACGCAGCGGCCGTCGCTCTCGAGCTCGCGATAGAACGTGACGTCGGGGTGGGACGAGCCGGTCACGTGCACCCTGATCGCACCCGACGGCACCGGTGCGGCCTGCGCTCCGGCGGTGTCCAGGCGCGTCACGGCGTCCGCGGGCGCCAGTCGTGCAGCATCCCGGATCGCGTCGAGCGCAGCGGCGCCCGCGCACAGCGGTGGGTGGGCTCGTCGACGGGAACGCAGCCGGCGCAGCGCGTCGCCCAGGGCCGCCTCCGCGTCGGCCGCGGTGGTGAGGGATGCCGCATCCAGGGTGCACCCCGTCACGGCGGCGCCGAACGCGGCGAGCGCCTCGAGCTGGGACCGCGCGAACCGGCGCGCAGGCCCGGAGGCTTCTCTCGGCATGTCGAGCAGGTGCACCGGCACGTTCGACCCGGTGGCGCGCAGCACATAGAAGAGGCGCAGGTTCGCCTGGGAGTCGTTGCACACGATCAGCGCGTCGAGCGGCTCGGCGCCACCGCGCAACTCGGTGAGCAGGCGCGCCACGGCAGCATCCGTCGCGCCGAGAAGCTGCTGCGCTTCGGGGTCGATCGCCCCCGTCCATGACCCGGTCAGGCGATGCGGGCGGGCGCCGAGCGCGAGGAGCAGCTGCCGTGGCACATCATCGCCCACGACGCCGATCACCGGTGCGCTCGTGATCACAGCACCCCGTCCTGGCGCAGCTGCGCCACGCGCTCGGCGTCGTAGCCGAGCAGGTCGCCGAGCACGCCGTCGGTGTGCTCGCCGAGACCGGGCGCGGGCTTGGACAGGTCGGCGCGGCTGCGCGAGAAGACGACGGGAAGCCCGGTGCCGTACAGCCCCTCGAAGTGACCGAACTGCGGGTGCACGAGCGGAACGACCTCGCCTCTGCCGGTCACGATGTCGTCGCGCACGGCGGTCGCCGTGTCGCGCACCGGAGCTGCGGGCACGCCGTTGTGCTCGAAGGCGGACAGCACCTCGGCCGACGAGCGGGTGCGCGCCCATTCGCTCACGAGCCCGTGCAGCTCGTCGGCGTTGTCGACGCGCGCATCGCGCGACGAGAACCGCGGGTCGTCGACGAGCTCGGGCCGGCCGATCGCCGCGAGCGTGCCCTCGGCGAACGCGTCCGTCGGTGCGCAGATCGCGAACCAGCCGTCGACGGATTGGAACGTGCCGAAGGGCGCGAGGCGCGGCACGACCGCGCCGGTGCGCAACGGGAAGCCGACCGATTCCAGAGCGTCGAACGGCTCGCACGCGACGAGCGACGTGAGGCTGCCGAGCATCGAGACGTCGACGTGCTGGCCCTCGCCGGTGCGCTCGACGTCCATGACGGCGGCCAGAGTCCCGATCACCGCGAACAGCGGCGCGACCAGGTCGCCGATCGGCAGTCCGAACCGCACCGGTGCGTCGCCGGGTTCGCCGGCGGTCATCATGACGCCGCTGAGCGCCTGGATGATCGTGTCCATCGCCTTGCCCTCGCCCGGCACGCCCTGCGCACCGAAGCCGCTGATCGAGGTGTAGACGATGCGCGGGTTGATCTGCTGCACGGCGGCGAAGTCGATGCCGAGGCGCCGCGTCACGCCGGCGCTGTAGTTCTCCACGACGATGTCGGCCTGGCGCACGAGGTCGAAGAACACCTCGCGGCTGGCGGCGTGCTTGAGGTTGAGCGTGATGCTCTCCTTGCCGCGGCCGCGCGCCATCATCGACACCGACATGTCGTCGGGGCCGGTGCGGCGAAGCTGCAGCCCATCGGCGGTCACGTACGGCGAGTTGTTGCGCGACGAGTCGCCGCCGCGTTCGGGGTTCTCGACCTTGATGACGCGTGCGCCGAGGCTCGCGAGCAGCAGCGTCGCGTAGGGGCCTGCGAGCGCGGTGGTCAGATCGATCACGGTCTTGCCCGCAAGGGGGGCGTCAGGATTGCTCATCGTGTGCTTTCCCCCGCGCGAACGGCGAGTCGATCGCCGTCCCACGCGAGATCAGTGGCGAAACCGGCGTGTGCCGTGATCGTGCGCAGGTAGTGGGCGACCTGCTCGCCGCACTCGGAGCGCCCGACGGGCACCGGGCGCGCCTCGTCGTCGATCCAGCACGGCAGGAGCGCCGCGCGCACCTCGCCGTCTTCGACCACCAGTTCGGCGATCGCGGTGTTCCGGCTCTCGGGGTGGAACGGATACTCGGGCATCGCGGCATCCGGTTCGAAACCGAACAGACGCCGGCGCTGCCGCGCCCACGCCACACGCTCGGGCGACCCGTCCGGCGAGGCCGAGAGGGCGCGCGTCACGGTGGCGAAGTTGCCGAGGCCGTGGAAGATCGCACGACCCCGATAGACCTCCACGCCCTTCGCGATATGCGCGTGGTGCGCGATCACGGCGTGGGCTCCGGCATCCACCACCGCATGCGAGACCTCGATCTCGTAGTCCGCGATGTCGGCGGGGACATGGACGAGTCCCTTGTGCAGTGCAACGACGACGACCTCCGCGTGCGCGGCGGCGACGTCGACGGCTTGGCGCAGTCGGGCCAGGCTCGTGGGCTCCGCATAGGTGCGCACGCGCGGCGGTCCGCCCGGGTTCGCGCCTCGCACCTCGTAATGCGTGATCACCTCGACGTACGCGGCGCCCGGTTTGAGACTCGACGCCCACGTCTCACGCGGGCCGACGCAGTTGACGCTCAGCACCGCGACACGAGTGCCGTCCACGTCGGCGATCACCGGCGTGAACGCCTCGTCGAGGTTCTCGCCGACGCCGACCGTGCGCAGGCCCCGCTCGGCGCTGTGACGCACCGTGTCGCGGATGCCCTCAGGGCCGAAGTCGTACACGTGGTTGCCGGCGAGAGTCAGGATGCCGAACCCGGCGTCGGCGAGCGCATCCAGGGCCGCGGGCGGCCCGGGCAGGGCCGGGACATCCGTCGTCTGCACCACCGGCCCGTCGAGCTCGACGTCCAGATGCGGGATCTCGAGCTGCCCGATGAGCAGATCGCTCTCACGCAGCAACTCGCGGGCCGGCGCCAGGAGCGAGCGCGCGTCATCGCGCTCGAGCACCAGGTCGCCGACGGCGCGGATCGTCGTCACGCGCCCACCTCGCGCGCGGGCGTCGCCGCGGTGCGCGTCAGGAACGTCCGCAGTCGCGTCGACCGCGGGGCGTCGAAGAACTCCGTCGACGGGCGGTCCTCGATCACCTGCCCGTCAGCCATGAACACGCACCGGTCGGCGACGTGGCGCGCGAAGTCGAGCTCGTGCGTGACGACGATCATCGTCATGCCCGATTCGGCCAGGTCCTTCATCACCTGCAGCACCTCGTCGACGAGCTCCGGGTCGAGCGAGCTCGTCGGCTCATCGAAGAGCAGGATGCGGGGGTTCGTGGCCACCGCGCGCGCGATCGCCACACGCTGCTGCTGGCCGCCCGACAGCTGGCGTGGATGGGCGTCGGCCTTGTCGGCGAGCCCGACCCGGTTCAGCAGCTCGAGCGCGCGGGCCTTCGCCTCGGCGGCGGGCACGCCGTGCACCTTGATCGGCGCCTCGGTGATGTTGCGCAGCACCGTCCAATGCGGAAACAGGTTGAACTGCTGGAACACCATGCCCATGCGACGCTGCTGCCGCTTCACATCGGCGTCGGTGAGAGGACGGATGCCGTCACGATGGCGTTCGTAGCCGAGCAGCTCGCCGTCGAGATACATCGCGCCACCCTCGATCGACTCGAGCTGGTCGATGCAGCGCACGAGAGTCGACTTGCCCGATCCGGAGGGCCCGAGCACGGCGACGACCTCCTGCGCGTGCACCTCGAAGTCGACGCCGTCGAGGGCGACGTTGTCGCCGTACTCCTTGCGCACCCCGATCACCTGCAGCACCGGGGTCACGGATGTGTTCTGGCCGGTCATGCCACCGCCTCCGTCCGCTCGACGACGCGACGGGCGACGGCGGCTCGCGACATGCCCTTGCTGAAGTGCCGTTCCACCCTGCGCTGCACGAGCGTCAGGGCGGTGACGACCACCAGATACCAGATGACGGCGACGAGCAGCATGGGCACCACTTCATACGTGCGGTTGTAGATGACCTGCACCGAGTGCAGCAGGTCGCCCATCGCGATGACGCTCACGAGCGACGTTCCCTTCAGGAGCGCGATCACCTGCGAGCCCGTCGGCGGGATGATGACCCGCATCGCCTGCGGCAGCACGACGCTGGTGAACGAATGCCAACGGCTGAAGCCCATGGCGGCCGCGGCATCCCGCTGTCCGGAGTCGACCGACAGGATGCCGGCGCGGATGATCTCGGCCATGTACGCCGCCTCGTGGAGAGAGAGTCCGATGATCGCGGCGGTGAGCGGCGTGATGAGATCGTTGGTCGGCCAGCTGAACAGCTCGGGCCCGAACGGCACCCCGACCGCCAGGCGCGGCAGCAGGTACGCGAGGTTGTACCAGAAGATCAGCTGCACGAGCGGCGGAACCCCACGGAACACCCCGACGAACACGATGCAGGCCCACCGCAGCGGCGCGAACTCGGCGAGCTGCCCGGCAGCGAGCCCGGTCCCCAGGAGCGACCCGAGAACCATGCCCACGATTGTGAGCATGATCGACATGCCGAGCCCCATCAGCACGCTCGGATTGAAGAGGTACTCCCCGACGACGGGCCAGTCGAACCGCTCGTTGGTCACGAGGAAGACGGCGATCTGGACCGTGACGAGTGCCAGCAGGATGCCGACCACCACCCGCCACGGATGGATCCGGCGTCGTGCCCTCGCAGCGTCGATCGATCTGTCGGCCGATGGGTTGCGCACCGGCTGGGTGGTGAGGTCTGTCATCGTCACTCGCTGGTCATCGGGTTGAGCGTGGGTGCGTCGACGGCGGCGTCTTCGATGCCCCACTCGGTCATGATCCGCTCGTACTCGCCGTTCTCGAAGATCGCCTCGAAGGCGGCGAGCATGGGCTCAGCCAGGCCGTTGCCCTTGGGCATGAACATCGCGAGCTGGTCGACGCCCGCACCCTGCTCGTCGGACTGGATGATGAACTCGTACGTGTCGGGATCGGATGCCTGCAGGTCGATCGCGGCGGACTGCGTGGTGCCGGCGTAGTCGGCCCGGTCGGAGTTGACCGCGAGGAAGGTCGCGTTGCTGTCTTCCAGGCCGATGAACTCAGCGGGATCCAGCCCCTCGGCGGCGCACCACTCGTTGTACCGTGCGAGCTGGCTCTCGGTCACCGAGCCGGTGACTCCCGCGACCCGCGCGCCGCACAGAGCCTCCGGGTCGCTCAGCTCGTCGGCGCGTTCGGCGAGGTAGACGTAAGAGGTGCGCGTGGTCATCCACACCACGGCATCGAAGTCCGCCTCCCGCTCAGGAGTGGTGCGCACCGGGCCGTTGAAGGCGTCGAAGCGACCCGACAGCATGCCGGTGAGCATGGCGTCCAGACCCGACGACGTGATGATCTCGAACGGCACTCCCAGCTGCTCGGAGAGCGCGGCCTGCAGGTCGGGGTCGATGCCGGTGATCTCGCCGCCCTCTTCGATCGTGCGGTACGGCGGGTGGGTGTCGCCGGCGATCTTGATGACACCGGCTTCCTTGATCGCGTCGGGCAGCTGGTCGTACAGCGGCGCCTCGGTCGCGGCATCCGTCTCTGCCGGCTCGCTGTCGGGAGTCGAGGACGAAGAGCAGCCCGCGATGAGGCCGATCACGAGAAGGGGGGCGAGGGCGGCAATGCTCTTGGTGCGCATGAGGACTCCACATCGTTGTGCAGATCGGGTTGTGGCCGGGTGACCACAAGAACATCATAAAAGTTGATGGTTGAGTTTATCAACTATCAATCTTCCCACGACTGTCTGTGCTCCGACCTTGTGGGCTTCTACACCGACCTCGACGGTTCCTCCACAGGGGCGGTTCGGGTGGTGGTTTCCGGGATTGTCCACAGGGTGGATTGGCCGGTTGATCTGGGAGTTTGGATGTCGGTGGTCCTGGCCAGAATGGGGGTATGACCAACCTCGCCGACGCTCTGAACGAGCTCGGCGACGCGGTTGCGAAGGTGACCGCCGCGGCCGTCGCGGAGGGCGGGTTGCGCGGCGCTGGCGACTCCGAGGTCTTGGGGATGCTGGCGGTGGCGGGCCGCATCCGGCGGTCCGCGGAAGCGGTGATGGTCGAGGCGGTCGCGGTGATCACCGACCGTGACGGGTCGACCGGGCACGCCGACCGGATGACCACCCGGTTCGGATGCCGCAACACCAGCGAACTCGTGCAACGCGCCACGCGGGTCTCCGCGCGGACCGCGGCTGAGGTCCTCGCCGTCGCGGCCGCGGTGCAGCAGCAGGTCGCGTTGTCCACCGGGGAGGTGCTGCCCGCGGAGTGGCCCGGGATGCGGGCAGCTCTGGCAGCCGGGCACGTCGGGGTGGACGGAGTGGTCGCGGTGACCGGCGCGTTCCGCGGCTGCCAGACCGGACGAGCCGGGATCCTCGCCGCCGACACCGAACTGGCCGCCGCCGCCGGTGGCAAGGGGGCGGATGCGGCACCCCCCGCCACCGCGGACGCGCTACGGGCACTCGCCCACGTGTGGGCGGCGTACCTGGACCAAGACGGCACCGAACCCGAAGACACCATGGCGCTCCGCAAACGCGGCATCACCGTCGGCCGTCGCGGTGACGACGGCCTGGTCCCACTCCGCGGCCGGCTGCTCCCAGAAGTGGCCGCGCAGTTGCGGCTCGGGTTCGACAGCATCCTCAACCCACGGGTCGACGGCGCCCCCGCCCCGGGACCGTGCTTCGTCGAGGATGAGGATCGGGACGGACCGGTCGCCTCCGCCGCGGACCCGCGGTCGCACACTCAGAAGCTGCACGACGCGTTCGCGGTGCTGCTCACCGCCGCCGCCGCATCCGGAACCCTCCCCGCCCTCGGCGGCGCCGCCCCGACTCTGGTCGTCACCGTCCGGGAAGAAGACCTGACCGCCGGACGCGGGAAGGCACACCTGGCCGGCGAGGACCTGCCCATCCCGCTCGCCGCCGCCCGGCACACCGCCTGCGTCGGCGCCATCCAACGCGTCGTCCTGGGGGAGGATGGCCGGATCGTGTCGATCAGCACCCTGGACCGACTCTTCAACCACCACCAGCGCAAAGCCATCACCGTCCGCGACGGCGGCTGCGTCATCCCCGGCTGCCACTGCCCCCCGCAATGGTGCGAAATCCACCACGTCACCGAGCACTCCCGAGGCGGCCCGACGCACACCGACAACGGCGTCCTACTCTGCTGGTTCCACCACCGCACCATCGACACCGGCAATTGGCAGATCCGCATGCAAGACGGCATCCCGCATGTCCGCGGACCCTCCTGGTGGGACCGCACCCGGCAGTGGCGACCCACCACCAAATCCCCCACCCGCCGCGGCAACCTCATCGCACGACGAACGTGAACCCGGCGGACCGAGTCACTGCGACGCGCTAGGCGTTGCCCCTCAGGACGGTGCTGACGGCGTGCAGCGCCGTGGTGAGGTCAGGTAGTCTCGAGCGCATGTCGAGTCCTGAGGCATCCAAGAAAGGGGCTATCGGTCATTCCGTTAGCCCCTGGAACCGCTGAGTTCCTAGCTCCGTAGAGCACATCGCCTGGTGCGATGGGGCTGATCGTGGTGACCATCCGTCCCCGTTCACCTCTCTTCTCCGGAGCTTTCGATGCCTTTCGTTCTCTATCTGCTCGCGCTCGTGGTCTTCGCCATGGGCACATCCGAGTTCATGCTGTCCGGGCTGGTGCAAGACATCGCCGCCGGCTTCGATGTCCCGGTCGCAACCGCCGGCGTCCTCACCTCTGCGTTCGCAGTGGGTATGGTCGTCGGGGCTCCCCTCATGGCCGCCATCACCCGCCGGCTGCCCGTGCGCGGCAGCCTGCTCGCCTTCATCCTGCTGTTCGCCGCAGCACACGTCGTGGCAGCGACGACGTCGGACTTCACCGTCCTCGTCGTCACTCGCATGGTGGCCGCGTTCGTCAACGCCGGTTTCCTCGCCGTGGCTCTGACGGCCTCGGCGCGGCTGGTCGGGCCGACGAACAAGGGCCGCGCGGTCGCCGTCCTGCTTGCCGGCACGACGGTCGCCACCGTGGCGGGCGTGCCCGCTGGCGCAGCACTCGGCGCAGCATGGGGGTGGCAGTCGACCTTCTGGGCGATCGCAGTCCTCTGCGTGCCGGCCGCCGTCGGCGTGACGATCGGCTTCAACCCGCGAGTGGCCAGGCTGACCGACGAGGAGCGCCCACCCGAGCTCACATCGGAAATCGCGCAGCTGGCGGCGCCTCGCCTCATCATGGCGATGATCCTTGCGGCGCTTGTCAACGCGGGCACCTTTGCCGCCCTGACGTTCCTTGCTCCGGTGGCAACCGACGTCGCCGGACTCGAGCGCTGGTGGGTGCCCATGGTGCTGGTGCTCTTCGGCATCGGCTCATTCGCGGGCGTGACGATTGCCGGCCGGCTCTCTGATCGCCGGCCGCGGCCGGTGCTCATCATCGGCGGCGGCGGCCTGATAGTCGGGTGGGTGGGACTTGCCGTGTCTTCATCGAATCCGACGGCTTTCCTCTGTGTCGTATTCGTGCAGGGCGTCCTCAGCTTCGGAGTCGGCAGCACTCTGATCACCCGCGTGCTCTATGCGGCCAACGCTGCACCGACGATGGGCGGCTCCTACGCGACCGCCGCGCTCAACGTGGGTGCCGTGGCTGGACCGCTCTTGGGCGCCATGGCTCTGGCCACACCGCTGGGCCTGACCGGGCCCATCTGGGTGGCGGCGATCGCCTCAGGGCTGGCACTCCTCATCGCGATGCCGACAATGGGGCTGATCGCCCCTCGAGGCATCCGAAGCGACGGACTCGCCGAATCGCGCCCGTGACGGTTCGCTGGGCGCGCCCCACTGATCACCTCAGCGACGTTCGTCGGACTCACGCCCGCGAATCCCGCGAGAACCGAGCGCAGGGCTCGGCGACCTACGGGCGGACCCGGAACCTGCGTCCCTCGAAGCCGACGATGTCACCGAGTTGCAACTGGCGCCCGCGGCGGCGATCCACCTCGCCGTTCACGCTCACATAGCCGTCGATGATCGCCTCTTTCACGTTCCCCCCGGAGTCGAGGACACCGGCGAACTTCAGAAACTGTCCGAGGCGGATGGTCTCGCCGCCGATCGAGACGTCGACGATCGGCTCCGTGTCGGTCATCCCCGAATGCTAGCCGACCAGGATTCTGCCCCGAAGCAAGGTACCCCAGACCGATTCCCTCCCCGCGCACCGAGGGCGACGGCACCACAGCGCGAAGGACAGGTCCCCGCCGTGCGAGGACCTGCCCTTCCGCTGCGCGGTGCCGAGGTCAGCCGAAGCTCAACCAGGTTCCCTCGAGTTCGGCGTAGCCCTGCGGGCGCTGCGACCAGTCGCACACGCCGTCGGGGAACACCGCCGACAGGCGCTGCCACTGTTCGTCACTCATCGCCGGGTAGTCGGCACGCTCAGCGTCGGTGAGCGCGCACTTGAGCCCGTCGGCCAGCAGCGGCATGCCGGCCTCGGCCCGCGGCTGCGAGTGGAAGGGATAGAGCTGGTTGCACGCCGTCGTCGGGTCGTCGTAGTCCAGCACCTCCTCGATGAAGCCCATCTGGGCGTCGAAGCATCCGTCCACCAATCCGGCCGGCCGCGCCGCGATCGTGCGCTCCCGGTCACCGGGTCCACCCGCCGCCTCGATCGCGTCCAGCCACGCCTCGAGCTGGTCGAGTGCGGCAGCACGCATCGCCGCAGTGTTGGCGGGGATGTTCGCCCCGGTCCAGCTCACGTGCGTGCCGGCATCACCGTGAGCGGCCAGCATCCGCTCCCGGATGATCGCCGAGCGGTAGCGCTCGTGGAAGTCGCCGGTCGGATCCGTGTAGTTGCGGATCTCGATCACAGGCGTCCACTCCAGACCGCCCGTCATCATGTTGATGCGGCCGGTCTCGTAGGCCCGCTCGATCGCTTCGACACTGGCCTCGGACCGCTCCGCGGTGCGGGCGCCGTCGACGTCCATGCCGCCGATGCGCTCGTTGAGCGACACGAACTGCTCGACCGTGATCGCACCCTTCTGCAGCGCATTCCAGCCGTACTGCACGCCGACGTTGTCGGGCTCGACGCGCAGGCCACGGCCGGAGGCATCCGTTCCGTACACGTTCTTCACCATGTCGGCGATGGTGCACCGCAGCCCGTCGGGGTTCGACGGCGACCAGCGGTCGGCGACCGGGATCGCCGCGTTGCAGCCCCGGTTGGGGTCGTCGACTCCGTCGAAGAACGTGAACCCGAAGCAGGTTCCCGAGAGCGCATGACCGGTGACGGCGACCTTCTGCGCCTCGGTCCATCCGGCACCGGCGGGCGAGTTCCAGTAGTTCTGCAGGCCGCGGCAATCGTGGCCGCCGATCGTGGTGGACCGCTCGTCGGGGTAGCCGATCTCGCCGAGCACACCGTCGAGGATCCCCGGGTAGTTGTTCGACAGCAGCAGCTGCTGCATCGTGCCGGCCGACCCGCCGGAACCGACCGTGTAGGTCACGGGACCGAGCTGCTCGACCACGTGCTCCTTCACCATCATCGCGGTCTCGGCGCTCGTGACGTCGTTGCAGTTCTGCGCATAGACGTTGAAGGTCGCGGATGCCACGGCATACCCGCGGCTGAGGAACAGGTCGTTCTGCACACCGCCGGTGCTGCTGCCCTGCCAGTAGCCCACACCGCACGCGCCGCCGAACGTGTACGCGAGCTTGCCGTTCCAGCCGGGCTCGGCCTGCACCGGCGAAGGCTCGGGTGTTCCCGGCTGGTGCAGCATCGCGGTCTCGTACACGGCCCGGTTGATCGTCCCACGCTCGACGCGCACCACGTACGGCACGCTCAGTCCGTAGACCGTCGCCGTCGCGACGTCCGCCGGCACCGACCCATCCGTCGGATACGCGGCGAACTGACCGGCCGTCGTGCGGTAGCGGTAGCTCACGACAGGCGCGGCCACGTGGCAGTCCTCGTCGACCGCCCCGAGATTCCACGGCGCCCCCGACGCGGTGCAGTACATCGGATGCTGCGGCCCGGAGAACACCGGGCCCGTGATCGGGTGGTTCTCGACCTCGAGCGAGGTCTGCACCTGACCGTTCTTCTTCGTCACGGTGATCTCGCTCACACCGAGCGGAAGATCGTCGACGAGTCCGACCAGGCCGCCGCCGAGCGGCTGGAACGACTCGGTCACATCGACTCCCGCCGCCACGATGCGGAAGTCGCGGCGCGCACCCGTCACCGAGACGAGCGCATCGCCGCCCGAGACCGAATCGGCGCGCCCCGACAGCACGTCGATCTGAACGGGCTGCGCCGCATTGCCCGCGGCCGGCGCGAGCAGCAGCCCCGCCATCAGTGCACCGGATGCGGCGAGCACGCCGACCCCGAATGCGCGCGCCCTGTACCTGGATCGCTTCATCGAATCCTCCGACATCGTCGTCAGTGGAGCGGCCCCATTGCCGCCCTCACGCCACAGAGTAGAACTCTGTGTGACGCGCGTCAATGAAAGATCAACTATCGGAGAGCCGGCGGCTCGTCACGAGTTCGCGCGCTTCGGCATCGATGCTGCCGACCACCCGGCGCACGTGCTCCTCGGCGGGACCACCCAGCCGGTTGTACAGCTGCATCCAGGCGCGCCGCACGCTCACGCGGGGCCACCCCGTCGGCACCAGCTCGGCCGGCATCCCGGTGTCGAGCACGCGGAAGGCCTGCCACCCCAGCATGAGCCGCGTGCGTTCGACGAAGGCCGCGACCGGGGTCGTGGCATCCGTCGCCGCGACAGCCGCCGCGAACTCCTGGTACTGCTCTGCCACGGCCTGCAGGTCCCACGCCGACTGCGGACCGCCCTGGATCGACGTCTCGAGACTGGCGCGCATCGCGGTCACGTCGGCGAGGCCGAGCTCTCGCAGCTGCGCCATCGCCTCGTCGGAGTGGTCGAGCGGCGAGAGCCACACGCCGTCGTAGAGCGGCGCGAACCCGAGCCACTTGAGCCGCGACCGCGCGAGGTGGCGCGTGGACCGCTGCGACTCGGGGATCGAGAACGCCAGCACCGTCCACAGTCCGTCCCACGCCGGCTCCTCGACTCCGAAGGTGTCGAGCCAGGACGCCTCTTCATCGACGATGGATGCCGCGCGCTCGGTGAGGCGATGCGTCGTCCGCCGGCCGTTGCGGTCAGCGACCAGCAGGCCGCTCTTCGACATACGCGCGAGTGTGGCGCGGGCGGCCGCCTCTTTGAGCCCCAGATCACCGAGCACCCGAACGAGCGCACCGGTCGGCATGGGCTCGTCGATGTGCCACCAGTAGTCGCCGAAGATCGTCAGCACGTGCCGCACCGGAGACGCGCGGCGGATCCCGGGCCCGCCGGGCCCCTCGTCGGCGAGAGTCATGGCCTACATCATGGCACCCGCCGAACGACGGCCGGCGGTCAGTGCGCCATCGCGGCGAGCGCCTCCGGATCGATCGTCGCGATCGAGCGAGTGTCCTGGAAGGCGCGGACGCCCTCGATGCCCTGCTCCCGACCGAACCCGGACTGCTTCATGCCGCCGAACGGGGCGCGCAGATCGAGGCGGGTGGCGCCGTGGTCGTTGACCCATACATACCCGCACTCCAGCTGCGAACCGACGCGCTGCGCTGCCTCGGGCGACCCCGTCCACACAGACCCGCACAGGCCGCCCCAGGTGTCGTTCGCGAGCCGCACCGCCTCGTCCTCGGTGTCGAAGGGGATGATCGGGATGACGGGGCCGAACTGCTCCTGTGTCACGACGCGCAGCCCCAGCGGAGGGTCGACCACGAGCGCGGGCCGCACGAAGTTGCCGCCGGCGAGGTCGCCGTCGGGCATCGAACCGAACTCCCGGACGTCGGCTCCGGCATCCTTCGCCTCCTGGATGATCTCGTCGACGAACGCCTTCTGCGCCGGCTGATGCAGGGGGCCCATCGTCGTGCCTTCGTCGAGGCCGTAGCCGAGCACCGCCTTCTCGAGCCGGGCCGTGAGTCCCGCGACTACCTCTTCGAGGCGGGACCGATGCACGAACACGCGCTTGGCGTTCATGCAGATCTGCCCGGTGGTGTCGTAGATCGCCGCGAACAGTCGGTCGAGGTGCGTCTCGTCGAGGATCGCGTCCTCGAGGAAGACCGCGGCGTCGTTGCCGCCGAGCTCGAGCGTCACCCGCGTGAGGGTCCTTGACGCCATCTCCATGATGCGCTTGCCACCATTGACCGACCCCGTGAAGCAGACCTTCGCCACGTCGGGGTTCTGGATCAGCCCCGCCATGTTCTCGTCCTTGCCGGTGACCACGTTGAGCACGCCGGGCGGCAGCTTCTCGGCCACCCGCTGCACCACGCGTGCCGTCGCCAGCGGCGCCGAGGGCGGCGGCTTGACGATCGCGGTGTTGCCGGCGAGCAGAGCGTGCGGCAGCGAGGCGCCGAGGATCGCGATCGGCCAGTTGAACGGCACGATCACGGTCACCACTCCGAGCGACTGGTACGAGACCTCGGTCGACACCGGGATCGCGCCGGGAACGACGGGCAGCGTCTTGGACGCGTCCACCTCGTCGACCAGCATGAGGGCGAGGTTCCACCGGATCTCGAACACGAGCGCGTCGACCCAGGCCTCCATCCTCACCTTGCCGTTCTCCTGCGACAGGATCGCGGCATCCTCGTCGCGCTCGTCGGCGATCCCGGCGATCGCCTCGGTCATGAGCTGCGCCCGCTCCTGCGGACTCAGCGCCGTCCAGGCGGGGTAGGCGGCCTTGGCGGCCGCGACCGCGTCGGCCACGTCGTCCGGCGATGCCGCCGCCGCTTCGCCGACGATCGCGCCCTTCTTGCCCGGATCCGCCACTGCCAGCACATCGTCGGTGAACCGCTCTTCACCGCCGATGAACAGTCCCGTCCGAACTCCGGTCTCCGTCGCAGTGCCGCTCATGGCACGACCACCTCTCTGTGCGTCTGTTCGCCCGGTTCCAGGGTGCATCTTCCATGCGCAAGGATCAAGATTGTCGACGATATTCGCGTGAATCTCGTATGAAATACCCTGGCCACCGGATAGTGTCGGAGCACGGACGACGGCGTCGAAAGGGGACAGCAGAGATGACGGATGCCGCGGCGACGGAGGCGGAAGAGGCCACCGGACGCCTCGACCTCACGCAGCAGATCCGGGACGCCATCCTGGACGCGCAGTTCGCTCCTCACCAGCGTCTGATCGAAGCCGATCTGAGCGAGAAGTACGGAGCATCGCGCGCGGCCGTCCGCACGGCGCTGCTCAATCTCGCCGGCGAGGGCCTGGTCGAGAGGCTCCCCAACCGCGGTGCGCGCGTGCGAGCGATCAGCGTCGACGAGGCCATCGAGATCGTCGAAGTGCGCATCGGGCTCGAGACGCTGTGCGCACGCAAGGCGACCGAGAATCTGACCGACCAGGACGCCGCCGAGCTGCGCAATCTGCGCGCGGCGATCGAGGTCGCGGTGACGACCGGCAACCTCGTCGAATACTCGCGGCTCAACCAGGAGCTCGACCGGCGGATCCGCGATCTCAGCCGCCACGCGACGGCGACCCAGCTGCTCGAGCGTCTGCGCGCGCAGTCCGCGCGCCACCAGTTCCGGCTCGCGTTCCATCCCGGCCGGGCCGCGCGCTCGGCACCCGAGCACATCGCGATCATCGACGCGATGCTCTCGCGCGACCCCGACGCCGCCGAGGCCGCGACTCGCGCACACCTGTCGGGCATCGTCGACGTGCTCCACGGCATGGAGTGACGAGGCAGGACGCCGCGCGCGCCGCACACCTGCCCTCTCACGAACGAAGGGGCGACCGGATGCCTCCGGCCGCCCCTTCGTCATGTGCTCAGCTCATTCGCCCCAGGCCTCGGCCGGCGCGTAGCCGCTGCCGTTGTACTTGACCACCTGCAGCGACGACACCGCCGGCTGGCCGTCCTGGGTCGTGTCGACCGCGGTACCCTCGAGCATCAGCGGCGCCTGGAAGTCCGAGATCGTGCGCAGCTGCTCCATGAAGTCCTCGCGCGTCGGCTCGGTCATCTTGGCGAAGACCTGCTCGAGCGTCGCGCCGATCATGTAGCTCCACATGCAGTGCGGGAAGGCCGGCACATCGGGGTAGTTCGCGTACTCGGCGAGGCTGTCGAGGAACGCCACGACGTCCTCGTCCTCCGCGTACGCGGGGCTCTGCGGAGCCTTCGCGAACGACACCGTGTACACGCCGGGGAACGCGGTCGCCCCGCCGGGCTCGAGGATCGCTCCCGGGCTGGACGTGTTCGACGGCAGGAACCAGTTCGGCAGCCAGCCGAGCTCCTGCGTCTTCTGCAGCGACGAGATCACCAGCGGGGTGATCGACATCGCGTTGAAGAACACGTCGGCGTCGGTCGCCGCCAGCTCGGTCAGCTGCGCGTCGACCGAGGCGTCGGTGGCCTCGTAGGTGAGCTCGCCGACGATCTCGATGTTGTCGGCGCCTTCGATGGCCGACTTGAAGCCCTCGACGTATCCCTCGCCGTAGTCGTCGTTCTGCGACAGGATCGCGACCTTGTGGTCTTCGCCGGAGGTGGCCAGCAGCTCACCGAAGGCCTCGCCCTCGTTCTGGTAGATCGGCACGAAGCCGAGCTGCCACGGGCTCTCCTCGGCATCGCTGAAGATCGGGTCGCCGGTCTGGATCAGCACCTGGGGCACCTCGTCGGCGATCGCCGCCTCGCGCCAGGCGCGGTTCGTCGGCGTCCCCAGGCCCGAGGTCATCGCGAACACGCTGCCCTTGAGCTGGTCGTAGTTGGCCTTGGCCTTCTGCGGGTCGTACTCGTCGTCCAGCGCCTCGATCTCGACGGTGCGGGTCTGGCCGTCGCCGAACTCGACGCCGCCCTCGGCGTTGCGGGCGCCGAAGTACGCGGTGATGCCGGCGACCGTGCAGGTGCCCGGTCCCGCGGTCGGACCGCTGAGCGGAGTCGTGATGCCGAGCGTGATGGACGAGTCGGTGATGCCGGGGCTCGCGGCCGCTTCGCCGCCGCCGTCTCCGCCACCATCGCCGCCCCCACCTCGGGCGCATCCGGCAGCGAGGACGGCGACGACGCCGATCCCCGCGACGACCGAAGCGATCCGCATCCTCTTGCGGTTGATGCTCATGGGTCCTGCCTCTCTCTTGGTTCTGACTGTGTGGTGTGTGGCTGTGTGGTGTGTGGCTGTGTGGTCGGTGGCTGTGCGGTCGGTGACTCTTCGGCCGGTGAGTCAGAGCGCGGCCCTGACGAGTGCTGTCCCGACGAGCGGCGGCGGCGCCACAGTCTCGGGAGCGAGACGAGGCCGCCGGGAAGGACGAACAGCACGACGAGCAGGATCGCTCCTTGCAGGACGGCCGTGATGTTCGGATCGATGATGTTCGTGATCTGCGGCACCAGCACGTACCACGCGCCGCCCAGCAGCGAACCGAGGATGCTCCCCGCGCCGCCGATCACCATCGAGGCCAGCAGCTCGATCGAGTGTCCGAAGTGCAGGGTCTCGGGGGACGTGTACTGCACGACCACCATATAGAGGAAGCCGCTCACGCCGCCGATGAGCGACGCGATCGTGAAGGCGAGCACCTTGTAGCGGTACGGCGAGACGCCCATGGATGCCGCGACCGCCTCGTTGCCCTTCACGATGGCGAAGGCGCGCCCGTACTTGCCCCGCACCAGGTTGCGGGTGAGCAGGAAGGTGATGCCGCCGATGAGGAACACCAGGTACAGCTGCCATTGGTCGTCGTACAGACCCGTCCATTCCGGGGCATCCGTGAATCGCGCCGAGGTGCCCTGCGAGCCGCCGGTGAAGTCCGACAGCCGCTTGGCCAGCGGCACTCCGACGATGGGAAGGGCGATCGTGACCATCGCGATGGCAAGGCCCCCCAGCCGGGCCGCAGCGAGGGCGATGAGCAGCCCGACGACGGCGGGCACCAGGCACGCCAGCACGAAGACGAGCACGACGTTCCAGTCCTGGTCGACGCCGTACGCCGTGACGTATGCGCCCAGCCCGACGAAGAAGATCTGGCCGAGCGAGACCTGGCCGGTGTAGCCCATGACGACGTTGAGGCCCAGCACCGCGACGGCGAACACCCCGATGCGCGCGATGGTCTGATTCGCGAACTCCGGCAGCAGCAGCGGCAGCACGAGCAGCAGGACGACGATCAGCGCGACGCCGGCCCACTGCACCCAGGGCTTGGAGAAGAAGCCGGATGCCGCGGCGGGGCGGGTGCGATTGAGATCCGTTGTGGTCGACATCAGACGCGCACCACCGCTTTCCGGCCGAAGAGGCCCTGAGGCCGGATGATCAGCACCACGAAGATGAGGATGAAGGGCACCGCGATCTTGAGGTCGTGGCCGATGAAGGGCACGTAGACGGCGGCGAGGTTCTCGAGCACGCCGATGAGCCAGGCCGCGACGACGACGCCGACGGGACTCGACAGTCCGCCCAGGATGCAGGCCGCGAGCGCGTACACGAGCGCGGAGTCCATCATTCCGGGCGTGAGGGTCAACTGCGGCGCGACCAGCACTCCGGCGACCGCGCCCAGCACAGCCGCGAGTCCCCAGCCCACCATGAGGAGGCGTCCGACCGGCAGGCCCGAGAACGCCGACGAGTGCGGGTTGATGGCGACCGCGCGCAGCGCCAGCCCGAGCTTCGTGCCGATGAACAAGGCCTGCAGCACTCCCATCATGGCCACGATCACGATGAACGTCCCGAGCGAGCGAACACTGATCACCGCCCCGGCGATCTGCACCGTCTCGAGCGGGAACAGCGACGGGAACAGCCGGTTGTTGTAGGTCCAGATCCACGCGCAGATGCCGGTGATCAGGGTCAGCAGGCCGATCGTCACGACGACCGCGGTGTCGGGGTCGCCGCCTTCGAAGCGGCGGATGAGGTAGCGCTCGATCACCGCGCCGAGCAGGAACGAGAACACGATCGCCACGAGGATCGCCACGACGAGCGGTACGCCCCAGCCGTAGACGGCCCACGCGACGTAGGCCGACAGCACGGCCATGCCACCCTGGGCGAAGTTGATGAGGCCGGTGGCCTGATTGACCAGCACGATCGCGAGCGCGAGCGCCGCGTAGATCGAGCCGGTCGACAGGCCGTCGACCACGAGCTGGATGAAGGTCCCCATCCGTCAGCCTCCCAGGTACGCGCGGCGGATCTCGTCCATGCCGCGAAGCTCGGCGGACGTGCCCGTGAGAACGCTGCGGCCGGTCTCGAGCACGGTGGCGGTGTCGACGAGCGTGAATGCCAGGTTCGCATTCTGCTCGACGACGAGCATCGCGATGCCCGACTCGCGTCGCAGCCGGCCGATCGCGTCGTAGACCGACCGTGCGGTGCTGGGCGCCAGTCCGAGCGAGGCCTCATCGAGCATCATGAGCCGCGGCTTGGCCATGATCGCCCTGGCCACCGCGAGCATCTGCTGTTCGCCGCCCGACAGAGCCGAACCGTTGGAGCGGATGCGCTCCTGGAGCTGCGGGAACAGGTCGAGGCAGTAGTCGATGTCGGACGCGATGCCTTTGCGGTCCTTGCGGAGGTACGCGCCCACCTTGAGGTTCTCGCGCACGGTCAGATCCGACAGCGTGCCGCGTCCCTCAGGCACATGCGCGATGCCGAGCGCCGCGACCTGATCGGGCCGCAGACCTCGCAGGTCCTTGCCGTCGAAGCGGAGCGTCCCGGTCGAGCGGACGGCGCCCGAGATCGCGCGGAGCGTCGTCGTCTTGCCGGCGCCGTTCGCGCCCAGGATGCCGACCGCCCCGCCGTCCGGGACGGTCAGCGACACGCTCTCGAGCACCCGGATGGGTCCGTACGACGCGGTCAGGTCGACGAGCTCAAGCAGCGTCATCCGCGGCGTCCTTTCCGATGTAAGCCTCGATCACGCGCGGGTCCGCCTGCGCCTCGGCCGCGGTGCCCTCCATAAGCTTGCGCCCGTGGTCGAGCACCATGACGCGATCGGTCAGTGCCGAGATCAGCCCCATGTTGTGCTCGACGATGATCACCGTGATGTCGGCGTCCCGCACGCGGCGAACGGTCTCGATCAGAGTCTCCACCTCGCCGTGCGGCAGGCCGGCCGCCGGCTCGTCGAGCAGCAGCAGCCGGGGCTTCATCAGCAGCGCACGGCACAGCTCGACGCCCTTGTGCAGGCCGTGCGACAGCTCGTCGGCGCGCCTACCCGCAGCCCAGCCGAGTCCGTGCGCCTCGAGAAGGTCCATGGCCTCGGCACGCAGCTCGCGTTCGGCGCGCGCAGTGCGCGGCAGGCGGAGCGACCATTCCGCGGGCCCGCCGGGCAGCCGGCTGTGGGCGCCGAGCAGCACGTTCTCGAGCACCGTCTCGCGCAGCTGCAGCGCGGGGTGCTGGAACGTGCGGGCAAGGCCGTGCCGTGCGAGCGTCGCCGGTCGCGCGCCGCGCACCTCGGCCTCGTCGATGCGGATGGATCCGGAACTCGGCCGATAGTGGCCGCTGATGCAGTTGAACAGCGAGGTCTTGCCCGCGCCGTTCGGTCCGACCAGGCCGAAGATCTCGCCGGGACCGACCCCGAACGAGACCTCCTGCAGGACCTTCACGCCGCCGAAGTGAAGGTTGACGTCGCTCACCGTCAATCGCGCGCCCATGCTGCCCTTTCGCTTCGTTGCGTCGTCGCGGTCGACGACATCGCCGCCCAGCGGCGTCGCGTCGACAGGGGACTCGAGTCCTCCCCTGCTGGGAAAACTACGGATCCCCAGTCAGATTGTCAACGATTTTGGTGTGAACCGCGCGACTGTGCGCGAATTGTGACCGTTCTGCTCCCGCGACGCCGCGAAGTGCTTGTTCGATGGTCGCCCCGCACATGCCCCACGGCATCCCGTAGTTCCGTTCATCGGAATCTTCCACCAGGGTGTCGAAACCTCGACCTACGCTGACCGCAACGAACAGGAGGGTCGACGATGACCAATACGATGACCGAGACGGGCACGGAATCACTGGCCCAGGCGATCGAGCGTGCAGGCAGCCCCATCGAGCTGCTGCGCAACCAGAACTGGCCCGCATTCACTTTCCCGGTGGCACCCGAGTTCACCAACTGGCGCGACGAGCAGCGCGCGTGGAGCACCACCGTCGCGCTCATGGACCAGTCGCACCACATGACGCAGCTCTTCCTGGACGGCGCCGATCTCATCCCCGTCCTCAGCTCGATCTCGCCGAACACCTTCGTGACCTTCCGGCCGGGCGTGGCGAAGCAGCTGATCTCGGTCAACCGGGACGGCTACCTCATCGGCGACGGCATCCTGTTCTACAACGCCGAGGGACCCGAGGGCCTGGTGCTCATCGGCCACCACATCCTCATCGACTGGGTGCGGTTCAACATCGAGAAGGCGCAGGGTGCCGGCAAGGACGTCCGGTACCGCCTCGAGGCGAACTCGCACATGCGCCAGGGACCGCCGACGTTCTACCGCTACGAGCTGCAGGGACCGAAGGCCGACATCGTGATGGAGAAGATCTTCGGCGGGCCGCCCCCCGAGATCAAGTTCTTCCACATCGGCGATGTCACCATCGCGGGGCGCCCGGTCAAGGCGCTGCGCCACGGCATGGCCGGCCAGCCCGGGTTCGAGTTCTACGGACCGTGGGAAGACAACGAGATCGTGCTCGAGGCGATCCTCGAGGCAGGCGCCGAGCATGACATCCGACGCGTGGGCGCCAAGGCCTACTCTTCGTCACCGCTCGAGTCGGGCTGGGTGCCGACCCCCTTCCCCGCGGTGTTCGACGACGACTTCGCCGAGTATCGCGAGTGGCTTCCGGCCGCTCGCATCGGCTCGGTCGCGGGATCGCTGCACTCCGACGACATCCACGACTTCTACATGACCCCGTTCGACATCGGACTCGGGCGCTCGGTGCGTTTCGACCACGACTTCCACGGTCGTGAGGCGCTCGAGCGCCACGCCGAGAAGCAGCAGCGTCGCAAAGTGACGCTGCTGTGGAACTCCGAGGACGTCGCCGCTGTGGTGCGGTCGCAGATCGAACCCGGCACGCCGGCGAAGTTCCTCGACTTTCCCAAAGCCCGCTACGGGCTGTACCAGATGGACGAGGTCCTGCGCGGCGGCGAGCGTGTGGGGATCTCGACGGATGCCGGATACGTGGCGTTCGATCAGCTGTACATGTCGCTGGCGACACTCGACACCGGCATCCGCGACGGCGAAGAGGTCGAGGTGGTGTGGGGCGAAGACCCCATCTCGCGCAAGGACTCGGTCGATCGCACGCACCGGCAGGTGCGCATCCGCGCGACCGTCGCCCCCGCGCCGTTCCACGACTACGCCCGCACGGTGTACCGCTCCGATTCCTGACGGGAAGGAACTCACACCTGCTGGGGTGCCCTGAACGCCGTTCTGTAGTCGCTCGGACTCGCGCCGGTGTGCAGGAGGAAGTGCCGGCGCATCACCTGGGTGGAGCCGAATCCTGACGTGTACGCCACGTTCGTGATCGTCAGGTCCGTCTCCTCCAGCAGGACTCGCGCCCGCTCGACCCGATGCCGCGAAACCCACGCCTGGAGGCTCTCGCCGGTTTCGGTGCGGAACCGACGCTCCAGTGTGCGGGGGCTCATGTGCGCGTGCCGAGCCACGGTCTCCAGCGACAACGGCTCGGCGAGGTTGGTGAGCATCCACTGCATCACCGGCGCGAGGGCGCCGGTGAGCGGGCGGGCCGGCACGGTGGCGTACTGCGCCTGACCTCCGACCCGGTGCGGCGGGCTGATCAGGATGCGCGAGACGTCATTGGCGTACGCCTGGCCGTGGTCGAGCCGAAGGATATGCAGGCACAAGTCGGCCGATGCGAGCATGCCGCCAGACGTCAGCACCGAGCCATCGTCGATGTACATCGCGTGCTCGACGAGATGCGCCGCCGGGAACGCCGCCCGGAACTCTTCGGCAAGCGCCCAATGCGTCGTGACCCTCCGGCCGTCCAGCACGCCTGCCTGCCCGAGGACGAACGCCCCGGCGCACAGCGACACGATCCGGGCGCCCCGCGCTGCCGCCGCCGCAATGGTGTCCAGCAGCGCCGGGTCCTGGGGCTCCCACGGCGCTTCCAGGCCCGGCACGATCACGGTGTCTGCGTGGGAGAGTTCCGTGAGGGGTCCTAGTTCGCTCATGGAGAAGCCGAGCGAGGTGCCGAGCGCGGCGCTGCCGCAGACGCGGACATCGTAGGGCGGCGAGGTCTCTACGCGGATCTTGGAGAACACCGACGGCCGGCGCCCGAACGCCTGCGCGGCCACGGCGAGGTCGAGCACGAACGTTCCCGGAAGCGCGACGATCACAACACGGTGTGCCACGGACGCTCCTGTCCCGAATAGTTCGAAGGTTGACGGCCTGCGCGCCCCGGAGCGGCTCCGGTACTCCGAGACTGTGACCTATCGACAGGGGATGGCGCATCACGGGGCACGACAGCATTATCACGGGACGGAGCCCACCGCCACACCCCGCCCGAACGGAAGGAATCCAGCATGCCCTACGTCACCTCCGGCGACGGCGCTCAGATCTTCTACAAGGACTGGGGAAGCGGCCGACCCGTCGTCCTCGCCCACGGATGGCCTTTGAACGCCGACAGCTGGGAAGCACAGCAACTCTTCCTCGCCGAGCACGGCTTCCGCGCCATCGCCCACGATCGCCGCGGGCACGGCCGCTCCACGCAGACCTGGCACGGCAACGACATGGACACCTACGCCGACGACCTGGCCGTCCTGATGAAGGCTCTCGATCTTCAAGCGGTCACCCTCGTGGGCTTCTCCACCGGTGGGGGCGAGGTCACCCGCTACATCGGGCGGCACGGCACCAGCCGCGTCGCACAGCTCGTTCTCGTCTCCGCGGTGCCGCCCTTCATGCTGAAGACCGACGACAATCCCGACGGAGTGCCGATCGAAGTGTTCGACGGAATCCGGGCCGCGTCGCTCGGCGACCGGTCCCAGACCTACCGGGACCTCGCGGACGGACCGTTCTTCGGCAACAACCGCGAGGGCCAGCATCCATCTCAGGGCATGCGCGACGCCTTCTGGCTCCAGGGCCTTCAGGCCGGCGCGCGCAACGCCTATGAGTGCATCGCCGCCTTCTCCGCGACCGACTTCCGTGACGACCTCGACAAGGTCGATGTGCCGACGCTCGTCATCCACGGTGACGACGACCAGGTGGTTCCGTTCGAGGTCGGCGGCAGGAAGACGGCCGAACGGGTCCCCCTCGCCACGCTGAAGGTGTATCCCGGCGCCCCGCACGGCATCACCGACACCCACAAGGACCAGCTCAACAACGACCTCCTCGAGTTCCTCCTGTCTTGACCTTCGGCCAATCCATCCCACGACGATCGGAGCACGCACATGACGACACAGCCGGACACCATCGTCCTTGTCCACGGCTTCTGGGTCACGCCCAGGAGCTGGGAGCATTGGATCACTCACTACGAGTCGAAGGGTTACCGGGTGCTCGCCCCGGGCTACCCCGGATTCGAAGTCGAAGTCGAGGAGTTGAGGGCGAATCCGCAGATCATCGCCGACCTCACCGTCCCGCAGATCATCGCCAAACTGGAGGGCGTCCTCGGCGAGCTCGACACCAAGCCGATCATCATCGGCCACTCGGCAGGCGGCGCGTTCACCCAGGTCCTGCTCGACCACGGTTTCGGAGCAGCCGCCGTCGCGCTCAACTCCGCTCCCACCGAGGGAGTGAGGGTCGTGCCGCCGTCCCAGGTGCGGTCCACGTTCCCGGTCCTCAAGAGTCCCGGCAATCGGAAGAAGGCCGTCGGCCTGGACTACGAGCAGTGGAAGTACGCGTTCACCAACACTTTCCCCGAAGAGGAGGCGCGCGCCACGTACGAGCGCTACCACATCCCTGCCAACGGCGGGATCCTGTGGGGCAGCGTGCTCGCCAACTTCCAGCCCGGCCCCCAGGACATCTGGGTCGACTACCACAACGACCAGCGGGCACCCTTGCTGTTCGTCTCTGCCTCCGAGGATCACATCATGCCCCCGTCGGTGCAGCGATCGAACGCGAAGCACTACAAGTCCGACACGGTGACCGAGGTCAAGGTGTACGACGGATACGCCCATCTGCTCCCCGCCCAGCGCGGCTGGGAGGCGATCGCCGACGAGGTGCTCGAGTGGGCGATCGCACACGCGAGGTGATCCTCACCCACGTCGGCGGACCGACGGTGCTCGTCGAACTGGGCGGCTGGCGTCTGATCACCGACCCGACGTTCGACCCGGCAGGCGACCACTACGTCTTCGGGTGGGGCACCTCGTCGGACAAGGTCGCCGCTCCGGCACTGGCGACGACGGATCTGCCCGACCTGGACGCCGTGCTTCTCACGCACGACCAGCACGGCGACAACCTCGACCGCGCCGGCCGAGCACTCCTGCCTGCCGTGCCGACGGTTCTCACGACCCGACGCGCCGCCGGGCGGCTCGGGCTGACGGGTGCGCGCGGGTTGCGCGTCGGGGAGCGCACCGTGCTGGAGGCACCGGGCCGCGAACCGCTCGAGGTGACAGCCACTCCTGCGCGGCACGGTCCCCCGATGTCGCGGCCGATCGTCGGTCCGGTCGTCGGCTTCTTGCTCCGGTGCGGCGGCGCCTCGGTATGGGTGACCGGCGACACCGTACTCCATGCCGCCCTGCGCCGATTCGCCCGCACGACAACGGTCGACGTACTCATCGTCCATGTCGGCGGGGTGCAGTTCGGCGTGACCGGCCCCGTGAGGTACACCATGACCGGCAGTCGCGCGATGGAGTTCGTCGCACTGACGCGACCGAGAGTCGCCGTCCCCGTGCACTACGAGGGGTGGTCGCATTTTGCCGACGGCGTGGCGGGGCTCGCGACAGCGATCGCGGATGCCCCCGCGGACGTCCAGGACCGCGTCCGCCGACTCCCGCTCGGAACGCGGATCGAGCTGTGACCCTCGGACTCGCCCAGGCTCCGATTCCTGACGGGACGTTCGCTTCAACGGAATTCCGGGCTAGCATGGCGGCGTCATCGAGGAGGATGCCGTGGCACGAGGATCAGCCGGCGAGTCGGTGCTGCATCGGCACTTGCGCGTGCTCGAGACGTTCGATGCGTGGCATCCGTTCCTCACCCTCAGTGAGATCGCCGACGGCGCCGGCATCCCGCGCTCCAGCGCCCACCGGCTGATCGCCGAGCTGGAGCAGGAGGGCCTGCTCGAGCGCCTGCCCGACCGGACCTATCGCCTGGGCGTGCGGCTGTGGGAGTTCGCGAGCCGCACGCCCGGCGCCCTCGGCCTGCGCGAGATCGCACGGCCGTGGCTCGGCGCGGTGCACGAGCGGGTGCGGCAGCACGCGCAGCTCGGCGTGCTCAGCGGACGGGACGTGCTGTTCATCGACCGCATGTCGACGCGCGACGCCGTCATCAACGCGACGCTGATCGGCGGCCGGATCCCGCTGCACGCGTCCTCGAGCGGACTCGTGCTGCTCGCGTACGCCGACGCGTCGGTGGTCGCCGACGTCGTCGCCCACGGTCTGCGCGTGTACACCGAGAACACCATCCGCACCGCGGCCGAGCTGCGCCAGCGCCTGCGCCAGGTGCGCGGCGACGGGCACGCGGTCGCCGACGGATTCATCCACCTCGAGTCGCGGGGAATCGCGGTGCCCATCAACGGCCCCGGCGGCACCGTGTACGCCGCGATCGGCGTGGTCATCCCCAACGACGGCTCGTCCGCGCATCCATACGTCGAGCTGCTGCGTCGCGCTGCGGCCGGCATCTCGCGCGACCTCGCCGCCGCCTACCGGCCCGATGTCGACGAGCGCACCCACGGCATCCGCTCCGTCGTGAGCGGATCGCGGCGATCGCTCGAATACTTCGAGAGCCTCGAGACCGACCCGCACGACGCCGGTGTCCTGCCCGGCGAACTCGTCGAGCCCGTGGGCGAGCTGCGATGACGGCCCGAACGTCCACGAGGATCGCCGTCCTCGGGCTGGGCGAAGCCGGACGGCGCTACGCGAGCGGTCTCGCCCTCGCCGGCGCCGAGGTCCGCGGCTTCGACCCGGCCCACGAGCTCGGTGCGCCCGAGGTCGCGCAGTTCGCCGATCTCGGCGAGGCCCTCGACGGGGCCGAGGTCACGCTCAGTCTGGTGAGCGGCCGGGCTGCGGCATCCGTCGCCCGCGACGCCTTGCCGCACCTGCAACGGGGCGCCGTCTACGCCGACCTCAACACCGGTTCGCCCGAGATCAAGCAGCGGATCGCGCGGCTGGCCGCCGACCGCGACGTGCTGATGGCCGATGCCGCCGTGCTCGCGCCGGTCGTGCGCGCGGGACACCGCACCCCGATGCTCGCGAGCGGCTCGGGTGCGCAGGCGCTGGCCGACCGGCTCGCGCCCTTCGAGGTGCCGATCGAGGTGCTGGACGGGGATGCCGGCGAGGCTGCGAAGCTGCGGCTGCTGCGGAGCGTCTTCATGAAGGGGCTCGGGGCCCTCGTGATCGAGTCGCTCGACGGAGCGCGCGCGGCCGGTTCCGAGGACTGGATGCGCGAGCAGATGGCGCGCGAGCTCGGCCCCGACGGCGACGCCCTCGTGCGCCGGCTCGTCGAGGGCACGCAGCGCCACGCCTCCCGCCGCGAGCACGAGGTGCGCGACGCGCTCGCGATGCTCGAATCGGCGGGCCGCCCGGCCGACATGACCCGCGCGACACTCGCGTGGCTCGAGCGCCTCACCGCCGACGACGGGCCCGGGCACGTCTGAAGCCCGGCCGGCACGACGATGCCCGCCCGCGGAAGCGGACGGGCATCGTCGTGTCGGGCGCGGGCTCAGAAGTCCGGACCGCGGCCGTCCGGTGCGACGTACATCGTTGCGAGCGCGCTGAGGCTGCCCGGCGCGGCGGGGTCGTAGGCGAAGATCGACGATGTGTCGGGCTGCAGCCGGTCCTCCGCCGGGCCGTACGTCATGTCGCCGTTGAGGCCGAGGTAGCTGACCTTGTCGAGCTCGACCATCGCGTTCATGATGCCGGGGCCCGACAGGTCGCCCAGCTCGACGGCCTTCTCGAGGATCGTCGATGCGGTGATGGCCTGCATGAAGCCGTACACGTTCTGCATCGTGGGCGTCGTGCCCAGCTGCTCGGTGAGCAGCTCGATGCCCTCGATCGAGGTGTCGTCCAGGTTGCCGGCGAGCCCGGTGATGAGGAAGTTCTCGGCGAGGTAGCCGGCGATGTCGGTGTCTTTGAACGACTGGGCGATCGCGAAGAACTCGGCCAGCCACACCGGCGCGTAGTCGAGCTGCGTGGCCGCGGCGACGAGGTTGGGCACGTTGTTCGTGGCGCCGCCGAAGACGACGACCTCGCACTGGGCGTTCTTGAGCGTCTGCACCTGCGCGGTGAATGCGGTGTCGGTGGGCGCGAACTCGGTCTTGGGTCCGAGCGTGAACCCGAGCTCTTCGCTCGCGTACTCCAGCGCGATCTGGCGCGCCTCGCCGGACTGATCGGCCTGGATCATCGAGCACACCGTCGAGTCCGTCGTGATCTGCCCCTCTTCGAACAGGTACGACAGCGTGTTCCACGTGTTCGACTGGTACGAGGTGAACGTCATGCCGAGGTTGGGCTGCTTCGTGAACCGCGAGCTCTGCGTCGAGGGCAGCGCGACGGCGTCGTCCTGCTCGAGGATCGGCAGCAGCGCCTCGGTCGACGCGTCTCCGAGCACGCCCGACAGCATGACGACCTGATCCTTGATGCGCTGATACTCCTGCACGGCCAGCTGCGGGTTGTACTGGTTGTCGGCGGTGATCACCTCGACCGGGTACTCCCCCGCGATGCCGCCCTCAGCGTTGATGATGTCGTAGTAGGCCTGCTGACCGGCGACCTGTTCGTTGGACGAGGGCGCCAGCGGGCCGCTCAGCGCGGTCATCTGCCCGACGTGGATCACCCCGTCGGACATGTCGAAGCCAGGCACGGTGGTCAGTTCCTGGGCTTCTTCGGGGGCATCGCCGGTGGGGGCGGTCTGGACGGCGCACGACGTCAGCAGCAACGCTGCTGCGGCCATGCTGAGGACGCCGAGAGTGCGGATTCTCACGAGCTGGGTCCTTCCTTCTGTGTGGTGGAATCCCCTGGTGCGGGGTCGGATGCCGCGGCACGCGCGGCGGGCGCGCGCGGGGCGCGAGCGGGTCGATGGAAGAACGAGATCAGTCCGCCGCGACGGAACAGCAGGAAGACGACGATGAGGACGCCGTAGACGATCAGGCCGAAGCCCGAGACGCTCACCCCGCTCTGCTCCCCCGGTTTCGCGATGAACGGGAGATAGTTCGACAGCCAGATCGCCATCACCGGCACGAGACCGATGAACAGGGCGCCGAGAACCGGCCCCCAGATGCTGGCGAGGCCGCCGATGACGATGATCGCGACGTACTGGATGGACAGGTCCAGACCGAAGTTCTCGGGACGGATGTACTGCAGCTGCACGCCGAGCAGCCCGCCGGCCAGGCCGCCGAGCACCGACGAGACGATGAAGGCGTTCATCATCGACGGCAGCCGCCGCACTCCCAGCACCTCGGCGGCGAGGTCGTGATCGCGGATGGCCTGCATGGCCCTGCCTGAACGCGAGCGCACGATGTTCGCCGTCGCCAGCAGCACGAGGGCCAGGATCACCCAGCACAGGATGAACATGCCCTGCTCGCGCGTGAGCAGGAACGGGCCGATCTGCAGCGAGGTGAAATCCAGCGGTCCGATCGCAACGGGCGCCGTCACCACGGTGCCGTTCAGGCCGCCCGTGAGCGCCGGCAGGTTGCGGGCGGCGTAGATCCCGATGTAGACGAGCCCCAGCGACACGATCGCGAGGTAGGGACCGCGCAGTCGCAGCGCGAACGGCGCGACGAGGGCACCGAGCGCCCCGGCGAAGAGCGCCGCCAGCGGCAGCCACAGCAGGAACGGCAGGCCGAGCTGCCCGCCGAGCACTTGACCGCTGAACGCTCCGGCGCCCACGAAGAACGCGTGCCCGAGAGAGATCTGGCCCGCGTAGCCGGTCAGCAGGTTGAGGCCGGTCGCCGCGATCGCGGCGATGGCAGCCGTGGTCAGCACGGTCAGCACGTAGCTGTCGCCGATGTTGAGGGGCACGGCGAAGATGGCGAGGACGAAGACGATCGCGAGGATCTTGGCCGTCAGCGTGCCGAACAGCCTGGGGGCGCGTGCCCGTGCGCTGCGGCCGAGCACGGCGTCGGTGGAGCCCGGGTCGGCGGAGTTCGCTTCTGCGTGGGGAGCGGCGGTGGTCATGCGCGTCTGATCTCCTTGCGTCCGAAGAGGCCGGCGGGCCGGATGAGCAGAATCACGAGCATCACGAGGTAGGGCACCACGTCGGCGAAGCCCGACCCCCAGCTCTCGGGCACGAGCGACACCGCGAACTGCTGCACGACGCCGATGATGAGGCCGCCGACGACGGCGCCGAGCGGCGATTCGAGCCCGCCCAGGATGATGACCGGCAGAGCCAGGAACGCGTAGACCTCCAGGCCCGGCCTGACGCCGCCGCCCACCGTGGTCGACAGCACGACTCCTCCGAAGGCGCCGAGCGCGCCGGCGATGCCCCACGAGATGCCGAAGACGAACCGCGTGCTCACCCCCTGCGCCATGGCGGCCTCGCTGTCGATGGCGGTGGCACGCAGGCTCAGGCCGATGCGCGTGAACCGGAAGAACAGGAAGAACGCCAGCAGCAGCACGGCGGTGATGGGGATCAGCGTCGCATCCCGGGCGGTGATGCCGATGCCGGCGATGCGGATCACCTCGAGCGCCCACGGGTCGTCGAGGTTGAGGGAGTCGCCCGGCCAGATCGCGGTGACGATCGGGGCCACCGCGATCGTGATGCCGAAGGTCACCAGCAGCGCCGCGAAGTGGTCGGTGACGCGATGCACGACGAGCGCCTCGAGGAGCACCGCGAAGACCGCGACCGCCGCCATCGCGATGACGACGCCGACCCAGAACGGGAGCCCGGCCTGGTGGATCAGCGCGTAGGCGAGGTAGGCGCCGAGGATCACGAAACTGCCCTGCGCGAGATTCAGGATGCCGGAGGCCCGCGCCACGACGACGAACCCGAGGGCCAGCACTGCGTAGAGGCACCCCAGCGCGATGCCCGAGACCAGTGTCTGCAGGAAGTCGGTCATCGACGGGCCCCCTTCTTCGCGAGGCGCTTCGGGATCTTCAGCGCGATGGTCCCCGTCACGGTGGGGTCGTCGACCTCTTCGGACTCGTCGCCGAGGTAGGCCGCGATGACACGCGGGTCCGAGATCGCTGCGCGCGGCGATTCGATCGTGATGGTCGTGCCGAAGTCGAGCACGAGCGATCGGTCGCCGAGCCGCGTCACGAGGCCCATGTCGTGCTCGATCATCACGATGGTCAGGTTCAGCTCCCGCTTGGCCACCAGGATCCACTCGGCGAGCTCATCGGTCTCTTCATCGTTCATGCCGGCCGCGGGCTCGTCGAGCAGGAGGAGTCGCGGCTCGACGGCGAGCGCCCGCGCGAGCTCGATGCGCTTCTTGATCCCGTAGGGCAGGTCGCGGATCGGCCGGCTGAGGTAGTCACCGAGGCCCATCAGGTCGATGAGCGGCTCGCACGCCTGTCGCGCGATCGTCTCTTCGCGCCGGGCTCGCCCCCACCACACCGCCCCGCTGAGCACGCCGGAGCGCATCAGGCGCTGACGGCCGAGCACGACGTTGTCCATGACATCCATGTGCTCGAACAGCGCGAGGTTCTGGAAGGTCCGGGCGATGCCGAGGTCAGCCAGCGCCGTGCGCTTCGCCTCGAGCAGCGAGCTGCCGTCGAACGACACGGTGCCCGAGGTGGGCCGGTAGATGCGGCTGATCACATTCAGCAGCGACGTCTTGCCTGCTCCGTTGGGGCCGATCACGGTGAAGAACTCACCCTCGGCGACGTCGAAGCTGATGCCACGGAGGATGTGGAGTCCGCCGATCGACAGCTCGAGATCGCGCACTGCCAGCAGCGGCGGCGAGGTGGGTGCCGGAGCGCTCATGCCACCTCCTCCGATCCGAGGCCCAGCAGCAGTCGCTGCAGCCCCTCGTCGGAGCGCAGGTTGGCCGCAGTGTCCTCGTGGATGATGCGGCCGTGCTCGAGGACGTAGCCGCGGTCGGCGACGGCCAGCGCCATGGTCGCGTTCTGCTCGATGAGCAGGACGCTGGTGCCGGCTTCCTGGATCGCGCGGATGGCATCGCCGACGAAGGTGACCAGCTTGGGCGAGAGCCCGAGCGTCGGCTCGTCCAGCACGAGCAGCCGCGGCGACGACATCAGGGCACGGGCCACCGCGAGCATCTGCTGCTCGCCGCCCGACAGCAGCCCTGCCGCTTGATCACGACGCTCGGCAAGGCGCGGGAAGAGCTCGAACATCTGCTCGCGGTTCGCTCGCAGCTCGGCGCCGCGCACCGTGACGCCCCCCATGTCGAGGTTCTCGCTGACGGACATGCCGCCGAAGATGCGACGGCCCTCGAGGGTCTGCGCGACGCCGTGCCGCACGATCGCCCGCGGGGAGCGGTGCGCCAGATCCTCGCCGAAGCTGCGGATCGAGCCTGCCGCGATCGACCCGCCCTGCGCGGGCAGCAGCCCGGTGATCGCGCGCGCGAGCGTCGACTTGCCGGCGCCGTTCAGCCCCATCAGGGTGACGACCTCGCCGTCGCCCACCCGGAGGTTCACGTCACGCAGTGCCGTGATCGAGCGTCCGTACCTCACGCTCAGGGCTGCGACATCCAGCGCATCCGGAGTCGTGATGCCGTCGTCGTCTTTGTTCACAGGCTCGGTCCTCCTCGACCACCTCGCCCCGCTCCGCATCACTACGGTCCGGGTATCACCATTATCAGGCAACCTGAAACGCAAATCAAGAGATCTCGCCGGATCGGCAGGCGGGATTCCGCTCAGCGGGTGAAGGCGCTGTGTCCCGTCAGGGCGCGGCCGACGATCAGGGTGTTGACCTCGCGTGTGCCTTCGAAGGTGTACATCGCCTCGGCATCCGCGAAATAGCGCATCACGTCGTGCTCCAGCAGCACGCCGTTGCCGCCTACGATCTCGCGCGCGAGCGCCACGGACTCGCGCAGTCGGTCGGCCGCGACGAGCTTGATCAGGCTCGGCGAGACATCGTCGCCGATGGGATGCGTGGTCGTGCGCACCGCGAGCGCGAGCGTCTGCGCGATGTTGGCGACGATGCGCACGAGCTTGTCCTGGATGAGCTGGAACCCGGCGATCGGGCGCCCGAACTGCTCCCGCCGCTGCGCATACTCGACCGCCGCGGCGTACGCCCCGAGCTGCATGCCCGCCGCGCTCCACGCGATGTCGGCACGCAGTGAGCGGAACGCCCGGTTGATGTCGCGGAAGCTCTCGATCCGCGGAAGCCGGCGCTCCTCAGGAACGACGACGCCGTCGAGTCGGATGTCGGCGTTGTGCACCATGCGTGTGGCGCCCTTGTGCGGGATGACGGAGCGCTCGACGCCGGGCGTCTCGGCGGGAACGACGAACGCGAGCACGCGCTCCCCGCCCTCCTCGCGCGCTACGACCACGATGTTGTCCGAGATCGTGGCGTTGCCGATCCAGCGTTTGGCGCCGTCGATCACCCACCCGTCCTCGGTGCGCCGTGCCGTCGTCGACATGCCGCCGGCGACATCGGAACCGTGGTCGGGCTCGCTCAGGGCGAAGCATCCCGTGAACGAGAAATCCAGGATGCCGGGATCCCAGGCCGCGATCTGCTCGGGGCTGCCGCCCGCGTGGATCAGCGTGCGGAACATGCCCACCTGGCCGCCGTAGGTGATCGACATCGCGAGGTCGAGCCGGCACAGCTCGAGCGTCACGAACCCGCGGTACAGCGGTCGCAGCCGACGGACGCCGCCCTGCACCGCGGGGTCGTCGAGCAGCTCGGGGTCGTCGAGCAGATGCAGGTCGGCCAGCGGCCGCCGGAAGTCCGCGAGCGACTCGCCGCGCTCCCAGCGCTCGACCAGCACCGGCCGCACGTTCTCGTCGAGGTACGCGCGCAGTCGCGCGAGCTTCGCCCGCTCGGCCGGCGCGAGGTCGTCGGCGAACCCCAGCAGGTCGCCCGGATACTCCAGCGTGGGGCTCGTCATGCCGGCACCGCCTCGTCGAGACCCAGCAGCCGGACGGCGTTCTCCTTCAGCACGAGGCGCTCGACCTCTTCGGGCAGCTCGAGGCCCGCGAAGTCGCGCAGCCAGCGATCCGGCGTGAGCGCCGGGAAGTCCGAGCCGAACAGCATCTTGTGCTTCAGGTAGGTCCGCGTCGCGCGCACGAGCGCGGGGCTGAAGTACTTCGGCGACCAGCCGGAGAGGTCGATCCACACGTTGGCCTTGTGCGTCGCGATCGAGATCGCCTCGTCCTGCCACGGCACGCTGGGGTGGGCCATGATGATCGACAGTCCCGGATGCCGCGCCGCGACGTCGTCCAGCAGCATGGGGTTCGACAGGCTCAGACGCAGGCCGAGGCCGCCGGGCACTCCGGCACCGACGCCGGTCTGGCCGGTGTGGACCACGATGGGGAGCCCGAGCTCCTCGATGGCGCCGAACAGCGGGATGAAGCGCTCATCCGACGGATCGAAGCCCTGCACGGTCGGGTGGAACTTGAATCCGCGCACCCCCAGCTCGGAGGCCTGCCGGCGCAGCTCGTCGATCGCGGCGTTGCCCTGCAGCGGGTCGACCGAGCCGAACGCGATGAGCGTGTCGGCGTTGCGGGCGGCGCCGGCGGCGATGTCGTCGATGCTGTTGGGGGCGTGGCCGGAGTTGGTGGTGGCATCCACCGTGAAGACGACCGCCATCATGTCGCGCTCGCGGTAATACTGCGCCGTCTCGTCGACGGTGCGCACCGGCTCGGAGCTGCCGAAGTAGCGGTCCATCGCCTCGCGCTGCTCGGGCGAGGCGCCGAAGCGCCCGCTGTCGTCGACCTGGATGTGGACGTGCGTGTCGATCGCGCGGATGCGCTCGAGGCCGGTCATGCGGATCCTTTCTGGGCGTTGTCCTTGAGGGCACGGTCACCCACGACCTCGGCGCGCAGGCTGCCGACGTCGACCTTTCCGGTGGGCGTGCGGTCCATCGACGCGCGGAACAGGATGTGCCGCGGGCGCTTGTACCCGGCCAGCAGCCCGTCGACGTGGGCGAGGAGCTCGTCGGCCGAGACGTCGTCGGCGCGTTCGACGACGGCAGTCACGACCTCGCCGAACCGCGGATCGGGCGCACCCAGCACCACGACGTCCGCGACGGCGGGGTGGGTCAGCAGCGCCTCCTCGACCTCGAGGGGGTACACCTTCTCGCCGCCGGTGTTGATGACGCCGCTGCCGCGACCGAGGAACTCGATGTGCAGGTCGTCCTCGACCCGGACCCAGTCTCCCGGCACGACGTGGCGGACGCCGTCGATCACGGGAAAGGTCTCGGCCGTCTTCTCGGGATCGCCGTGATAGCCCAGCGGCAGCGCGCCACGCTGCGCGAGCACCCCGAGCGATCCGGGACGGTTCTGCACCTCGTTGCGATGCTCGTCGAGCACGACCGCCGTCGGGAAGAGCCGCGGACGCCCAGGGAGGTCGTCGACACCCGTCGTGGTCGTCACGGCGAAACCGCCGCCCTCGGTGGAGGCGAGCAGATCGAAGATCGACAGGTCGCCGAGCGCGTGGAGCCGGCGCTTCGATTCCGGGCTGAAGCGCATGCCCGAGCTCATCACCGACGTCACCGTCGGGAGGCCGACCTTGAGCCGCTCGGCGGCTTCGACCAGCGGGATGGTGACGGCATCCCCCGCGACGATCAGGCGCGTCGCACCGGCCTCGGTCGCGAAGCGCAGCGCGGCCTCGGCATCCAGCCGTGCCGATGACGTGACGAGCACGGTGCCGCCGAGTGTGAGGGTGTTCATCGACGTGGTCAGCGCGGTGCCGTGCATGAACGGTGCCAGCGGCAGGTTGACGATGTGCGGTGTCGCCGGATCGACCGCGACCGCGACCGCCTCGTCGAGCGTCTGCGGCCACGGCAGATCGCTGAGCGAGTAGGTGGCGAACATCTGCACCTCGAACATGTCCCGCTCGTCCCAGCGCACCGCCTTGGGCCGTCCGGTCGTGCCGCCGGTGTAGATCCACAGCTCGGTGCCGTCGGGCGTGGCCGCGGGCAGCGGCGTCTCGCCGGCGACGGCTTCGGTCCACGGGATGCCGGGAGGGGGTGGCGTCGCGTCGTCGACGATGCCCACCAGGGTGACGTCCGCCGCGGACTGCTCGACGGCATCTGCCGCGACGTTCGAGAGCGACGTCGGGTGGATGAGCACCTTCGCCTGCGAGTCGTCGAGCAGCGCCGCGACCTCCGCCGCCCGGAACCGGAAGTTCAGTGGCACCGGCGTGATGCCTGCAGCCAGGCACGCGAAGAACGTGATGAGGAACTCGGGGCGGTTGTAGAGCAGGATCGCCACGCGGTCGCCCGGCGCCACACCTCGCGCGGCGAGCGTGGCCGCGAGCGCACCGGCCTCGCGGGCGAAGCGGGCGTAGGTCCAGATCTGTCCGTCGATCGTGCGGATCGCGATGCGGTCGGGCAGAGCGCGCGCGACCGCCTGCCAGAGATCGGCATAGTGTCCGTGCATTTCAGAACCCCCGCATGCTCAGTGCTTGGAGGGACCCGAGTGCTGCGCCTGAGCCGCGAGCTGCGCGTGCCAGGCCTCGTCGATCTGCTCCGGGCTCCAGCCCCCGTCCTGATCGAGCGTACGCAGCACCGCCGGGTGCGCGTACAGCGTCAGCCGGTCGCCGCCGATGCCGATGGCCTGTCCGGTCACGTCGGCCGCGGCATCCGACGCCAGCCACACGATGAGCGAGGCGACGTCCTCGGGGGTTCCGAGCGCGTGATCGCGCCGGTACTCGACCGGGATCGGGGCGCCCGCGACGTACTCTTCGTACACCTGGGCGTAGGCCGGGATGGTCGCCGTCATCGGCGACAGCGCGGTCGGGACCACCGTGTTCGCGGTGATGCCTGCCCGTGCGAGCTCGAGCGACCACGTGCGGGCCATCGCGACCAGACCCGCCTTGGCGGTGGCGTAGTTGGTCTGGCCGAAGCTGCCGAACTGACCCGCGGGCGAGCCGATCAGGATGATGCGCCCGCCTTCGCCCTGCTCGCGGAGGTAGGTGGCCGCGGCCCGGCCGCACGTGAACGATCCGCGCAGGTGCGTCGCGATGACGGCGTCGAAGTCGTCGTCGCCCATCTTCCACAGCACGCGGTCGCGCAGCACGCCCGCGTTGGCGACCAGGATGTCGAGCCGGCCGAACTCGGCGACGGCCGCCGCGACGAGCGCGTCCGCCGTCTCGGTGGGTCCGACGGGTCCGACCGAAGCGACGGCACGCCCGCCGGCGGAGCGGATGTCGGCGACGGTCTGCTCCGCCGTCTCGGCGTCGACGTCGTTCACGACGACGGCCGCCCCCGCATCGGCGAGCGCGAGCGCGTAGGCGCGACCCAGGCTGCGGCCTGCGCCCGTGACGATCGCGACCTTTCCGTCGAGGCTGACCCCGCCGCTCACTTGTAGTACCTCAGGACGAGCTCGGCCACGCACGCGGGCTTCTCGACCCCTTCGATCTCGAACGTCACCGGCACCTCGACCTGCCAGCCGCCTCCGATGTCGGTAACGGACTTGATGTGGCCGTGCACGCGCACGCGCGCGCCGACGGGGACCGGCGCGGGGAAGCGCACCCTGTTCATGCCGTAGTTGATGCCCATGCCGACGCCGGTGACCTTGAAGATCTCGCGCATGTGCGGCACCACGAGGCTGAGGGTGAGCAGACCGTGCGCGATGCGCGTGCCGAAGGGGGTGGATGCCGCGAAGTCGGCGTCGAGATGAATGGGGTTGTCGTCGCCCGAGACCTTGGCGTACAGGTTCACCTCGTCTTGCGTGATCTGTCGCCAGCTGGAGGGACCGAAGGTCGCCCCCTCGAGATCGGGCAGCTCGTCGATCGTCACGGAGACGGCCGTTGCGGTCATGACACTCCTCTTTCGCATCCTCGCGTCGCGCAGCGCGCGCAGCCCTCGTCGGCTTGATTCTCAGGCTACCTGAAACAGCACGCCCGCGCACCTGTTCCTTTCCACCACGCGGAAGCCGACGGCGGGCCGCCTAGGATGAGGCCGTGACCGCAGAGCGTACAGATCGTTCACGCGACCGCGTGCAGAGCATCGAACGCGGCATCGCCGTGCTCCGTGTCTTCGACGGCCGCCCACCGCAGCTGTCTGCGGGCGAGGTGGCCGCTCGCGCGGGCCTGCCCCGCCCGGTCGTGCGCCGCATCCTCCTCACCTTCGAGCACCTCGGCTACGTGCGCAGCGACCGGGGCGTGTGGGGGCTGACACCGCGCATCCTCGAACTCGGCGCGGCATACTTCGCGGACTCGTCGCTGCCGGTGATCGCCCGTCCGGCGATGGAGGACGTGGTGCAGCAGCTGCGCGAGACCTGCAGCCTCGGGGTGCTGAGCGGCGTCGACGTGATCCACGTGGCCCGCGTCGAAGACCACCGGCCCCTGCCCGGCTCGGTCCGCGTGGGCGAGAGCCTGCCGGCCTCCGCGACGGCCATCGGCAAGGTGCTCCTCGCCGCGCTCGACGACGATGCCCTCGACGCGGCGCTGCCGCTCATCGACTGGGAGCCGCACACCCCGCACACGATCTCCGACGCCGCGTCGTTCCTGGACCGGATTCGGCTCGTGCGCGGGCGCGGCTATGACATCTCGATCGAAGAGCTCAATCCGGGCATGGTCGCCGCCGCGGTGCCGATCATCGTGAGCGGCACCGCGGTCGGTGCGGTCGGCGTCTCGTCCACGACCGTGCGCCAGGACGAGGCATCCCTCGCCCGCGACGCAGTGCCGCTGCTGCGCACCGCCGCCCAGCGCATCGCGCAGGGCTACCTCGGCGCGAACCCGCACCTGCACCGGACCGCCGTCGCGGGCACCGCCGGCTGAACCCTCAGAACCGGATGCCGCCGCGGATGTTGCGTCCTTCGACCATGTCGCGGTAGCCCTCGTTGATCTCGTCGAGCGTGTACATGCGCGTGATGAGCTCGTCGAGCTTGAGCTGGCCCGCGTCGTACATCTGGATCTGGCGCGGAACATCGGCGCGCGGATTGGCATGCCCGTAGATCGTGCCCTGGATGCGCTTCTGATAGCGGGTGAGCTCGAGCGGGCTGATCGGGATGCTGGTCTCGCTGTCGGGCGCGATGCCCGTCACGACCACGACGCCGCCCTTGCGGATCGCCGACACCGCCTGCGCGACGTGCGCGCCCTCGACGACGCTCACCGAGACGATCGCGCGATCGGCACCCTGGCCGTTCGTGACCGACCGCGCGTAGTCGGCAGCCTCGTCCATCGTGGCGAACGCGTGCGTCGCGCCGAGTTCGAGCGCCTTCTCGCGCTTGAACTCGACGGGGTCCACAGCGATCACCGACACCGCGCCGGCATGGTGGGCGCCTTGCACGGCGTTGATGCCGATGCCGCCGATACCCATCACGATCACGACGTCGCCGGGCCGGGTCTCGGCCGCGTAGACCGCGCTCCCCCACCCCGTGCCGACGCCGCAGCCGAGCAGCCACATCTTCTCGAGGTCGGAGCCTTCGGGCAGCTTGATCGCCGAGTCCACCGACACCAGCGTGTACTGCGAGAACGAGCCGACCTGGCACATCTGCCCGATCGGGGTGCCGTCCGGCAGCGCGAAGCGGTAGCTGTCCTCGTCGTCGAAGCGGTGGCCGGCGAGCAGGTAGCGACCGCGATCGCACAGGTTCGTCATGCCCGTGGTGCACCAGCGGCACTTGCCGCAGCTGGGGATCCAGGTGAACACGACGGCGTCGCCGACCTCCCAGCCCGGGGTGCCGGGCCCGACGGATTCGACGATGCCGGTGCCCTCGTGCCCGCACACCATGGGCAGGTGGCCGGCCACGCTGTCGCCGGTCATCATGTGGTAATCCGAGTGGCACATGCCCGCCGCGACCATGCGCACGCGGATCTCGTTCTGCCGCGGATCGCCGACCTCGACGTCCGCGATCTCGAACTCTCCGGGAGCCTGACGGACGATGGCGGCGCGGGACGTGATGGGCATGATCCTCCTTCGGAGCAGTGCGGGTGAGCGTCATCGCTCATTATCAGGTTACCTGTAATTGACGTCACACGTCGAGGTCGGATCCCGACCCGAAGCGGGCTCAGCGGAAGATCGAGGTGCTCTCGCGGTAGTTCTCGATCGCCTCGGGCCCGAACTCGCGGCCGAGGCCCGAGTCCTTCACACCGCCGAAGGGCGATCCGAGGTCGGGCCGGTAGCCGTTCAGGCCGATCGAGCCCGTCCGGACGCGCCGCGCGACCGCGAGCGCGGCATCCTCGTCGGCACTGAAGACCGCACCGCCCAGTCCGTACCGCGTCGCATTGGCGATGCGGACCGCGTCGTCGACGTCGACGTACGAGTGCACCGTGATCGCCGGCCCGAAGATCTCCTGCTGCGCGATCATGCTGTCGGGGGCGGCGTCGGTGATGATGCGCGGGGCGAAGAAGTGTCCCATGTCGTTGGGGGCGGCCGTGTCGCCGGCGAGCACCGTCGCGCCATCGGCCTGCGCCTGCTCGACCATGCCGGACACACGTGCGAGCGCGCGCGCCGACACCAGCGGGCCGACCTCGGTGGCGGCATCCTGCGGATCTCCCATCCGCAGGTCGCGCGCGAGGTCGACCAGCGCGTCCACGATCTGGCCGTAGCGGGATGCCGGAGCCAGCACCCGCGAGAGCGAGACGCAGTTCTGCCCGGTGTTGGCGAACGACGCGACCCGCAGGCCGGTGATCACCTGCTCGAGGTCGGCGTCGTCGAGGATGATCGCGGCGGACTTGCCGCCGAGCTCGAGGGTCGCGGGGATCAGCCGCTCCCCCGCCGTCGCGGCGATGTGCCGGCCGGCGGCGGTCGAACCCGTGAACGCGACCTTGTCGACGCCGGGGTGCGCCACCAGCGCGCGACCGGTCTCGGCACCACCCGAGACGATGTTGATGACCCCCGGCGGAAGCCCGATGGTCTGAGCTGCGACGGCAAGGTTGAAGATGTCGAGGGGCGACTCCGCGGCAGGCTTGATCACGACGGTGCATCCGGCGGCCAGCGCGGGCCCCAGCTTGAGCGTCGTCGAGGACTGCGGGTGGTTCCACGGCACGATCAGTGCGGCGACGCCGAGCGGCTGCCGCAGGTGCAGCGACGAACCCTCCCGGTCGACGTTCGGTCGCACCTGCTCGCCTTCGAGTCCGCGCGCCACGCGCGCGTAGTAGCGCAGGTGCTGCACGGGTCGCATGCCGTTCATGAAGCGCGCGACCGAGATCGGCTGCCCGATCTCGTCGGTGACGAAGGCGGCAGTCTCGGCGGCACGGGCCTCGAGCTCATCGGCGAGCCGGTCGATCCAGTCCCCGCGCTCCGCCGGCGACAGGCGGGGCCACGGGCCGCGATCGAACGCGACGCGGGCAGCGAGCACGGCCCGATCGACATCCTGCGCGGTGCCGTCGGGCGCATGCCCGATGAGCGATCGATCGAAGGGATTCTCGACGGCGATCAGCTGCGAGCCGGTCGACTCCGCGAACTCTCCGGCGGTGAAAAGGCGTTCCTGAACCTGCGTTGCTTCGGGCACGGCGTCAGGCTAACACCGCCCCTTCGTCCTTGTCACGCATTGCGACCGTGCGACCGCAATGCGTACACTCGAGGCAGCGGTCTCCTCCGCGCACGTTCGCCGACGACGATGAGGATGCGATGACGCACCTGCGCAGCAACATGTCCGATACTTCCGCGCTGGGAATCGCCCGGCGGGCTCAGTGGAAGGCGCTCGGCATCGGCGCCGACGAGCTGACCAAGCCCAAGATCGCGATCGTGAACACGTCGTCCGATCTGGCCGCCTGCTACGCGCATCTCGACGACATCGTGCCCATGCTCAAGGAGGAGCTGCGCGCGCTCGGCGCGCTGCCGTTCGAGATCCGCACGACGGCGCCGTCGGACTTCATCACCAGCGTCGGGCGCGCGGGCCGCTACATCCTGCCCAGTCGCGACCTGATCGTGAACGACATCGAAGCCGTCGTCGAGGGCGCGCGCCTGGACGCGATGATCTGCCTCAGCTCGTGCGACAAGACCACGCCCGCGCACCTCATGGCGGCCGCCCGGCTGAACATCCCGACGATCGTCATCGCGTGCGGCTACCAGCACAGCGGGCTGGCCGAGGGCCGCGAGGCCGATGTCGAAGAGGTGTTCCTGCTCGCCGCGCAGGCCGCCGTCACCGGTGAACCGCGCGATGACCTCGCCGAGCTGGCCGACGACGCGATCCTCGGACCCGGCGTCTGCGCGGGCCTGGCCACCGCGAACTCGATGCACATCGCCGCCGAGGCGCTCGGCATGGCGGTGCCCGGCTCCACGCCGGTGCGGGCCAACAGCGAACGGATGTGGGATGCCGTGCGCCGGTCGGCCGCGACGCTCATGTCATCGATCGAGAACGGAATCCTCCCCCGCGACATCATCACCGCCGGCTCGGTGCGCAACGCCGCGCGTGTGATGCTCGCGATCGGCGGTTCGATGAACACCATCAAGCACCTGCAGGCGGTCGCGGTCGAGGCCGGCGTCGACATCGACGTGTGGGAGACGTACCGCGAACTCGGCCGCCAGACGCCGCTGCTGTGCTCGGTGCGCCCGAACGGGCCGCGACTGGTCGAGGAGTTCGAGGATGCCGGTGGCGGCGCGACGATCATCCGGGAGCTGCTGCCGCTGCTCGACGGCGACCAGCTGACGATCACGGGACGAACCCTCGCCGAGAACGCCGCCGACGCCCGCCCCGCCGACGGCGGGATCATCCGCACGGTCGCCGACCCGTTCGGCACCGACCCCGCCATCACGGTGCTGCGCGGCACACTCGCCCCGGGCGGCGCCGTCGCCAAGCGGCCTGTCCCCGACACCGGCCGCAAGCGCTTCACCGGCCCTGCCCGCGTCTTCGCGAACCGCGAGGAGGCCATCGCCGCCATCTCGAACGGGCGCTTGCGCGCCGGCGACGTGGCGGTGATCCGCGGCATCGGCGTCTCGGGCGGCCCCGGCATGGGCCTGACGTCGGCGTTCATCTTCGCGCTGCACGCCAAGGGCCTCGCGCAGAGCGTCGCGCTGGTCACGGACGGCCAGTTCAGCGGCCTCGTCAACCAGGGCGTCACGATCGGCGAGGTCTCTCCCGAGGCCGCTGCCGACGGACCGCTCGGCCGCCTGCGCGACGACGACGTGATCGACATCGATCTGGGCGCGGGCACCGTCGATCTGCTCGTGAGCCCGGAAGAACTGGCGGCGCGCGCGCCGTACTCTCCGCCGGCCGACCTCGACACCGGCGGCGGCTACCTCGATCAGTACCGCGAGCTGGTGCAGCCGCTCGCGTGCGGGGCGGTGCTGTGCCCCCGGCCCAGCAGCGCGTGTCATCCCGGCACGGGCGAGGCATCCCTCGCTTCCACAGCAGCCACCGCAGGAGGAACCCGATGAGCGATCCCACCGTCCACCTTCCCGCCCGCGACGTCCCGGTCCTCGGCGAGTACGACGTCGTCGTGATCGGGGGTGGCCCCGCCGGGATCATGGCGGCCACGGCCGCCTCGCGCGCGGGGCGCTCGACGCTGCTCATCGAGCGGTACGGCTTCCTCGGCGGCGCCGGCACGATGGGCGGCCTCAGCACGTTCTGCGGCCTGCACGCCCGCGTCTACGGCGAGGACGTGCGTGTGATCCGGGGCTACACCGACGAGCTGCTCGACCGGCTCGAGAAGCTCGACGGACTGAACGCCCCGCACCTGTCGGTCGACAACCGGATCATGGCGCAGGCCTTCGACATCTCGGCATACAAGATCGCGGCCGACGACCTGGTTCTCGCGGGCGGCGCCGACCTGCTGTTCCACGCCAGCGTGCAGGGCGTCGTGATGGACGACGCGCGGCTCGCCGGCGTCGTGGTCGAGTCGAAGTCGGGCGCGGGCGTCGTGCGCGGCCGCTTCTTCATCGATGCGTCCGGAGACGGGGATGTCGCAGCCTGGGCGGGCGCCCCGTTCGAGCGGTCGCCGCACCTGCTGTACCCCTCCCTGATGTTCCGTATCAACGGCGTCGACTTCGTCGAGGCCGGCGAGGCCTGGAAGACCATCCGGCGCCTGATGGAAGACGCCGAGGCCGCCGGCACCCACCGCTTCCCCCGTAAGAAGCCGATCGTGCGCCCGCAGCGCAACCCGCTCGAGTGGCGATCGAACCTCACGCAGCTCTCGAACGACGACGGCTCGGCGATCGACGGCACCGACGTGCACCAACTGACGCGCGGAGAGATCCAGGGCCGGCGTCAGGTTCGCGAGACTTTCGACTTCATCCGGCAGGTGACGCCCGGGTTCCAGGACTCGTACGTCGTCGACATCGCGCCGCAGATCGGCATCCGCGAGACCCGGCGAATCGTCGGCCCGTATCAGCTCACCGAGGACGACGTGCTCGGCTGCGCCGACTTCGACGACACCATCGGCGTCAACGGCTGGCCCGTCGAGGCGCACGTGCAGGGCGACGTCGAGTTCCGCTTCGCACCGGCAGACTCCCGCGGCTACAACCAGCTCCCTTTCCGGATGCTGCAGCCCCAGGGCGTCGACAATCTCCTCGTCGCCGGCCGCTGCGCCTCGATGACGCAGCTCGGCCAGTCGTCGGGCCGGGTCACCGGGCCGTGCTTCGTCATGGGCCAGGCCGCCGGCACGGCAGCCGATCTCGCACTGGCCGGGAACGGGGCATCCGCCGCCGTCGACATCGCGGAGCTGCAGCGACGGCTCGAGCGCGACGGCGCCTATCTCGGCACCAGCCTGCCGGCACAGCCGGCCGAGCCCGCGGAGATCACGCGCTGAGATCCCGCGCACAGCGGCACCCGGCGTTACCCTGAACGCGGGGGCGAAGGGGCCGGATGGAACACACCAACTTCACATACGTCATCAAGCAGGTGGAACTCGCCCTGCGCCCGTACATCGAGGGCGCGTGCGCCGCGGCCGGTATGACGACGGCGCAGTACACGGCACTCACGGTGCTCGAGCGCCGGCCCGGCATCACCAGCTCGGAGCTGGCGCGACGCTCGTTCGTGCGCGCACAGACGATGGCGCAGACGATGGATCCGATGCTGGAGGCGGGCCTGGTGCGGCGCGAGCGCGACCCGGAGCACGCCCGACGGCTGCTGCTCTACCTCACCGACACCGGAGCTGCGGCAATCGCGCAGGCGCGGCCGCGTGTGGACGAGCTCGAGCAGCTGATGATGAGCGAGTTCACCGACGAGGAGGGCGTGGCGTTCGCGGACTACCTGCGTCGCGTACGCCACGCCCTGCGCTCGGGGACCCCCGCCCTCGCGGAGAAGAGCTGACCGGACGGCTCTGTCGGACCCTCAGGCCGTCGCGGTGCGCAGCCCGTAGACGGACTCGTGCCACGGGATCACGAAGCGCTTGGCCTCGTTGACGATCAGGTACAGCACGAGACCGATGAGCGACAGCAGCAGGATCAGGGCGAACGTCCGTGCCGCGTCGAGCGAGTTCATCGCCCGCACCACCATGGCGCCCAGTCCCTCGCTGCCGCCGAGGTACTCACCGACGATCGCGCCGATCGTGGCCAGCACGATCGCGACCTCCATGCCGGCGAACAGGTACGGCTGCAGGCTCCGCAGCTCGAGCTGCGTAAAGGTCTGGGCACGTGTCGCGTTGAGGCTCGTCATGACCTCGTGCTGACCGCGCTCGACCGAACGTACGCCCAGCAGCACGTTGAGCATGACCGGGAAGAACGCCAGCAGCGCGGCCAGCAGGATCTTCGAGGTCATGCCGAACCCGAACCAGATCACGAACAGCGGGATGAACGCGACCTTGGGCGCGACCTGCGCGATGACGATCAGCGGGCGGATGCTGACCTCGAGCCAGGGCAGCTTGCCCAGCACGACGCCCACGATGATCCCGAGGACGACGGCGATCGCGAATCCGGCGAGGATCTCGGTCACCGTGATCCCTGCCTCCTCCCACGTCGCAGGGTCGGTGACCAGCGTGACGAATGCTGCGCCGACGTCCGCCGGCGGCGGGAAGACGAACGGGTTGACGTTCGTGACCGTGACGAATACCTGCCACGCGATGATCAGCAGGATCACCAGCGAAGGCGTGACGATCCAGGGCAGCAGCTTGGCCATGCGAGAGCGCGGCACGTCATTCCTCCTCGTCGAGGTCGTGCCGGAGGGCACGCACGATGTCGTTGAACTCGGGCGTCGTCTGCAGGTCGACCGTGCGAGGCTTCTCGAACTCCACGGGCAGGATCTGCCGGATGCGTCCGGGTCTGGGCGTCAGGTGCACGACGCGGTCGGCCAGGAACACGGCCTCGGGGATGTCGTGGGTCACGAACACCACCGTCGAGTTCGTCTCCAGGACGATGCGCTGCAGCTCGAGGTTCATCCGTTCGCGGGTGAGCGCGTCCAGCGCGCCGAACGGCTCGTCCATCAGCAGCAGATCAGGCTCGGTGCTGAGGGCTCTCGCGATGGCGGCGCGCTGCCGCATCCCGCCCGACAGCTCGCGCGGGTACGAGTTCTCGAAGCCCGCGAGCCCCACGAGGCCTGCGAGCTCGGCGGCGCGTGCGCGCCGCTCCGCCTTGCGCACGCCGCGGATCTTGAGCGGCAGCGCGATGTTGTCGAGCACGCTGAACCACGGGAACAGATTGCTCTCCTGGAACACGAACCCGAGTCGCGTGACGGCGGATGCCTCGACCCGGCCGTCCCGCCACAGCTGACGGCCGTCCACCGCGATGGTTCCGCTGCTCGGCGCGAGCAGGCCGCCGATCATGCGCAGCAGCGTCGTCTTGCCGCATCCGGATCTTCCGATCAAGGCGACGAACTCGCCGATCCGGATGTCGAGGTCGATGCCCGACACCGCGTGGGTGACGCCGGCCTTGGTGTGGAAGTCGCGTCCGATCCCGCGGATCTGCAACCGTGGGATGGGGCGGCCGACCTCTGCGTCGGTGACGGGTGGAGCGAGAGTGTCGTTGCTCAAGGTGGGGGCCTCTCTTCGTCGGATGAGGATCACTCCGCGGGCAGCAGCTCGTCGGTGATCCAGTCTGTCGGGTCCTGTCCGCCCTCGAGCATGCCGGCGTCGACGTAGGCGTCATATGTCGCCTGCCACGCGTCGAGGTTGTTCTCGAGCAGGCTCGCCTCGCCGGACTGGTCGACCCACGTCTCGGTGGTGTAGACCTCGAGCGCCGCGGTTGCGACCGCGTCGTCCTCCAGCGCGGGGAACGCCCAGTCGCCGCTGTCGCGCAGTGTCTTCAGCACGTTCTCGAAGTCGTTCGGGGCGTCGTCGATGACGTCTTGCACCGCCTCGCGGATCGCCGCGAGGAAGGCCTGGATGTTCTCCGCCTTCTCCGGGTCCTCGATGTTGGACGCGGTCGTGAGCCAGGTCTGGATGTCGGGGGCCTCGCTGAGACCTGCGTCGTCGATCACCGCATCGTCGTTCTGCGCGCCGATTCCGATCGACGTGTCCAGGCTCACGATGTAGCCGTCGAGCTGACCCTGACGTACCACCTCGAGTGTCGCGGCCGTGACGGGAACCGCCTGCCGCGTCACCGAGTCCTGCGGGATGTCGGCAGCGCCCAGCGTCAGGTCGAGAATCTTCTCGCTCGTGCCGCCGACGGAGCCCATGCCGATGGTCTTGCCCTCCATGTCTTCGGGCGATTCGATCGGCGCGTCCTCCACCGACACCATGCGCAGGTTCGACTTGTACGCCATCGTGCCGACCGAGCGGATCGGCTGCCCGTCCTCCATGGCGGGGAACACGTCCACGGTGCTGGCGCGCGTGATGTCGGCGGCACCGCCGAGCAGCGACTGGATCGCGGCGGAGGTGCCCTGCACCGGCTGCAGCTCGACGTCGAGGCCGTGCTTCTCGAAGTAGCCGCCCGAGTAGGCGAACATCTCGGGGGTGAACGTGAAGGACTCCAGCGGCAGGAAGGTGACGACCGTCATCGGCTTCAGCTCGGCGGGCTCGTCGCCGCCGCCGGCGGAAGCGGCGTCGGGCGTGCCGCCGGCGCAGCCGCTCAGAGCGAGGGCTCCTGCGGCGAGAAGTGTCGCCGCGGTGCGGATGATGCGCCGGCGAGACCGGGTTGCCGGGTGTGCGGTTGCCGTGGTCATATCTGACTCCTGTGTCGGATCTGCGTCCCCGCCGTTGCGGACGACGGCCTCGAGTCTTGTCAGTGCCGTCCGCGCTCTCCAGCGGGCTTTTCACTCATCGAAAGGGTGTCTCCGGGTCGCGTCAGAATGACGACCGTTCCGGCATCCCCGTCCACCCGCACCATGTCGTCGGTGCGCACCGTGATGACGGGATCGGGCAGGGCGCCCACGACGGTCGGCACCCGTGTGACGATCGCGCCGAGCGCCGCCTTCGTGGTCATGACCGTGAACACCATCGCCGCGGGGGCGGTGCCGAGCAGGCGGGTGCTCTGGAAGAACCCCGACCACCCCGACGACCCCTTCGCACCCGGAAACACCAGCACCTTGCCGGTGAAGCATACGCCGAACAGCTCATGGCGCGGTTCGATGACCGTGCCTGCGGCGACGTCGATACCGCCGAATCCCGAGATCGGCTCGCTGGTCACCAGAGCCGGCGCTTCGACGACGCCGCCGACGATGCCTCGACCCTGCATGAGGATCATGCCGACAGGGCTCCGTGCCAGCGCCCGGTGACGGCGGCGTCGATGCACTCCTGCAAGGTGCCGAACCATGCCTCTATCCCGAGGATCGCCGGCAAGTAGTGCGCCTGCTTGGCGGAGTCGGTCGCGAACACCCGCGTCCCGGGAGGCGCGGCGCGCGACATCGCGGGGCACGAGTCGGTGAGCACCTTGCCGCCGGCCGCCGTGATGGCGCGGGTGTAGCCGCTGCGGTCCGCGACCGAGCGCAGGGCCCGCGGCGTCATGACCCACAGCTCGGTGTCGGCGTGCAGGCGGCGTCCATCGAGCAGCTGAGCGATCTCGGCCAGCTGATCGAGCGAGGCGTGCGGGCATCCGAGCAGGATGAAATCCACGTCGTCGCTGTCGCCTTGACTGTTGAGCGCCTCGTACACCTCGCGACGCGCCGCGCGGTCGTAGACGAGCGGCTCGGGCACGGCCGCCCCTCCGAACGCCGCGTCGAGGTCGGGCGCCTCGGGCGTGACTCCGGGCAGGTGGTACAGCTCGACCCCTCCCGAGGTCGCGGCCGCCGCGCCGAAATGCTTCAGGTCGGCGAGGTCGGGCTGGCCGAGCGCGCCCACCACCGCGGGTCGCGCCTCCTGCACCACGTCGCCCACGAAGTACCCGAGCATCCCCCAATCCTGGAAGCTCTCGACCTCCACGTCGGCGCGCACCAGGTGCGTCGCCGAGCGCTGCGCGGGATCGTGGTTGCCCCAGTACGGGATGCGGCCGGTCAGTGCCGCGGCGCCGGTGGAGGCCGCGCCCTCGCAGTTGGTGCGGGCGCCGAGCACCGAATTGCAGTAGACGACGGCCGACGACTCCATCCACGCGACGTGCTCGCCGCGCACCGGCAGGTTACCCACCTGGTACGGCGTGCACGTCGCCAGGATGTTCACACCCCGCTCGCTCACGAAGGCCTCGGCGTCCTCCTGCAGCGCGATGGACGAGTCCGGGTACGGGGTGAGCCCCGACGCGTCGGTGCCGAACCCGTGCTGCAGCTGACACGTCGGCACCTTCATCCGCGGGATGTCGAGATCGCGGTCGCAGTCGAGGTTGGTCACGGCATACACGCGCGACCAGCCGCCCTCGGCGAACAGCGCCGCCTTGGCCGGAGACGGCTGCGTCATGGTGCCGGCGACGTTGCGGGTCTCGACAAGGCGCTCCGCCCCGAGCGCGTCGGCATATCGGATGAGCAGGTCCATCGCGGCGGCGACCGCGTCGCCCTCGGCGCCGTCGCGCATCCGCTTCTCGTCGTCGGTCAGCAGCATGAGGCGCTCCCGTCAGTGGCCGCCGTTCGGCAGTTCGACCCGCTCCAGCGTGTACGGCGTGGGCTCGAGCGCCGTCGACATGATGGCCTCCATCACGCGCGTGGGCACCAGGCAGTCTGCGCAGGCTTCGGCCGTCGCGTCGATCCGCACCACGATGCGGTCCTCGGCGGTCGGCTCCCAGCTGAGCAGGTAGCCGTCCGCGGCCATCATCTCGGTGAACGGCGCGAGCGCGGCATCCACGTCCTTCTGCTTCGTCTCCTGCAGGGGCGCCTCCTGCGGGCGCGTCGCCTCGGTCATGAGCGGCCTCCGATCTTGCTGTACGAGTACGGGTTCTCTCGCGGCGGGTTGAGGGTGAAGACCTCGACCACCGCCGAGACGCCGGCGTTGTCGGCACCGGCGACCATGATCTGGATCGAGGTGGGGTGGCTCAGCACCCGCACGAGCGACGGATCGTCGGTGGCGCTGGCGGTGTCGGGCATCGAATCCGGATGCTGCGACGACAGGCGCCACCTGCTCTTGCGCGACAGCGCGTCCTTACCGACGGCCGAGAGCTCTTCGCGGGTGCGCGTGGCGTGCGCGAACACGAACTGGCGCAGGTCGTCCTTGCTCCAGCCGGCCGTCGCGAACACGTCCGCGTGCTCGGGGGTCAGCACGAGCAGCGCGCTGGTGTACTCGTGGATGAGCGCACCGGTGCGCCGCACCGTGTCGGCGAGGTCGAGCGCCAGCTGCTCGGGCTCGCTGGTGTGGCGCGCCTCGATGTGCACGACCGAGCGGATGACGTACGCCGTCACGACGCTGTCGGACGCGTCGAAGCCGTACTCCGTGTGGAGCGGCGCCCACGGGCTCTGCTCCTCGTTCTCGGCGATGCACGCCGAGTACTTCGCGGGCGTTCCCTGCGTGGCCTGGTCGAGGCGGTGCGGCTGCAGGCCGAACACGTTGATGCAGCCCAGCCGGATGGCGCGGCCGATCGTGGCGTTCGCACGGAAGCCCGACCCGAAGATGTTGCCCTGGCTGTTGAGCCCGATCTCTTGGCGGATGGGCCCGTTCACGACCAGGAACGGCGCCGTGCCGGTGGTGGACTGCCAGATGCCGCGCGCGGGGTGCGGCTCCTGCGCGATCGCCTCCCAGGCCGCCACGACGACCGGGAAGTACTCGGGCAGGCATCCGGCCATCGCCGCGTTGATCGCCGCGAGACGCACCGTGAGGCTGCGGTTCAGGTGGGGGATCGTGAACAGTACGTCCGCGCCGTCGTGGGGCACCGTGTCGAGGAAGCGCTCCAGGTACGACTCCGTCACCGGGACGACGGGCAGGCCGTCGGTCCAGTCCTTGGCCCAGTAATACTCCAGCACCTCCCGCACGCGGTCGGCGTCGACATCCGGTGCCGTCGTCACATCAAGGGTCGTCGACATGTCAGTCCTCCACTCCCAGGATCCGCAGTACTTCGGGCAGCGCGGCCAGCGCCCGCTCACGCACCTGCTCGGCGGTCAGGCTCGCCATCGGGTGCGCCACGGCGTGGAAGTCGAAGCCCGGAAAGCCCTGCACGGCTGCCATCGCGCGGCCCGACATCAGGAACGAGTCCGACGTGATGCTCACGGTGGGCACGCCGGCGCGTTCGAGCAGGATGCCGTCGGCCACGGTCGCGGCGCTGCACGATCCGCAGTCGCCGACCGCGGTGATGACGACGTCGCACTCGTCGGCGATCCGCTCCAGCAGCTCTGCCGTGGCCGGGGTTCCGAAGTAGTCCTTCGTGTAGAGCCGCGTCTCGCCCGCGCCGTATCGGCTCTGCAACTCCGCGCCGATCTCTTCGAGCAGCAGGGTGGCATTGGGCTTGGTGTTGTCGAGCAGCCCGATCCGCAGGCCGTTGAGCGTGACCGGGCGCGGAGAGAGCGTGCTCTCCTGCCCCGCCTCGTCGGTGCCGGTGGGATCGAGAAGCAGTTCGTGTATCGCCATGGCGAGTGCCTTCCGTCTTCGAACGTCGCGTCACTGTGACACGCGGCATCCGCGACGGTCCCCTGTGGTTTCCATACAGCGAAAAGCCGCGTCGCCGCCCGCCTGGCGGCAAGGGATGCTGGAGACCGCACCGCGCGCGGCTTCGGCCTGCGCGGACGGGACGACGACGCCCAGGACGAAGACGGAGACGAAGTGACCGCACCGCACTACAGCGACCTCTGGCAGGCCATCGCGCAGGCCGAGCCCGACCGTCCGGCCGTCATCACGCGCGACGAGACGGTGACGTATGGGCGCCTCGCCCACGAGGCCGGCGCACTGGCCCGTCACCTGGTCGAGCGCGGCGTCGGGCAGGGGGACGCGGCGGCGATGCTGCTGTACAACAGGCCCGAGTTCCTCGCCTTCATGTGGGCGTGCCTGTCGATCGGCGCGGCTCCCGTCGCGATCAACTACCGGTACCGCGCGGGCGAGGTGCGAGAGCTGCTGGAGGACTGCGACACGCGGGTGCTGCTGACGACGACCTCGCTGTCCGAGATCGCGCGCGAGGCGAGCGACGGGCTCGACGTCCAGGTCGTCGAGATCGACGACGGTGGGCGCGTGCACGACGACGCGGTCGATTACGCGGACGTGATCGCCGCCGGCGGCGCGCTGCGGGCCGTCGCCCCGCGCGGCGCCGAGCTGCGGCTGTACACCGGCGGCACGACGGGCCGTCCGCGCGCCGTCGTGTGGGACATGGACACCCTGCTCATCGCACGCCAGCAGTCGACGTGGGGCATCATCGGGCTCACTCCGCCCGACGACCTCGACGGCGCCATCGCGATCGCGCTGGATCCGCGGACGCCCCGCGTGGTGACGCTGCTGCTGCCGCCGCTGCTCCACGGCACCGCCCAATCGACGACCATGGCGACGCTCGCGCTGGGCGGCACCGTGCTCATGCACGCGGCGCCGCGCATGGACATCGACGAGGCACTCCAGCTCGCGCTCGCGCACCACGCGACGCGCGTCGTCGTCGCCGGCGACGCCCTCGCGCTGCCGCTGGCAGAGGCCGCCGAGCGCTTGGGGACCGGGCTCCTCCATGTGCGCATGGTCATCAGTTCCGGCATGCGATTCAGCGACGAGACCAAGCGGCGGCTGCACGCACTCGGCGAGCTCACGATCGTCGACATGCTGGCCTCCAGTGAGGGCGGGCCGTTCGCCTTCGGCATCACCCATGGCGAAGACGACCTGCCCACGCGACTGACCATGACGCCGGGCACCGTGCTGCTGGACGAGGACCTGAACGAGATCCAGGCGGATGCCGGTGCCCTCGGCATCCTGGCCTTCCGGGGTGTGCTCCCGAAGGGGTATCACGGCGACCCCGAGCGCACCGCGCAGGCGTTCCCCACGATTCGCGGCCACCGTTACGTGATGCCGGGCGATTGGGCCCGCGCCGACGGGACCGGCGGCATCGAGCTGCTCGGGCGCCTCAGCGCCGTGGTCAACACGGGCGGCGAGAAGGTCTTCCCCGGCGAGGTCGAAGAAGCGCTGCTCGCGCACCCCGCGGTGGACGATGCCGTCGTGTTCGGGCTGCCCGACACCAGGTTCGGCGAGGCGGTGAGCGCGATGGTGGCGCCGCGACCGGGTGCCACGATCGACGTGCCCCAGCTGCTCGCCTCGGTGTCGGAGCGCCTCGCGGGCTACAAGCGCCCGCGGCACCTGTTCGTGCGCGAGTCGCTCGAGCGCACGCCGACCGGCAAGGTGGAGCTGGCGCGCGTGAAGGCCGACGCGGCGAGCGAACTCGCCGCACGCGAGCCGGCGGCCCGCGCCGGCTGACTCACGCGTCGGCGAGGCCGAACCCGGCAGCGACCAGGGCGCGCGAGATCGACGTGGCGGTCAGCCGCACGAGGTGGATCACGTTCTTGGCGTCGACACCCTGCTCGTCCAGCGCGAGCGACACCGCCGCCACGACGCTGCCGTCGGCACCGCGCACCGGGGCGGCGAAGCCGACGTGCACCTCGTCCACCTGCCGGTCGCTGACGGCGAAGCCGGTCCGCCGGATGTCGTCGAGCACGCGACGGAGGACGTCCGCGTCGGTGTAGGTACGCGTCGTGTAGGCGTCCAGGCCACGCGCCATGACGGCATCCTGCACCTCCACCGGCGCGTGGGCGAGCAGGACCATGCCGATCGCCGTCGCGTGGAGCGGATACCGGCCGCCCACGAGCGGGCGTCGGACGGGCCGTCTCGGGCTCTGGAAGCGCTCGATCGAGACCAGCTCGAGACCCTCACGGATCGCCAGATGGCACGCGTAGCCGGTGGTCTCGTACAGGTCCTGCATGTACGGGCGCGCGAGCCGTTGCAGCCCGACCGACCGCGGCGCCATCGACGCGACCTCCCACAGGCGCAGTCCGATGTTGTAGCGGCCGTCGGCGTCGCGCTCGAGCGCGCCCCACTCGGCGAGCCGCTGCACGATGCGGTAGCACGTCGCGATCGGCAGACCGGTGCGACGGCTGATGTCGGACAGCGTCTGGCGCACCCGCCCGCCCTGGAACGTGCCGATGATGCTCAGCGCGCGGTCGATGACGGAGCGGGGCGGACCGGCAGGATCGCCCCGCTCCGTCTCGTCACCGGGCGCGGTAGTTCTGTCGGGCATATGCCGAGTATGGTGCCGGCTGCACCGTCGCGCGGATCTGGACCTGCCGGTGCGGTTCGACCGCCGGCTTGAGCGAGTTGGGCTCCTCGCCCCACACCACGACGACGTCCGTACCGGGCTCGGAGTGCTCGGCATCGACGCTCGCCAGCGAGACGAACCCGTGCTCGTTGGTGATGTAGCCGCAGTCGTGCGAGATGCCCACATCGGCACCGTCGCGCAGCACGCGGTCGACCTGGTACTGGCCGTATCGGGCCTTGGGGAACTCCAGGTACTTCGCGGGCAGGCCCGGCTCGAGGAGCGAGCGCTGCGCGGCGGCGACGTCGTCGGCGTTCCACACCAGCGTCACCTTGACGCGCTGTGCGGCGGCAGCGTGCTGCTCCAGCGCCGCGCGCCCGATGAACTCATGGTCGAACGAGACGCTGCGCCCGTACCCGAGGTCGTACGGCGTGAGGTAGTAGTCCTCGATGTCGTCCGAGGCGTAGCTGCCCGCCAGCGACCCCGCGCGCGTGGCCGGCAGCCACGCGAGGTACTCGGCCGATCCCTGCCCGGTGAAAATGGCAGGCAGCGGGGACGGCACCCACGCCGACTCGAGGTTCGCCGACGAGTACGCCTTCGCGCCCACGCGCACGAGCCCGAACTCCTCGCCCGCGGCCAGGATGGCCTCGCGCACGACTTCGCCGTCGGCCCACGGTCCGAAGAGCTCGAACCCCGGCTGCCCGGCCATGCCGTGCCGCAGCGAACGCACGCGGACGCCGGCGATCGTGAAGTCCGCCATGCCGAAAAACTTCGTGGCCGGCACCGGGGCGCCGGTGAGCTTCTCCATGAGCGCGAGCGCGTTCGGACCCTGCAGCTCGTAGCGGTAGAGCTTGGGGTCGCCTTCGCGCACCAGCGAGCTGCCGTCGCGCTCGAACGCGACGTCGTAGCCGCCGGTCTCGCCGTGGAACTGCAGCCAGTCGATCACCATGTGCCAGCCGACGAGGTCGTACGAGTCCTCGTCGAGGCGGAACAGGATCGCGTCGCCGATCAGGTAGCCCTCGTGGTTGACGGCGATGAACTGCTTGGCCGAGTTCACCGCGAAGTTCGCGAAGCTGTTGACCCCGACATCCGACAGCAGGCGCAGGGCGTCCGGACCCGAGATGAAGAGGTCGGTCATGTGATGGGACTGGTCCAGCAGGGCCACGGACTCACGCCACGACCGCTGCTCCGAGCGCCAGTTGGTGAACTCCGGTGTCACGGGGAACACCGTGGGGCGCGCGGGCGCATTGCGCAGCAGCTCGACGGCGGTGCCGGCTCGGGCGATCGCCTCGGCGACGGACTCGGTCATGTGAACTCCTTCGGTCGGAGTCCACCGTAGTAAACACTGGATAGAGAACAAGGTCTGGAAGATAATCATCGGTTATGACCACCGAACGGATGCTTAGCCGATGGATCTGAACCTCGTCCGCGTGTTCGTGGCGGTGTACGAGTCGCGCAGCCTGACGACGGCGGCTCGGCGGCTCTACGTCACGCAACCCGCGGTGAGCCAGGCGCTCGGCAGGTTGCGGCGCGAACTCGACGACGCGCTGTTCCGGCGAGCCGGCCGCGCCATGGAGCCGACGCCGTTCGCCGACGCCGTGTATCCCGGCTTCCGCGAGGCGATCGCGGGCATCGACCGCACCCTGGACGCCGTCCACCGCTTCGACCCGGCCGACTCCCGCCGCCTGTTCCGCATCGCCCTGTCGGAGCTGGGCGAGATCGGATGGTTCCCCTCGATCCTCACCACTGTGCGTGCCGAGGCGCCCCACGTGCGCCTCGAGGTCGTGACCCTCGACCCGGCGTCCCTTCCGGACTGGCTGGCGCGCGGCACCGTGGACCTCGCGATCACGACGGCGACGATGCCGGCCGCCTTCGATCGGGTGCTCGTGAAGTCGCAGCCCTATGCGGCCGTGATGTCGACGCGCAATCCGCTCGCCGGCGGCACGCTCGACCTCGACACGTACGCGCAGGCGGCGCACGTCACCGTCGCGAGCGATTCCGGCCGGCCGATGCTCGAGGCAGCGCAGCGCCGCGCGGGAGTCGTGATCCAGCCGCAGGTGGCGGTGTCGCACTTCGCGACGCTCCCGCCGGTGCTCGCTGCCGATCCCGGGCTGGTCGCGACACTGCCCGACATGATCGCGGCCGGGTGGGCGCAGACCTGGCCGATATCGCTGACGCCGCTGCCCTTCGACATGCCGCCTGTCGACCTCTACCTCTACCGCCGAGCCACCAGCCAGCAGACCGGTGCGCTCGATTGGTTGTTCTCGACCGTGGCCCGTGCCGTGCGGGGCTCGACGGGGCAGTTCTTCGTGATCCACGGTGACTCCGGCGCGGCGCCGCGTTGACGGAAGCAGCACGCACGGATGCCCCGGCTCGGCCGTGGTCGACAGGCCGGGGCATCCGGTCTCCCGTCAGTCCGTCACGCAGGTGAAGCTGGACGCGGCGGCCGGGTCAGTACCGGTGTACTTCGGCCACGCCGGATACTCGCACATCGGACGCGTGCGTCCCGCGGTTGCGGCGTTCGCGTCGACGCTGACCAGGTTCTCGGGCGCCTGCCTGTTCTCGACCCAGTCCATGAGTGCAGGAAGGGCGTCGTAGGTCGCGGAGTACGGGCCGAACCCGTGCGAGAACCCGGGCATCTCGTAGTACCGCAGGAAGCCGTCGAGCTTCTTCTCGCTGAATGCCGACACCTGCCTTTCGTAGAACGCGCGGGTGTTCTCGGGCAGCACGCCGTCATCGGCGAGCCCGGTGGTGAGGATCATCTTCCCGCCGCGCCGGGCGAAGGCCGACAAATCGACGGACGTGCTGTCGAGCACCTCGCCGACCTCCTGGATGCGATCCGACCACTCGTCGAGGTCGAACGTCCGCACGTCGTAGCCAGGATCGCGGGTCACGATGTTGGTGGCGATGGCACTCAGCACCGAGTAGTGGAAGGCCTCTTGTCCGCTCGCCGGATGCGCCGGCTGAGGCACTGTGCCGAGGGTGAAGCGGTCGTATGTGCCGCCGTAGTAGATCGGGCTCGCCGGAACGATGCTGTTCCCCTCGATGGCGAACCCGAGGTCGTGCTCGCTCGCGATGGCATCTGCCGTCTCGATCTGCTCGTCCGACAAACACGTGTCGCCGCCGTCCGCTCCGTCGGGACAGCGCAGCGTCGTGATGTCGAACGTCTCCAAACAACCGCCGGTGTCTGAGATGACGCCATCCTCGAGGCCGTCGAGGCCGTCGCAGGTGTCGTACACGGACTGCACGATGAGCTGCGTTTTCGCGGGGTTGAGCCATCCGGCGCCCCCGTCCCTATACAGGTTGTCGCGGAACGTCGCGCCGATCCCCGCGTGCATCATCGCGACGTTGTAGGCCGGCGTTCCGGCGACGACACCGTCATAGTCCTCGGGATACAGACCTGCGGCATTGATCGCCTCATGACCGCCCTGCGAGAACCCGATGAAGTAGAAATAGCGCGGCTTCGTCTTGTATGTCTCCTTGATGAGCGCGACCGCCGCATCGTGCGTCTTCTTGATCGAGTCCGTGCCGTAGTTGACGAGAGCCTCGTCATTCAGCCCGAAGGAGGAGTCGAATCCCGCGCCCTTGTGGCCCCCGTCGGACCCGAGGGTCACGAAGCCCTGCTCGAGGGGCGACGGCTGACCCGCTGGCTGCAGGCGGTATGGTCCGAGCCCGGTGACGAGGCTGCCGTTGTAGCCGCCCCCGCCCATCTGCAATGCGCGCTGATTCCAGTTCGCCGGGAGGTTGACCTGGAACTCGATCGGCGGAGCCTCGGGATCGACGGGATGGATGTCGCCGACCACACGGCAATGCCCGCCGCCCTCGTCGACCCACGTGGCGCTCGTGACCTCGGCGCCGGTGGTGGGCAGCTCGATCTTGCGATCGGGCATCGTGAGACCTGCCAGTGCGGCGCACTTCTCCGCGGTGATTCCGGGCCGGTCCCGGTGGGTTGCGGGATCCAAACCCGCCCCCGCCGTCAGCATGGTCGCTCCGAGCACGAGGGCTCCGATTGCGGCCGTCGTGATCGTGATCCTTCTTCGCATGACAACTCCTCACTGAGTTCCACTGCGGGCCTTCATAGCCCCGCGGCCGAGCCTAGGGCGGATGCCACGCAAAATCGTTAACAATTCTGGAGATGAGAGTGGTCTCACCTTTCGCACTGGTGCACGATGAAGGCGGGGCCGGATGCCGCAGCAGCCGTCGCTCATCGAGCGAATGGAGTTATCCACAGGTTCGACGGTGAGTCTGCCGAATGTCGCGGGTATCTCGTACATTTGTTCTATGACAGATCACCTCGCTCCCCTCGCTGCGGCGGTGGATTCCGCGCGCGGAGTGTGGGGCGAGCAGGCGATCGAGTCGCTGCCGCCCGGCGCGTTGATGAAGCTGATGGAAGGGCTGTCCGAGGCACAGCGGCTGCTCGACGCCGGAAGGGCGCGCGTCGCGGCCGAGATCGCCCGGCAGTCGCGACCCGAGCTCGGTCCCGCCGGGCTGGCGAAGACGCAGGGCTTTCGCAACCCCACGGCGCTCATCGCCTCGGTGACCGGCTCCGGTTCGGGCGAAGCGTCCCGGCTGGTGAAGGTCGGCGAGGCCACCGCGCCGCGCATGACACTGTCGGGCCAGCAGAAGCCTGCCCGCCACCCGTTCGTCGCCGAGGCGCTGGCGGCCGGGCGCATCGGCTCCCCCGCCGCGAGCGCCATCGTCACCATGCTCGACCGGGTCGCGTTGCGCGCCGACCCTACGGCCATCGCCGAAGCCGAACGCACCCTCGTTGAGAAGGCGCCGGGACTGGCGGCCGACCAGTTCGCCAAGCTCGTCACCCGCGCCGAGGCGTTCCTCGACCCCGCCGGCGTCACCCGCCGCGAAGACGAACTGCGCGCCGACCCGGCCACCCACATGTACGAAGACCGCCACGGCATGCTCGTGGTCAACAGCAAGTTCGACCCCGAGCACGCCGCTCCCGTCAAGGCCTATATCGACACGTACGTCACGGCCCAGCTCGCCGCGCAGCGGGATGAGAACGCACCGGATGCTGTGCGCCCGACGATCCCGCAGATGCAGGCCGACGCGCTCACCCTTCTGGCTGCGCATGCGCTCGGCTGCGCGAGCAGTGACCTCCCCGTCCAGGGCGCCACCGTGGTCGTGCGTATCGGCCACGCCGACCTCGTGAACGAGACCGGATACGCCGCCATCGACGGGCTCACGCAGCCGGTCTCGGTGGCCACCGCACGGCGCATGGCGGGTGGTGGCGGCATCATCTCCTGCGTCCTCGGCAGCGAGAGCGAAATTCTCGACTGGGGACGCCGCAGGCGCCTCTACACCGAGCCGCAGAAGCTCGCACTCGTCGAACGCGACGGCGGCTGCGCCATGTGCGGAGCCCCACCCTCCCATACCAAGGCCCACCACCTCAGATGGTGGGGCAGGGACGCCGGACCTACGGACCTTTCCAACGGGGTACTGCTCTGCGAGTCCTGCCATCACCGGATCCACGACAACGGCTGGGACATCCGCATCGCCGGCACCGGAACTCGTGCAAAGGTCTGGTTCCTCCCACCCGCACACGGCGACGCCGCCCGAACCCCTCGCCTCGGCGGCCGGGCCCGCTTCGACTACGCCGCGTAACCCGTGTGCAGTTGAGCGAGCGAGATGAGCCGAACCCCCAGCTCGCTCGTTGAGCGAACGATGGACCTACGCGGCCGGAGGATCTGCGGATCGCGCCTGCACCCACGCGGCCGGAGGCTCCGCCCGACGCGCGAGCGGCGAGGGGATGGAGCGTGGGACGAGACGAAACGCCCCGAACCACCGGTCGACACCACGCTCAGGGCGTTCGTCTCTTCGCTGCGGTCCGCGCCCGACGACCGGGGGGCGACAGCCTCCGCCACACGGCCCTCGGTCCTGAAACGAAGGGCGGATGCCTCGGCCCGCGGCTTCGCCGGGTCGAGGCATCCGCCCTCGCTCGTATGGTCAGGCAGCGCCGGTGGTGCGCCAGCCGCCGTGGTACTCGGTGCGGGCCGTCTCGGCGTACGGCACGGGGCTCACCACGGCGCGCACGGCGATCTGCTCGTGCGGCTCGACGGTGGCCTTGCCCGAGCCGCCGTCCGGCTCGCCCCACACCACGCGCACCTCGGCGCCGATCGGCACGTCGCGGTCGACGGTCGCCAGCGACAGGCCGCGCTTCTCGTTCGCCGTGACGCCGGTGAACAGCGACAGACCGACGTTGTTGCCGTCGGCGTCGATGACGGCGTCGTAGTTCGATGAACCGTAGTTGGCGTTCGGCAGGTCGAAGAACTGGTAGCCGGGGCCCTCACGGTCGATGACGGAGGCGAGGATCTTGGCGAGGTCCTCGTCGTTCCACGCCAGCGTGACCTTCTTGCGCTGCTGCTCGGGGTCGATCTTCTCGAGCGCGTCTCGGCCGATGAAGTCGTGGTCGAACTTGACGAACGACCCGTAGCCGAGTTCCCAGGGGTTGAGGTAGTAGTCCTCGATGTTCTCCGACACGAACGAGCCGGCGAGCGCGTTGATCGCCTCGTAACTGTTCGCAGGCAGCCACTCGCGGTAGGCGCGCTCGGCCTCGCTGGAGTAGATCGCCGGCAGCGGCGAGGGGATCCAGCCCGACTCGAGCGTGTTCGACGAGTAGGCGCGCGAGCCGCACGGCTCGATGCCGAACTCGCGGCCGGCCTCGAGGATCGCGTCGCGGATCTTGCCGTGCTGCTCGTACGGCCCCCACAGCTCCAGGCCCGGGGCGCCCGCCATGCCGTGCCGCAGGGTGCGCACCTGCTCGCCCGCGATCGTCATGTGCCCCATGTGGAAGAACTTGACCTTGTCCACCGTGCCGCCGGCGAGCTTCTCGATGATCGCCCACGCGTTCGGCCCCTGGATCTGGAACCGGTAGTACTCACGGCTCACCGCGGCGCCGTACGGGCGTGACGGCGAACGGTCGTCGTAGCGGGTCTCGACGTCGTAGCCGCCGGTCTCGGCGTGGAACTGCAGCCAGTTCGCGCCGGGCGCGCGCCCTACGTACACGTAGTCGTTCTCCGCCTCGCGGAAGAGGATGCCGTCACCGATCACCCCGCCGTTGGAGGCCGTCGGCACGAACTGCTTGGCCGTGTCGACGGCGAAGTTCGCGAAGGAGTTGATGCCGGTGTCGCTGAGCAGCTTCAGCGCGTCGGGTCCGGACATGAAGAAGTTGACCATGTGGTGCGACTGGTCGTAGAGCACGGCGGCGTCGCGCCAGGCCTTCTGCTCGCGCCGCCAGTTGGAGAACTCGGCGGGAACGACGGGGTAGATGTACGTACCCAGCTGCGAGTTGCGCAGCAGCTCGACGGTGTTCCCGGAGTCGTCCAGCAGCTCCTGGAGGTTCTCGGCCATGTAGGTCTCCTCGACTTCCTTGTCTTTCACGTGCATGAGATCGTACGGGCCTCGAATACCTATGTACAGAGGGAAATTTCCCGTCGCCAAGATTGTAGACATAATCTTGACCATTGCGCCAGAGGTGTGGTTCGCTGGGGCCCATGTCAGACAGCGCCAACCCAGACAGCGCCAACACCGTGCTGGTGGTCAGCGCGCACGCCGGAGACTTCGTATGGAGGGCCGGCGGAGCCATCGCGTCCGCGACGATGCGGGGTGAGCGCGCCGTGGTCGTGTGCCTCTCCTACGGCGAGCGCGGCGAGTCCGCCAGCCAGTGGCTGCAGGGCAAGAGCCTCGACGAGATCAAGGCGATCCGCCGCGGTGAGGCCGAGGCTGCGGCATCCGCCCTCGGCGCCGAGATCGAGTTCCTCGACATCGGGGACTACCCGCTCGTCGAGTCCCGCGACGCGGTCTCGAAACTGGTCGACGTCTACCGCCGAGTGCAGCCGACGATCGTGCTGACCCACACGCTCCACGACCCCTACAACGGCGACCACCCGGCAGCTGCCCGCATGGCGCTCGAGGCCCGCGTGCTCGCCCAGGCGATCGGCGTGGCGAACTCCGACGGGTCCTTCCCCTCGAAGGACGACATCATCGGCGCTCCCCCGGTCTTCTTCTTCGAGCCGCATCAGCCCGAGCAGTGCGACTTCACACCCAACGTGCTGCTCGACATCACCGACGCCTTCCCCAGCAAGCGCGCCGCCATGGAGTGCCTGCCCGCGCAGAAGCACATGTGGTCGTACTACACCGACCTCGCGGTGCGGCGGGGCGTGCAGGTCAAGCGCAACGCCGGCCCGAACCTCGGCCTGCCGCACGAGACCATGGGCGAGGCGTACATGCGGTACTTCCCGCAGGTGACCGGAGTCCTTTCATGAAGGCAGTGCTCGCATGACCGGTCCCGTCGTCGTCACCGACATCGAGAGAGCGGATGCCGCGACCGCGGCCGCGCTCGGAGTGCACGGTGCCGCGACCGTCCATGAGGCCATGGGACGTACCGGTCTGGTGGGCCCGGGCATCCGCCCCATCCAGGACGGCGCGCGCATCTCGGGCACCGCCGTGACGGTGCTGTGCTGGCCCGGCGACAACCTCATGATCCACGCGGCCGTCGAGCAGTGCCGCGAGGGCGACATCCTCGTCGTCACGACGACCTCACCCTCGGTGGACGGCGCGTTCGGCGAGCTCTTCGCAACCGCGCTGCAAGCCCGCGGGGTGCGCGGGCTGGTCACGACGACCGGCGTACGCGACGTCGTGGACCTGCGGGCGATGGGCTTCGCGGCGTGGTCGGGCGCGGTGTTCGCCCAGGGCACGGTCAAGGCGACGCCCGGCTCGGTCAACGTGCCGATCGTGGTCGGCGGCGTCACCGTCCAACCCGGAGATGTGATCGTCGCCGACGACGACGGAGTGCTGTGCGTCCCGCGCGCCATCGCCACGGAGGCACTGACGGCGTCGGACGCACGCGTCGCCAAGGAGGAGGCCGACCGGCAGGCCTATCGCTCGGGCGAGCTGAGCCTGGACCGCAAGGGACTGCGGAGTCTGCTCACCGACCTCGGCGTGACGTACCTCACGCAACGCGACTACCTCTCGGCGGCCGGCGATGAGCCCCGCTGACCCGACCTTGGCGGATGCCGTGCGCGACGGCATCCGGTGCATGCTCATGCGTGGCGGCACCTCGAAGGGCGCATTCTTCGTGGCGAGCGATGTTCCGGCCGATCCGGCCGTGCGCGACGACCTGCTGCTGCGGATCATGGGCACGCCCGATCCCCGGCAGATCGACGGGATCGGCGGCGCCCACCCGCTCACGAGCAAGGTCGCGATCGTGGCGCCATCGACGATGGACGGCGTCGACGTCGACTACCTCTTCCTTCAACTGGGCGTCGAGCAGGCGACCGTGGCGGACGCGCAGACGTGCGGCAATCTGCTCGCCGCAGTGGGGCCGTTCGCCGTCGAGCGCGGCCTCATCGCTGCGACCGGCCAGCGCACCACGGTCCGCATCCGACTGCTCAACACCGGCGACATCGCGACATCGCAGTTCGCGACCGTCGACGGGCGCCCCGACTACGACGGCGAGCCCGGCACCGAGGGTGCCGTCGCGATCGACGGCGTGCCGGGATGGGCGTCGGCGATCGACCTCGAGGTCGGCGGCGGCCCCGACAAGCCGCTGCTGCCGACCGGACGCACCGTGGACGAGCTCGACGGGCATCGCGTCACGCTCATTGACAACGGGATGCCGGTGGTGCTCGTGCACGCGGACCAGCTCGGCTTCACCGGCACAGAGTCGCCGGACGAACTCGAAGCGGATGCCGACCTCGCCGCCCGCATCGAACGCATTCGGCTCGAAGCCGGCCCGCTCATGGGACTCGGCGACGTGGCCGGTCAGACCGTGCCGAAGGTGATCCTCGTGTCGCCGGGGCGCGCGGGCGGCGCGGTCTCGACGCGAGCCTTCATCCCCACACGCGTGCACACCTCGATCGGCGTGCTGATGGCGGCTTCCGTCGCCGCGGCCGTGCGAGTGCCCGGCACTGTCGCCTTCGACACCGCCACGGATTCGGGCGCAGCGGTGAGCGGCGAGACCACTCCGATCGAGCATCCGAGCGGCACCTTCCCCGCGCGCGTGCACGTCACCCGCGACGCCGGCGGCACCTGGCGCGCGACGTCACTGTCGCTGCGCACCGCCCGCAAGCTTTTCGACGGCGTCGTGTTCCCGCGCCCGCGCCGCTAGGCGGCATCCGTCCCCTTCCCTTCCATCGCAAACCCACTGTCCCGTCAGTACCCTCACCGTCAGAGAGGACGCCCCATGACCGCTCACACGTCGTTCGACGTCGCCCACCTCGCCAATGTCGAGCTGCTCACTCCGAAGCCCGCCGAGAGCCGCTGGTTCTTCGAGGAGCTCCTCGCCATGCGCGTCGTCGCCGAGGAAGGTGACTCGGTCTACCTGCGCACGTGGGACGAGTACCAGCTGTACACGATCAAACTGACGGGGTCGGATGCCGCGGGCGTCGGCCGCACCTCGTTCCGGGCCTCCTCGCAAGAGGCGTTGGAGCGCCGCGTCGCCGCGATCGAGGCGGCCGGCCTCGGCGAGGGATGGGTGGATGGCGAGGTCGGCACGGGCCGCACCTTCCAGTTCCGTGATCCCGACGGCCACTCGATGGGGATCTTCTACGACACCGAGCGGTACGTCGCCGGCGACGAGGACCGCCCGGCGCTCAAGAACCAGGCGTCACGGTTCCCGGGTCGCGGCGTGAACGCCCGTCGCCTCGACCACATCAATTACCTCGCGAAGGACGTCGAAGCCAACGGCGAATTCCTCGCGAGTGCTCTCGGCATGCGCGAGTCCGAGCGCATCCGGCTCGACACCGGCAAGTTCGCCGCGTGGTGGTTCCACTTCTCGCTGAAGTCCTACGACGTCGTGTACTCCGACGACTGGACCAAGCACGGCAACCGCCTGCACCACATCGCGTTCGCACCCGACACGCGCGAAGACATCCTCAAGGCGGCCGACATCTTCCTCGAGAACGGCATCCACATCGAGTCCGGCCCGCACAAGCACGCCATCAACCAGACGTTCTTCCTGTACGTGTGGGAGCCAGGCGGCAACCGCATCGAGTTCGCCCAGGCCGGCGCGCGCCTGCTGCTGGACCCCGACCAGCCCGTAGTCGAGTGGTCCGAGGCCGAGCGCAAGAAGGGCCAGGCGTGGGGCATGAAGACGATCGAGACCTTCCACACCCACGGCACGCCGCTGGTGTAGTGACAAGCGGCGGGCGAGACCGTGGGTGACTCCCACGGTCTCGCCCGTCAGTCGTCGTCCCGCTGGAGCGCGGCGGGCGCGGGCGGGTCGGGCTCGGGGATCAGGACGGTCGCGAGGCTCACCCGACGCTGTCCGTCGCCACGCTCCGAGAGGTAGGGGGCGAGGAGCTCCGACAGCCCGGCCTGAATCGCAGTGAGCCCCGCCGTATCGACATAGAGGGGCACGCGCCCGAATCCGACGAAGTCCCTCAGCACCGGGTCCTCACCCGCGACGAACCGGTCGAAATCAGCCGACACGTCACCGAGGAACGCCAGGAACGCCGACCGCAACTGGGCGTCGCTCATGGCGCGCAGCTCGGTCTGGTCCACGTGGGCCATGCGGTCGCCGAGGGCCAGCGTCCGCTCCACCGCACCGCGCACCTTCCGTTCTTCGACGACGGTCAGGATGCCCGCATCCACGAGGGTCGCGACGTGCCGGTACAACGTCGCTTGCGTGACGTCCGGGAGTGCGGCGCGCAGCTGCGCCGTCGTCAGGCTGCGCCCGCCGAGCTGCTGGATGATCCGCAGCCGCACCGGATGCATCACGACATCGGCGATCGAGGAGTCGTCGGCCACTCGGGCCTCCCATCATTATTATCAGCGTGATAATGTTCTCTCCGTTAGAACGATTCTACTGATGACGAGGGTGCAACGGATGACGACGCAGCAGACAGCGAAGAGGGATCGGATGCGGGGTGCACACGCGCCGCGGCCGGTGATCGTGGTGAGCGGCCTGACCAAGCGCTTCGGCGAGGTGACGGCCGTGAGCGACGTGAGCTTCGCGGTCGAGGGGGGCCGCGTGACGGGTTTTCTCGGTCCGAACGGCGCCGGCAAATCGACGACCTTGCGGATGCTGCTGGGCCTGACCCGCCCCGACGCGGGAACGGCTCGCATCGACGGCCGCGACTACCGCGACCTCGCCTCTCCCCTCGGCACCGTCGGCGCCGTCCTCGACATCGCCGGCGCGCACCCGCGGATGACGGCGCGATCCCATCTCCGTACATACTGCGCGCTCGGCGGTCTTCCCGGCGACCGCGTCGATGCGGTCCTCACCGCCGTCGAGGCGCAGGGATTCGCTGACCGGCGGATCGGCACGTTCTCGACGGGGATGCGGCAACGCCTGTCACTCGCGACGGCACTCCTGGGCGACCCCCGGGTGCTCGTCCTCGACGAGCCGTCCAATGGGCTCGACCCCGCCGGTATCGCCTGGCTGCGCGGCTTCCTGCGGAACTTCGCCACCGAGGGCGGCGCCGTGCTGATCTCGAGCCACCTGCTCAACGACCTCGAGCACAGCATCGACGACGTCGTGCTCATCGATCGCGGTCGTGTGTCTTGGGCCGGCGCGCTGGTCGAACTGCTCGCCACGAGCCCCTCCCTCGAAGAAGCCTTCCTCCACCTGACCCAGAAGGGCGCACACCGATGAACGCGATCCACGGCGAGTTCGTTCGCCTGTTCTCCACCCGGCTTCCGCTCTGGACGGTCCTCGCCGCCGCCTGCGGCGGCGCGTTCACCGGCCTGCTGGCACTGATCGGACCCGAGAACTCGACGACGCCGATGCCCGGCATCGACACCGCGCAGGGCGCGGGCCTCGTCGTCGGCCTGGGCGCGCTGCTGCTGTTCGTGCCCGCGCTCATCGGCACGATCGCGATCACCGCCGAGTACCGGCACCGCACGATCGGCACGACCTTCCTCGCCGTGCCGCGTCGCGGTCGCGTCCTCGCGGCCAAGCTCGCCGTCTATGCGATGCTCGGCCTGCTCTACGGGCTGGTCGCGTCCGCCGTGTCCGGCGTCTCGCTGATCGCGGCGGCCGCCGCCCGCGGCGTCGATCTCGGGATCTCGAACGACGGCCTCGTGCTGACGCTTGCCCAGCTGGCGCTGGCGGCCGCCGTCTACATGGTGCTCGGCGTGGGCATCGGCGCGCTGGCGCGCCACCAGCTCCTCGCGATCGGTATCGTGCTGGGCTACTTCTACTTCCTCGAGCACGTCCTCATGCTGATCCCCGGGGTCAACACGATCTACCCGTTCCTGCCCGGCGGGGCGACGGCATCCCTCACCCGGTTCACGTTCCTCAGCGATGCCATCGCGGACCAGACCCCGCTGGGCGGAGCACCGCTGGCCTCTCCGCTGCTCGGCGCGGCCATCCTGCTCGCCTACGCACTGCTGGCCGCGGTGATTGCAGTCGCCGCACCGCTCCGCCGCGACCTGACGTGACCGCCGAGCGGCGGGAACCGGCGGGTCAGCGCCAGACGTCGGCGGCGATGTCGACGACCTCGCGCACCTTCGCCCACTGCTCGTCCTCGGTAAGGACGTTGCCCTCCTCGGTCGAGGCGAAGCCGCACTGCGGACTCAGGGCCAGCTGCTCGAGCGGGGCGAACTTCGAGGCCTCGTCGATGCGCTGCTTGACGGCATCCACGTCTTCCAGCTCACCGCTCTTGGACGTGATCAGCCCGAGCACGACCGTCTTGTCGCCCTCGGGGAGGAACCGCAGCGGCTCGAAGCCGCCGGCGCGCTCGCTGTCGTACTCGAGGAAGTAGCCGTCGTACGCGGTGTTGCCCAGCAGCTGCTCGGCGACCGGCTCGTAGCCGCCCGACGAGATCCACGTGGAACGGAAGTTGCCGCGGCACACGTGCGTGGTGACGACCAGGTCGTCGGGCTTGCCGTCGAGGATCCGGTTGAGCATGGTCGCGTAGCGCTCGGCGATGCCGTCGGTGCGGATGCCGCGGTCACGGGCCTTCTCGAGCTCGACGTCCGAGCAGAGATAGGCCCACGCGGTGTCGTCGAACTGCAGGTAGCGGGCGCCGGCGTCGTAGAACGCGGCCACCGCGTCGCGGTACGCCTGCACCAGGTCGTCCACGATCGCCTCGCGGCCGTCGTACGCCGACTCGGCGATGTGGCCGGGCTCGAGCCGGAAGTCGAGGACGGTCGGCGCCGGGATGCTGAACTTCGGCACGGCTCCGGTGGTGCGCTCGAGCAGGCTCTTGAGCGAGCGGAAGTGCTCGAGGAACGGGTGGCTGTCGCTGAACCCGATCTTGTCGGTGATCTCGATGCCGCGGGGGCGGGTCTGAACCCCCTGGAACTGGATGCCGTGATCCAGCTCGACGATGTCGACGCCGTCGAGCAGCCCGAAGAAGTCGAAGTGCCACCACGAGCGACGGAACTCACCGTCGGTCGCCAGCTTCAGGCCGGCATCGGCCTCCTGCACGACAAGCTCGGCGATCGCCGTGTCTTCCGCGACACGCAGTGCATCGGCGTCGATCTGGCCGTCGGCGAAGCGGCGGCGGGCTTCGGCGAGGGCGGTCGGGCGGAGGAAGCTGCCGACGATGTCGGCACGGTACGGCGGCGTAGACACCATGCGAGGCTACTCGATGCCTTCCGGCCACGCGAACGGCACGTCATGCCCCGTCACCTGACGCCTTCGTCCCGCGGCATCGTCAGAACACGTACTCCATGAGGTCTACGCCGAGCGTACGGAAGGCGTCGTGCGCGCGCATCCGGTGGTAGATCGACAGGTCGTCGAAGCACACGATGAGCGCGTACGAGACCCCGGCCCGCGGCCCGGCGAGGACGCCCGCCTCGACCCGGATCCCGGCATCCCGGCCCGTCTTGTTTATGAAGAGAAGGCCGTGCTCGTCGTTCTCGTGCGAGAACGGGTCGAGACCGGTCGCGGATGCCACGAGCGACAGGTCGTGATTGAGGCTCAGCCACTCGGCGACCTGCGCGCTCACGCCGGGCGACACGACCTGCGAGTTGACCAGGGCCGCGAACACCTCTGCGAGCTCGCGCGCGGATCCGAGCGCGAAGTGCGGCGCGTCGTCGGGCCCGCGCTCGTCGCGGAAGCGGTCCAGCAGCGCCGACCGCGAGAGCCCGAGCTGCTCGATGCGCGCGCGAACCGCGGGCAGTCCCACGCGCGCGAGCAGCGCGTTGGCGGCGAGAGCATCGCCGGTGGATGCCGTCAGCACCGCAAGATCCGACAGCGGCAGGGCGGGCGCCTTGAGGTGCTGCCACACACCGGCGACCGTCACGGTGTCCAGCTGCGAGCGGTCGATGATCTCGAGCGGCTCGAGCTGTCCGGACTCGAAAGCGGCGGCGACTTCGATCAGGAGCGGCACGACACCGAGGCCCGCCACCGGAAGCGTGACGAAGTCGTCACCGGCGAGCACCGATGTCCCCCGGTCGAGATCGGTGATGCGCACCGAGATCTTCGCTCCGGATGTGGCGAGATCGTCGAGCGCCTTCAACGTCGACGTGAATGATCGGCGTCCGGCTGCCGCCCTCCTCGGCAGCCTTCTGGTGGTGCTTCGTCGCGACCCCCGCAGCGACTCCGCATCCCTTCTGGGCTCAGTGCCCACGGGTTTCCCTTCCGGTTCTGTGTCCCCAGGTGGTCTCGGGTTCGGGGTGGTTCAGCGTGTCGAGGTCACCAGATGGTGACGCGCTGGTCGGTGTCGAGCCAGAGCGCGTCCGACTCGGTGACACCGAAAGCATCGTAGAACGCGTCGATGTTGCGCACGATCTGATTGCAGCGGAATTCGTTGGGCGAATGAGGATCGATCGTCAGCAGGCGGATGGTCTCGGCATCCCGTCCCTTCTGCTGCCAGATCTGCCCCCAGCTGAGGAACAGCCGCTGGAGGCCCGTGTAGCCGTCGATCTCGGGATCGCCGGCTCGCTCGGCGTGCAGCTGGTACGCCTTGATCGCGATGCCCAGCCCGCCCAGGTCGCCGATGTTCTCGCCGATGGTGAGCGCGCCGTTGACGTGGTGCTCGTCGGCGAGGCCCTGCGGCACGAGTGCGTCGAACTGCGCGATGAGGTTCTTCGTGCGCTCCTCGAACGCGGCGCGGTCGGCGTCGGTCCACCAGTCGCGCAGCGATCCGTCGCCGTCGAACCGGCTGCCCTGGTCGTCGAAGCCGTGACCGATCTCGTGCCCGATCACCGCGCCGATTCCGCCGTAGTTGGCGGCCGCGTCACGGTCGGCCTCGAAGAAGGGGTGCTGCAGGATCGCGGCCGGGAACACGATCTCGTTCATCAACGGGTTGTAGTACGCGTTTACCGTCTGCGGCGTCATGTACCACTCGTCGCGGTCGATCGGCTGGCCGACCTTCGCGAGCTGCCGGTCGTGCTCCCACACGTGCGCACGGCGCACGTTGCCGACAAGGTCATCCGCGGCGATCTCGAGCGTGGAGTAGTCCTTCCACTTCACCGGGTAGCCGATCTTCGGCGTGAAGGCGTCGAGCTTGGCGAGGGCGCGCTCGCGGGTCTCGGGGCTCATCCACTCCAGGTCGGTGATCGACCGGCGGTAGGCCTCGATGAGGTTGGCGACGAGTTCGTCCATCGCCTCCTTCGCGGCGGGCGGGAAGTGACGCTCGACGTATACGCGGCCGATCGCCTCGCCCATCGCGGCCTCGGCGAGGCTCACGCCGCGCTTCCAGCGCTCGCGATTGACCGGCACGCCGGTGAGCTGCGTGCCGTAGAACGCAAAGTTCTCGGCGACGAACTCCTCCGACAAGAAGGCGGCGCCGGAGTGCACGACCGCGAAGCGCAGCCACGCCTTCCAGTCGTCCAGGCGGTCTTCGGTGAGCAGCGAACCGAGCCCCTCGAAGAAGCTCGGCTGATACACATTGACCTCGGCGAACGCGTCGGCGTACTCCTTCGCGACACCTTCCAGCCACGGTCCGAGGTCCACTTCCGCGAGCGTCAGCAGGTCGGCCCACGGCATCAGGTTGTACGTCTTGACGGCATCGCGGCTGGCGACGTTGTCCCAGTGGTGCGTGGCGAGCTCGGTCTCGAGCGCGAAGATGCGATCAGCGGATGCCTCGGCCTCGGGCACGCCGGCCAGCTCGAGCATCTTCTGCACGTGCGCGCGGAAGGCGGTGCGGGTGGCCTCGAAGTTGTCGAGGCGGTAGTAGCTCTCGTCCGGCAGCGACAGTCCGCCCTGGATGAAGAACGGCACGTAGCGCTGCGGGTTGCCCGGGTCGGGCTCGACGTAGAGGTGGATCAGCGCGGCGACGCCGTCACGCTCGAACTCGCCCGTGGTGCGCAGGAAGCCGGCGATGTCGGTGATGGCGTCCACGCGGGCCAGGACGTCGGCCAGCGGTGCCGCCCCGAGCTCTTCGATGCGCTCGGTGTCCATGAAGCTGGTGTAGAGATCGCCGATCTTGCGGGTCTCGGTGCCCGCCTCGGCATCCGTGGACTCCACCACGATCGCGTGGACGTCCTTCTCGGCCTGCTCGGCGATCAGGTGGAACGAACCCCACCGCGCCTTGTCGTCCGGGATGTCGGTGCGGTCAAGCCACGCGCCGTTGACGTGGCGGAAAAGATCGTCCTGAGGGCGGATCTCGGCGCTCAGCTCCTCGAGCGCGAGACCGGAGCGGGGGGCGTCGGTCATGCGTTCCAGGATATGCGCCCGCCGGAGTCGTTACGGCCGGGGCTCGTAGGCTCGGGAGGGTGACGAGTGCGCCAGACACGCTGAACCGCGACATCCTGCGGCTCGCCGTCCCGGCATTGGGTGCGCTCGTCGCCGAGCCGCTGTTCCTCATCGTCGACTCGGCACTGGTCGGGCATCTCGGCGTCGAGCCGCTGGCGGGCCTGGGCATCGCCTCGGCGGTGCTGCAGACGATCGTCGGGCTCATGGTGTTCCTCGCGTACTCGACGACTCCCGCGGTCGCGCGCCGCTTCGGCGCGGGCGACCCGTCGCGGGCGGTGTCGGTCGGCATCGACGGCATGTGGCTGGCGCTCGGCATCGGCGCGGTGCTGGCGCTGGTGGGGTATCTCGCGACCCCGGCCCTCGTCGCGCTGTTCGGCGCCTCGCCCGTCGTCGCCGAGCAGGCCGAGACCTACCTCGGCATCTCGATGTGGGGCCTTCCCGCGATGCTGGTCGTGTTCGCGGCCACCGGCCTGCTGCGCGGCATGCAGAACACGGTCACGCCGCTGTGGATCGCCGGGCTCGGCTTCGCCTCGAACGCGCTTCTGAACTGGCTGTTCATCTACGGCTTCGGGTGGGGCATCGCGGGCTCCGCCGTCGGCACCGTGGTCGCGCAGTGGGGCATGGTCGCCGCGTACGTCGTGGTCGTGGCGCGGCTCGCGCGCCGGCATGAGGCATCCGTCCGCCCCCAGCGCGACGGCGTGCGCGGCTCCGCCCGCGCCGGCGGCTGGCTGTTCGTGCGCACCGTGTCACTGCGGATCGCCCTGCTCGCGACGGTCGCCGTGGCGACCGGCCTGGGCACCGAGGAACTCGCCGGGTGGCAGGTGGCGTTCACCATCTTCTCGACGGCCGCGTTCGCATTGGATGCCCTCGCGATCGCCGCGCAGGCGCTCATCGGCAAGGGCCTCGGTGCCGAGGACACGCGCACCGTGAAGCGCGTCCTCGGACGCACGGTGGCGTGGGGCGCGTGGTTCGGAGTGATCGTCGGTGCCGTCATCGGCGCACTCTCGGGCGTCATCGGGCTGCTGTTCACGGGGGATGCCTCGATCGCGGCGCTCGTGCAGCCCGCGCTCATCGTGCTCGCGGTCGCGCAGCCGGTGTGCGGCATCGTTTTCGTGCTCGACGGCGTGCTCATCGGTGCCGGCGACGCGAAGTACCTCGCGATCGTTGGCGTGCTGAACCTCGTGCCGTTCGTGCCGGCACTCGCGCTCGTCGCGGTGCTCCACCCCGCCGGCGCGGCGGGCCTGGCGTGGCTGGCCGTCGCGTTCTTCGGCGTCTACATGCTCGCGCGCCTGCTCACGCTCGGCTGGCGCGTGCGCGGCTCGGCGTGGATGACCGCGGGCGCCTGACGCGGTCGGCCGGTCACGCCCAGCGGCGGCACCACTCGTACATCACGACGGCGCCCGCGGCGCTGGCGTTGATGGAGCGTGTCGAGCCGTACTGCGTGATCTCGACGACACCGGATGCCGCAGCCACCGCCTCCGCGGAGAGCCCCGGTCCTTCCTGACCGAACAGCAGCACGCACGCCTCGGGCAGGTCGGCGTCCTGCAGCGGCACCGAGCCGGGGACGTTGTCGATCGCGATGACCGGCAGGGACGCGGCATCCGCCCATGCCTTGAAAGACGCGACGTCCTCGTGATGGCGCACGTGCTGGTACCGGTCGGTGACCATCGCGCCGCGGCGGTTCCAGCGCCGGCGGCCGATGATGTGCACCTCCGCGGCGAGGAACGCATTGGCACTGCGCACGATCGACCCGATGTTCATGTCGTGCTGCCAGTTCTCGATCGCCACATGGAAGGTATGGCGGCGGGTGTCGAGGTCGGCGACGATGGCATCCATCGTCCAATACCGGTACTCGTCCACGACATTGCGCGTGTCGCCGTGCGCGAGCAGTTCGGGATCGTAGCGGGGGTCGTCGGGCCACGCGTCCGGACCGCCCGGCCACGGCCCGACGCCGACCGGCAGAGTGGGCTCGGGGTTCTCGTCCGGCGCGTTCACCGGATCAGGCTATCCGCCTGGCCGTGCCACAACTCCGGATGCACGGGCCCTGCGCGGTGCCCGGCAGGGCGCGTCGCGGCATCGTCCGGACTTGTGAACACCGCGTCCTCAAGAATATTTCGGTGGACCGAAATATCCGCTAGGGTTTCGGTGTGCCGAAAACTGCCGCCGACGTCAGCGCCTCTGCCGCCACCCCTGCGCGCCGCCCGCAGACCGTTCCCCGCGTCGCGTGGCTGATCGGCCCCGCCCTGGTGGCGGGAGTCGCCTACCTCGATCCCGGCAACGTCGCCAGCAACATGACGGCGGGAGCGCGGTACGGCTATCTGCTCGTGTGGGTCGTGGTCCTCGGCAACGTCATGGCGTGGCTTATCCAGTACCTGTCGGCGAAGCTCGGCATCGTCACCGGACGCAGCCTTCCTGAGACCCTCGGCCTCCGGATGCGCAACCGCTGGGGTCGTCGCGCCTACTGGCTGCAGGCCGAGCTCGTCGCGATGGCCACCGACATCGCCGAGGTCATCGGCGGCGCCGTCGCGCTCAACCTGCTGTTCGGGGTCCCGCTCCTGTGGGGCGGTGTCATCACCGGAACCGTGTCGATCGCCCTGCTGCTGATCCAGTCCCGGCGTGGAGCGCGGCCGTTCGAGTTCGTCGTGATCGGCCTGCTCGCCATCATCGCGATCGGCTTCTCGTTCGGAGTCTTCGTCGCGCCGCCCGATCCGGCGGGCGTGGTCGCCGGTCTCGTCCCCCGGTTCGAGGGCACCGACTCGGTCCTGCTCGCGGCGTCGATCCTGGGCGCCACGATCATGCCGCACGCCATATACGCGCACAGCGCCCTGGCGAGGGACCGCTTCGCGCCCACGCAAGCTCTGGCGAGGGACCGCTCGGCGCCCGGCCCGTCAACAGGCCCGTCGACCAGCCCGGCGGCGAACCCGGACGTTTCGCCCGGCGCCCGCATCGACATCCCTCTGGAGGAGCTGCGCGGCATCCCCACCCGGCGACTCCTGCGCGCGACCAAGTGGGACGTCACGATCGCGATGCTGATCGCGGGCACGGTGAATCTGTGCATCCTGCTGCTCGCCGCGGCGAACCTCGCCGGAGTCCCGGGAACCGACTCGCTCGAGGGGGCGCATGCTGCCCTCGCCGCCGGTCTCGGCCCGCTCGTCGCGACGCTGTTCGCCGTGGGGCTCCTGGCCAGCGGCCTGGCCAGCACGTCGGTCGGCGCGTACGCCGGCGCCGAGATCATGCACGGACTGCTGCACATCCGGGTGCCACTGCTCGCGCGGCGCCTGGTCACGCTGATCCCCGCGCTCGTGATCCTCGCCATCGGCTTCGACCCGACCGTCGCCCTGGTGCTCAGTCAGGTCGTGCTGTCGTTCGGCATCCCGTTCGCTCTGATCCCGCTCGTCGCCCTCACCGCGAAGGCCGACGTGCTGGGCGGGTACCGCAACCGCGTCTGGACGACGATCGCCGGGGTCGCGGCATCCGTCTTCCTCATCGCCCTCAACGCGATCCTGCTGTGGCTCGTCCTCACCGGGGCGTGAGGCCGCCGGTACCCTGAAGCGTGCCCTCCCCCGCCATCGACGACTATCTCAAGACGATCTACCACCACACCGAGTGGCAGACCGAGCGGATCACGCCGTCGCAGCTGGCGGCGGAACTGGGCCTCGCGCCGTCCAGCGTGACCGAGATGGTGCGCAAGCTCGCCGTGCAGGGGCTGGTGACGCATCGGCCGTACGGGCCCATCTCGCTGACCGAGGCGGGCCAGCAGCGGGCCGCCGCGATCATCCGCCGCCACCGCCTCATCGAGACGTGGCTCGTCGGCGAGTTCGGGTATGCGTGGGACGAGGTGCACGACGAGGCCGAGGTGCTCGAGCACGCGATCAGCGACCGGCTGCTCGAGGGCATCGACGAGCGCCTCGGACGCCCGCGTTTCGACCCCCACGGCGATGCGATCCCGGATGCTGCGGGCCACGTGCACCGTGAGCCGTTCGTTCTGCTCGGCCAGGCGGCGGCAGGGCACGTCGGCCGCGTGCTGCGGGTGAGCGACCGCGATCCAGACCTGCTCCGGGCCGTCGAAGCGGCCGGTGTCGCCGTCGGCGCGACGGTGACCGTGACGGATGCCGGCAGCATCCGCGTCGACGGCGTCGAGGTCGCCCTCCCCGAGGCCGCCACGGCCGCGGTGTGGCTCAGCAGCTGACCCCTACTGGTGACGGCTGCCCGCTGTCGGGCGCGCCGCCACCGGTGCCGCGCCACGACCTCGGGGCCACAGGTGCGGACCTCAGGCCCGACACGCGGCAGGCTCACGCTGCGAGAACCGTCACTCGCGCCCGTTCCGTTCGGCAGCGGACGCCGGTTCCGGCAGCGCGAGCCGAGCGGACCCGGCGAGAAGTGGAGCGGATGCCGATTCCGGCAGCGCGAGCGGACGGCGGGCTCAGCCGGAGGCTGGACCCGCGGCCGCGGCCTTCTCGAAGGGCCAGTGCACGCCGGTCGCGGCCTCGGCCACGTCCCACAGCCGCGCGGCGATCTCGGTGTCGCGGGTGATCTTCGGGGGCGTGCGGCGGCGGGGCGCGCCTCGGGTTCCCGACGCCGGGCCCCAGAACTCACCGCCCTGCACCTCGGGGTCGACCAGGGCACGCACCAGCGGCCACGCGCCGTGCTCTTTGGACTGCGCGACGGCGGCCTGCAGGTTGTCGCGGAACCGCTTCATGCGGGAAGGCTCGTTCACCCCGGCGACGCCGGGCGTACGCCCGCCTGTGGAGTAGCCCGGGTGGGCGACGACGCTCGCGACGGGCACATCCGCGGCCCGCAGCCTGCGGTCGGCCTCGAAGCCCAGTGCGGCGGTGGCGATCTTCGACTGCACGTATGAGCGCCACGGCGTGTAGCGGTCCTCGAGGTGGGGGTCGACGGGGTCGTACGGGCTGATCCGCGCCGACATGCTGCCGACCCACACCATCCGGCCGGATGCCGCGGCCAGCGCGGTCAGCAGCTCGCCGCCGAGGGCGAAGTGCCCGAGGGCGTTCGTCGCGAAGACGACCTCGTGACCGTCGATGGTGGTCTCGCGCACACGCGGGGCGTGGACGATCCCCGCGTTGAGGAGGACCCCGTCCAGCCCGCCGCGGCCCCGCACACTCGCCGCGGCGGAGCGCACCGAACCCAGGTTGGAGGTGTCGAGGATGAGCGGCTCGGTGGCGTCGGGCGCGGCATCCGGGACGCGGCGCCGGATCGCGGCGCGCGCGGCCGACAGCCGGTTCGGGTGCCGGCCCGACATGAGGACGGATGCCCCGGCGCGCACGAGCTGCTCCGACGCGAAGTAGCCCAGTCCGGCGTTGGAGCCGGTCACCAGGTACACGCGGCCGGAGAGGTCGGGGAGGCTCCGGGGGTCCCAGGTCACGGCTTCGACCCTACGCCCGCGCCACCTAGTCTTGACGCATGCGCACCCGTGCCGAGATCGAATGCTGGCTCACCGACATGGACGGCGTGCTGGTGCATGAGAACACACCCGTCCCCGGGGCATCCGCTCTCCTCCAGCAGTGGCGCGATCAGGGCGTGCCGTTCCTGGTGCTGACGAACAACTCGATCTTCACCCCGCGGGATCTCTCGGCCCGGCTGCGGGCGTCGGGGCTGCTGGTGCCGGAGGAGTCGATCTGGACCTCGGCGCTGGCAACGGCGGACTTCCTCAAGTCGCAGATGCCCGGCGGGACGGCGTTCGTCATCGGCGAGGCAGGCCTCACCACTGCTCTGCACGAGGCCGGGTTCATCATGACCGAGACCGACCCCGACTACGTCGTCGTCGGCGAGACGCGCAACTACTCCTTCGAGGCGATCACGAAGGCCATCCGCTTCATCGGCGCCGGCGCGCGGTTCATCGCGACGAACCCCGACGCGACCGGCCCGTCCACCGAGGGCGTGCTGCCCGCGACGGGCGCGATCTCGGCGCTCATCACCAAGGCGACCGGCATGGAGCCGTACGTCGTCGGCAAGCCGAATCCGATGATGTTCCGCTCCGCGATGAACCGGCTGGGCGCGCACTCCGAGAACACTGGCATGATCGGCGACCGCATGGACACCGACGTCGTCGCGGGGATCGAGGCGGGCCTGCACACCGTCCTGGTGCTGACCGGCATCAGCGACGCTGTCGAGATCCAGCGCTACCCGTTCCGCCCCGACGAGGTGCTGGACTCCGTTGCCGACCTCCTGGACGGCGATCCCGTCGAGTCCGAGGATCCCGAGCTGCTCTGAGCCCGCGGTTGTCGGCGTGCCCCGATAAGGTCGCCTTCATGGGTGCGCTCGACGACGGCGAAAGAGTGGAAGCGACGGATGCCGCAACCTGGCGCGCATGGCTGGCCGAGCACCACGCGACCTCGAAGGGCGCATGGCTGATCCGGCCACGTCCGGGCTCCGGCCTCGACCTGATCGGCTACGAAGACGCGATCCTGCAGGCGCTGTGCTTCGGGTGGATCGACGGTCCGGTGCGCTCGTTCGACGAGCTGCGGGGCGGGCTGTGGTTCGCGCCCCGGCGACCCACCAGCGGCTGGGCGGCGACCAACAAGGTGCGGGTGGCGAAGCTCGAGGCGGAGGGGCTGCTCACCGAGGCCGGCATCCGTGCCATCGAGGTGGCGAAGGCGAACGGCTCGTGGAGCGTGTTCGACAACGCCGACCAGCTGCGCGAGCCCGACGACTTCGCAGCCGCCCTCGACGCGGTGCCGACGGCGCGCACGGCCTGGGATGCGTTCCCACCCTCGACCCGCAAGATCGGCATCTCGCACGTCGACATGGCGCGCCGCCCCGACACGCGTGCCTCGCGCATCGCGAAGCTCGTGGCAGACGCCGCCGAAGGACGCAGGCCCCGGTGAACGAGCTCGAGCAGACCCTGGTGCTGTCGGTGTCAGCGGTGATCGTGCTGACGACCCTGGTGATCGTCGTGTGGCAGCTGTGGCGGGGGGGGGGGGGAGACGGAAGGACACAATGC